>JBAXED010000179.1:0-5522 GCA_037140615.1 Prolixibacteraceae bacterium
GACCTGCCGGGGAAGGATATTTCCGTTTCTCAGCTTTCGCCGAAAGGGAGAATGTGGTGAAGGCAATGGAGCGGCTGCGTGTTCATAGTTGAGAGTTGAGAGTGGAGAGTGAGAAGATGGGAAAATGGGAGGGTGAGAAGATGGCAGGGGAGACTATCCGATCAGAATGTAGTGAACATCGAAAAGTGAACAACGTATATCGAATAGAGAAAATAGCAGCAGTCCCCGAGCGGAGCCGAGGGGGGCTGTCTGATTAGACGATTTTGATATTTTAACACTTTTTTTGTACTATTACCTAAGACTGGAGAGATTCACAAATAGAACTTAAGTACTTTAGGCACTTTAAATACTTTAGGCACTCTAGGCACTTTCTGAAATATGAAATGTAAAAAGTGGATTTTTGGCGTTTTATTAACTTTCGGACTTTCCGTAAGTGGATTCTCGCAAGTATATTTTCCGGAGGATATGGTAAAAGTATCTGCTCAGGTTAGGGATGATCTGACAGGGCTTGTAATTCCCTATGCCAATGTGATTAACCAGCGTGTCAGAGGTGGAACCATGACAGACAAAGAGGGGAAATTTTCTCTACAGGCAGATCCATCCGACACAATCACCTTCAGATCAATAGGATACATTGATAAAAAAGTACCGGTAAGCGAGATAACAGCCAACCAGAATGCCACCATAACCATGGCTCCTGTGAGATACCAGCTGGAAGGTGTTGAAATTACCGGTCAGAGCCAGAAAGTAAATATGTCAGGGCTTCTCGATCATGCTAAAAACATGAGTAAAACACCCATTGAGCTTAGGGGGGAATTCGAAACAAAACCCAAGCTATTGACGGCCATTTTTCATCCAACATCCTTTCTTTATTATAAGTTTAGCAAGGATGAAAAGTCTAAAAGAAACACATTGGTGGCAATAAGAACGGAGAGAGAGTGGCAGCTCTTTTCTTTGGTTTACAACAAAGAGATTGCTTCCAGACTTACAAGGCTCCAGGGTGATGAACTTGACAATTTCATGGTTTACTTTAATGCATATAGTAACTTAATCTTCAGTGCTTCAACCTACGAAGTTGAGAAAAGGGTTAAAGATGTGTTTGCTAAGTACAAAGTAAGCCTGGCAAAAAAGGACAGTCTCGATGTGAAAGTGCCTAAAGTGACTAAAGTGCCTAAAGTGAACTAAAGTGACTAAAGTGAACTAAAGTGCTTAGAGTGCCTAGAGTGCCTAGAGTATTTAAGTTCTGATTCGGATTTTCTCATTCTCATGTCTCATGTCTCATATCTCATAACTCATGTCTCATAACTTTCTTTCCATGCAACTGCCAACATTTTCTGATATTCTGGAGGCTCACGAGTTGATCAGGCCTTACATTCACCAAACTCCGGTGCTTACCAGCCAAAGCATCAATGCCTTGATTGGTTGTGAGTTATTTTTTAAATGTGAAAATTTTCAGAAAGTGGGTGCCTTTAAATTCAGGGGAGCGACCAATGCCGTCTTCTCTTTAAATGAGGAAGAAGCTGCATCAGGGGTTGGAACTCATTCATCCGGCAATCATGCCGCAGCGCTTGCCCTGGCAGCCAGAATCCGTGGCATTCAGGCACACATTGTGATGCCATCAAATGCGCCTGAGGTAAAAAAGATCGCGGTTGCAGGATATGGTGCCAACATAACTTTCTGCGAGCCTACACTTCAGGCCAGAGAAGAGACACTGAAAAATCTGGCCGATAGTTTAAAATTGACCATTGTACATCCCTATAACAATTTTAAAGTCATCTGCGGACAGGGTACTGCAGCATTGGAACTGCTGGAAGAAGTGAAAGTATTGGATATTGTCATGTGCCCTGTGGGTGGAGGCGGTCTCTTGTCAGGAACTGCCCTTTCATCCAAAGCCATTCTTCCAGGATGCAAAGTGATTGCCGCTGAGCCCAAAAATGCCGATGATGCCTTTCGCTCCTTCAGAGATGGATATATTCACCCCTCCCTCAACCCAAAGACACTTGCAGACGGACTCTTAACTTCCCTGGGAGAGCTAAATTTTGCAGTTATTCAACAGCATGTCGATGAGATCCTGACTGCATCAGAAGAATCAATCGTTGCTGCCATGCGCATGATCTGGGAACGAATGAAGATCATCATTGAACCTTCCAGTTCGGTACCTTTGGCTGTGATCATGGAAAACAGGGAGAAATTTGCCGGACAGAAAATTGGCATCATATTGTCGGGAGGGAACGTAGAACTCAGCAAACTACCATTTTAGCTGTCTAATTCTTAAGGCATCTTACAGACAATCCACTTTTCTGACTGATAAAGCTTTTGGTCACAGAGGCATTTCCGTAATAGAGATACCGATAGTTGGCCACATTTGCAAGAACAGAAGTGGTTGTCCACCAATTGCCATATATACCCATGTTGCCATATATACCTGAATTCAGACGATAACCACCAGGTAAGGCTGTAAAACCGGATTCGTTTGTTGCAGAGGCATTTGGTGTTATCCAATGGACAATACCACTTTCCTTTAATTTCCCTCCGGCCAAAGGTTCACCACCCAGAAATGTTGTCAGAGTTGTCCATTCCGTGTCGGTAGGAACGTGCCAGCCAGTCGGGCACAATTTCCCGGAATTCACTGCATACCAATTATATAAGGCTCCGTATTTGCTTTTATTAGCTACTTCATCATCGCCATACCAGCAATACCCCGGACCAATCTGATTGCTCCATGAGGTAGCATTATCCACCAGAGTGATGGAGGTACTATCCCTAAATCTTGTCGATCTTAAATTTTCGGTCATCCATACCTGTGATCCGATTTTAGCAAAATGGTAAAAATTCCCGTCCATATCCTTCACCAACGTTTTAGCCAAAGAGAATGAAAATTCGTTGCCATAACCAGTTCCGGCACTATTTGTAGCATATGCCCTGAGGTAATACGTCATACTGGGTATTATTCCCGTAACTGTACTGTTAAAAGCGCCGGTTCCAGAACCATCCGTGGTAACAAAATCGGTAATGGTTGGATTTTTTATGGTGCTCCAACAAACACCCCTTACCGCAATCTGAGCGCCTCCATTGTTTGAGATGGTCCCTCCACTGTTAACAATGCTATCGCTGATGGCTGAAATGGCCAGGGTTGTCAAGACAGGTATCGTTGCGGCCATCACAACAGCGACCTCATTTCCATATGCCGTACCCACCTCATTTGTGGCATATGCCCTGATGAAATAAGTCGTTCCGGGTTTTAGTCCGGTAATTGAACTGGTAAAAATTCCAATCCCTGTCCCGTCTGAAGTTATACTGTCCTTATTTTTGTTGGTTGGATTGGTTTTTATACTCCAGCATACACCGCGCGAAAGCACTGGAGAACTCCCCTCTGAGGTAATATTACCACCAGATGTTACGGTAGGTCCCACATTGTTAGCTGGTGATGATATCAGAAACGGAACCTGTTTGAGCGGTTCCTTCTTGCAGCTCAATACAGATACAAGCAACAACAATATTGCCGTGAAGAAAAATCCTATAAATAACGGCTTTCTCATTAAAAATATCTGGGAGTAAATCTGCAAAACCTCTTCCGTTTGACCGGAAAATCGTAGCTAAGCATGAACTCCTGAGTTCCGGCATTGTATTGGGATGGGCGAAATGACGTGAGACCATAGGCATACCCTAACTTGTTGCTACTGATACGGCAAATTTGGAAAAGAAGACCATAAGAATTCTTAAAACGATAGGTAGCACCCACCCACATTCGATCATTGATGAGGACATTGGCAGAAAAATCAACAACTGTCGGCGTATTCTGGCTCCATCGCGCCAGCATGGTAGGTTTAAATTTAATGTTTTCTGTTACATCAACCACATATCCACCCATGGCATAGAAATTCATCTCCTCCTGGTAAACGGTCTCTCCGCTGTTAGAGTTAATTTTATTTCTAAAGACTTTGGGAACGGAGGCCCCAAGGAAAAAATTATCGGCGTGCCACATAAACCCTACCCCAAAATTGGGCATATATTTCTTGTTGATATCAAATGCGACGACAGGATCATTTGGGTCATGTACTGCTAAATCTGTCAGCAAAGCTTCGTACCTGTTGAAACCGCCCTTGAGTCCAAAGGAAAAGTACTGGTCATTGTCGATAAGAACCCGGAAGGAATAATCAGCGTAAATCCCGGTTTGTCTGACAGGTCCGAATCTGTCTGTAATGAGGGAAAGTCCTAATCCAACATTGTATTTTTTAAATGGGCCCTGAATGGTGACGGTATTTGTCAATGGTGCTCCATCGAATCCGACCCATTGAATTCTGGACATGGCAGTAACATTTACATAACCTGACATGCCGGCATAGGCGGGTTGGACAGTTAAAAGGTTGTTCATGTACTGGTTAAAAACCGGATCCTGTTGAGCATACAGATTTGAGTGGATTCCTAATAGCAAGAATCCAAAAACCAATCGCACTAAGAATTTACCTATATTGTTTACATGTTTCAAATTTCGGACTTTGTATTTTATTTTAATAATAGACATAGATGTACCCTTTTAAGGTTTGACCACCAATGCCGCCCAGTTTCAGGATATAATAATATACACCTGGTGCTACAAGTTTGCTTTTATTAAAGCTTGATTCGGCATACCGTCCATCCCAGGCATTCTCCGGCAATTCATAGCTTCCGCTTTGGAATACCAGTTGACCTGATCTTGTGAATATTGTCATTTGAGAACCAGAATATTCTATACTGTTTAGCCCATCTATGACGAAAGTATCGTTTACACCATCCCCATTCGGTGATATCAACTGAGGGATAGTTGGAATCTCCTTGATATATACTTTCTGTCTGCATGTGTCTGTCAATCCAACCTGGTCTGTTACGGTCCAGACAACATAAGTCGTCCCTTTTCTGAATTTCGCAGGCGCGTCATTGGTCAATGTATCCACCTGACAATTATCCGAAGTAAACGGTTTACCAAGGTCGACAACATATTTGTTCGGAGATCCATCGGGAGACTTGATATAGGCTACTGTCATCTCAATATCCTTCGGGCAGACTACTGTGGGAATTATTGTGTCCAATACATCGATGAAAACACTGTCCTTTTGAATACATCCTTTGGGACTGGTTAACGTGACCTTATGCCACCATGCGGTTAGCCTGACAGCTTCCCGTGTTATTTGAACAGGAGTGGTTGCCCATTGATATTTGTAGCTGTTAAGGATGTTCACATCTGCGCTTCCGTTGATAGAATCGACCCGCGCACTTCCATTGGCATCACTTAAGCATTGAATTGGCTTCGTGGTAAAAGAGAGCTTAATGGGAGCCGGTTCAGCAATCTCACCAGTGAAAGCAGAGGTGCACATTTTCGCATCGGTTATTATGACGGTGTAGATTCCTGACTTAAGTCCGGTTGCGGTAGCGGTAGATTGTGATAGTTGGGTACTCCACAAATAAGTGAAAGGAGCTGTTCCCATCGTTACATTGGCGGAAAGTGAACCGGTGGTATCTCCTGAGCAATTCAAGATCGAGAG
>JBAXED010000180.1:0-5510 GCA_037140615.1 Prolixibacteraceae bacterium
GTGATAAAAAAGGCAAGGTCCGAAACCGGAACAGGCCAGCCAAGGATAAATATGTTTTTGCCTCCTTCAGCACTCTGCAGCAACAAATTTTTGGTTCCTTCCGATACGGTTTTTGTATCAAGAAGTGGGATGTTGCTCCTTCCCATGATCCTAAGGTTGATGGAATAGAGGGCAGTCATCATCAGGATTCCGGCAAGTATTTCCTGTATCTTGAATTTAGTATGCAGGATTCCGGTTATGGCACCTGCCACTGAACCTGCCATAAATGCCATGGCAATTGCCAGCCAGGGCGACCATCCGGCCATGATAAGTACCGCAGACAAGGACGCTCCTAACGTAATGGATCCATCTACCGTGATGTCTGTGAATTTTATCATCCTGAAGCTGATAAGCATTCCCAGTGAAAGCAATGAAAGGATAAGTCCTATCGTAAAAGCTCCGATTATTAGGTTCATAGTACCTCCTCCTTATTATTTATGGGTGCAAACCAGCAGGCACCTCTGATGAAAGAACTCTCTCCTAGTCCGATAAGTGGTCGGTCGTCGTCAATCAGATGAATCAGAGCCAAAGGTGGCGGACCCGCAAAGAATTTATCTGTCTGCAGTTTCAGATCCAATTGCCCGTTTGGAATGGGCTGGAAAGGAAATACAGCAACATGCATGTGCCCTGCCAGAGCCGGATTAGACGGAAGCGGCTTTAGTAAATTGCTATTCTTAATTTTAGATGCCTTTGCCACAACGCCAAAGAGAATTGCCTGCTCGCCCGAAAAGACCTTTTCTCCCGAATAGGACAACCAATCGCGGACTTCGCTCAGATCTTCAACAGGCTGATTGCCAATCTTGCCGGGCGATTGGATAAGATTCGCCCCTACAAGACCGCCAATCTCAGCGATCACCACAAACCCTGCCACCGAGGAAGAAGCATTGGAAAGTACCTGTTCTGAAATTTCAGAAATGGTCAGAGCAGAATTGTTGGCAGTGGGAGCGAACCTGAACATGCCCGACATTTCACCCCGGCAAACCAACGCGTTCAGAACGGTCATTTCGGGAACAAACTCGTTGACAGCCAATAAATAATCGGGATGCCCGTGTTCTTCAGGAACTTGAAAGATGACATTTCCGCCAACGGCCATCATCTCACCAAATTGATTGCGCGCCTTCCTAATGTCGGCGGAGGTGCTTCCAATGCCCAGTGAAAAAATATCAGGATGAAATTTGATCACCTGAATGGCCGTTTCATCTATCTCTTTCCAATCCTGCCAGCCATTGATGAGTTTTATTTCCAGTCCGCCGCTACCTTTAATTTTGTAGGATTCGGCAGAGCTGCTTTTGTTGGTTTCGGTTAATTCCGCTGTTAGCACCAGATCATCAGGAAGCGAATCTGAAAGCCAGTTGCCAAAGCCGGTGGTGATGAGTGTTCCGGCAACAAATTCGGTGGCATTAACAATGATAAAACTGCCTTTGACGAAGGCCAGCTCCTTGTAAACACGTACCAGGGACCGAATCCCGGCAGAACTTAAAAAGTCGAGTCCGGCGGCTTCGATCACCATCTCATGTTCGCCATTTCGAATGTAAGTGAGAAAAGTATCTGTGAAATAGTCGGCCCAAGTGGCGTCGAGTCGTCCGCTAGCCTTGACAACCAGGTACTTTCCTATCTTTTCGGAGTGAAGTTCCATAAACGGATCAGATTATTGGATTTTAAAAACTACTGCCTTTTTGACAAATTCTGCTGACAAATTCAGCTCAAATTTTTTGGCCATTTCTGGATTATAGATCAGTTTTTCATTTTGAGTGTTTCTGAACGGGATGCTACCGGGACTCTTGCCCCGCAAAATATCGAGGACCATCTCTCCAGCCTCAATTCCCGCATCGTAATAGTCACGCGACAGACAGACAATTCCACCCTCCTTCATCTGAGCACTGTCAAAGACATAAACCGGCAAATTATTTTCGGAAGCTTTTCGCGCTATCAATGCAAAGCCCGGTCGGGTGAGGTTGTCGACAATCTGGCAGACGAGCTGGATGTTGTTTCTGCACAATTCGGTGGCCGCCTGGGTGATTTCGGAACTTGAGGTTACCGGAATGGACATTAGTTCAATTCCCTGATTCTGAAGCGCTTCCTTGAACCATTCCATGTACAGGACGCTGTTTATTTCGGCGGGAGTGAAGAGCGTGCCGACGCGCTTCACCGAAGGTAGTGTTTCCTTGATCAAGGCAGCCATTTGACCAAAAGGTGAACGTGTGGTTATCCCGGTTACGTTGGGCAAATGGTCTGTCTCGGATTTCCCGGCACCTGCCTTGACCCCATCACCGACGCCGGTGAAGACGATTTTTGTATCCACGCCTGCCTGCCTGACGGCTGCCTGAAGCGCAGGTGTGGAGATGACCACAAGCATGTCGGCCTGATCCGATTTTATGGTCGTCATGATGCTCGAAAGGGTAGACATATCGCCTTGAGCGTTGTAAAATTTCAACTCAAAATCCTTTCCTTCTTTCAGTCCGGCATTCTTTATCCCATCCATCACACCCTCCCGGCAGCGTTCGGCAAATTCCGTTTCGCTGTAGAGAACGAGCCTCATTTTAAAATGCGGGATCGGTTGCGGCTTGCCTGATGCCATATCCGATTTGGGTTGGTTTTTATCTTTGGCTGTGTTGGTGGTCGACACTTTTGCCGCTTTCGCGGAAGTGGCTTGTTTCTCAAGAATTTCTGAAATATGATTGCTCAACATCCAGGGTTTTCCTAGTGTTGCGAGGATCTCCTTGTTTACATTCAGCTCTTCGGGTATCACATTTTCAATCTTGAAATCTGCCGGACTCTTTCCTTTTAGGACTTCGGCGGCCATATTGGCTGTGTAAACGCCGACGGTATAATAATTGGCTCCCAGGCCAAAGAGTGCGCCATGGCTGGCATCCACCGGATCGTTGGTAAATACAGGAATGCCGTTTTGCTTGGCGAGATTTATAATCATGCTGACAGACGACATGGCCACGGTATCACCTCCAACCCAGACAGCTTCGATCCCTTTTGCCATCAGAGACCTGGCGGCTTCGGCAACTTCGGAGGTATTGGTGGCGATTGCCTCGACCAGTGTGATGCCCAGTTCTGTGCATATTTTGCGCGCCTGGTTGAGGCATGCTTCCGAGCATTGTTCTCCGGGATTCCAAACAACACCAACTCTTTTGATGGTGGGCTGCAGTTCCCGAAGGATTTGAAAAGCCCCTTTCACCGGCTGGAAAGTTCCGATTCCTGTCAGGTACGGTGGATGCTGGTTTGGCAGCGACCCTGTTATACCTACGCCGGTGCCGTATGGATCGGTCACGGCTCCGAACACATGTTTCTTACCGGTGGTGATGTTTGCTTTTGCGACCGTCTGGAGCGACAGCGTGCTGGAAGTGACGATCAAATCATAGGGACCGTTCACTATTTCGCGGGCGATGGTATTGGCTGTCGCCAGATCGCCCTGCGGATTAAACATCCTGACGTTGCTCTTGTCGGGCGCCACAAATCCAAGTTCCTGCAACCTGTCGGTTATCCCGTTTACGTGATTGTCGAGCAGGGGTGTCGACCTGATTTGCATGATCGCGATGGAGGGATAGCGCTTTTGTTCGGATGTTTTCTTGTTCCCTTTTCGTTGCTCCAAATCCGACAAAAGCAACAGCAGGGAGGCGCCCAGGATCAGTGCAACGGCCAGCCAAAGGTCTTTGATAAGGTTCCGCATGTTGGAAAGTTTATTGTCTGAAAGTAATCATTTTAAGGGGTATTTTGTTCAATAGATGCTGCTTTTTTTCTCCATGCCAAAAGACCTGACAGGTTTTGGAAACCTGTCAGGTCTACCCGAAGTCTCCAAACAAATTTTCATCACTGTGAAATACTCTGTCCTCTTGATTTTAAACATTTATCTGCATTAACATTTTTTAACATTTAACCTTTGTTGCACTTTCAAGTCGAATAATAATATTAATGTTGCTTTTTTTAATCACATAACCTAAATTTTTATATCATGGCAATAATGAGTTCATCAACACCCAGTAGAAACGACGGAATTCCAATTTTGATTCCAGAAGAAAGTGTATTGGAAGGATTTATCAAAACGAGAAAATCGTTTAAAATTGAAAGTGATTTTTATGGTACTCTTCTTTCTACCCAGAAAGTTATCATCGATACTAACTCCACCGTTAAGGGTGATATTATCTGTTCGGAACTGATTATCAGTGGTACATTTGAAGGTAATATTTTCTGCACAGGAAAAGTTGAGTGCAATGGCCATGCCAAAATTACCGGGAAAGTGTACACCAAATTATTTCAGAATGAAGACAGTTGCAATTTAAATTGCTTGATACAGGTTCCTAATAACGAAATATTTGATACCATCAGAGAGCTACTGCAAAACATTGATGCGGTGACTAAATTATCTGCAGATCCGACTCTGGGCAAGATAAAGGAACTGTTCATCAAGAATGTTTACTCGTATAATGGATCAGAACCTGTGGGAAAAAACGGCCATGGCTCTTTGCCTGTTGATAAAGATAAACCCGTTTTTCAAGAGGCTACCAACTAAGAAGTGCCTAGAGTGCCTAAAGTGAACTAAAGTGAACTAAAGTGAACTAAAGTGAACTAAAGTGAACTAAAGTGAACTAAAGTTATGGACTCCGAAGAAGTACTTCGAGTACTTGGAGTTTGGAGTACTTGAAGTTGGGGATTTCAGCCCCCGGAGGGGGACTTCTGTTTGTAGAACATTGGACAAACAGCTGAATGGAGCACCGGAGGTGCGACCTGTTATTTGAATTGTTTGGTTAATTATCATTCAAATGATTGACAATTAACAGGACGCTCCTCCGGAGCTCCGCCACATGTCATCATTCGTGTGCTACAAACAGGTCACCCCCTCCGGGGGGTTCAACCGGTTGTTTAATTGTTCGGGTATCCATCATTCAAATGATTGACCATTTACAGGACGCTCCTCCGGAGCTCATTTACATGTCATCTTTCGTGTGCTACAAACAGGTCACCCCCTCGGGGGGTTCGAAAAGTATGGAATTGCAAATCTCGTTGCAAACGAGGGAGTTCGTTAGTGCTCATCGCGGCGAAATACTTTAGCCTTTAACCTTTAGCCTTTAGCCTTTGGTTCTTTTTGTTTACTTTTGTGCCATGGCAAAATTACACGACACCTCCATCAAAAAGGAGAAAGTCATCCTGGTTGGTTTAATCCATGGTAAACAGGACGAAAAAGTAGTCAACGAGTACCTCGATGAACTTGAATTTCTCGCTGAAACTGCCGGGGCAGAAATCTTTGAGCGTTTCACCCAGCGCTTGGTAAATCCCCATCCTGCTACTTTTGTTGGTTCGGGTAAGCTTCAGGAAATACTTGATTTTGTGACTGTCCACGAGATCGACTCAGTCATTTTTGACGATGAACTGTCGGCCACCCAGCTTAGGAATATCGAAAAAATAATTGAATGCAAGATCCTTGACCGCACCAACCTGATCCTCGATATTTTTGCCAAACGTGC
>JBAXED010000181.1:0-5409 GCA_037140615.1 Prolixibacteraceae bacterium
TGTACGATCTGAAACAAAAGTACAACAACCTCGCCATCCAGGATTTGGTCATGAATACCGGCTCATCCGAATATTACAGGGAGACAGAATCTGGATTGATGCAAAAGGTTGCACCTATTTACAAAGTACCAGATTACAACAATGGCAGAGCCCACTTTTTTGCCTCTGAGAAAAGAGTTCTTGGTCTTTCCTTTTCAACTCTCTATTTCAATGTATTCGTTATCTGGCTAATGTCATTGTTCCTTTATGTAGCCTTATATTATAACTGGTTCAGAAAACTGTTGAGGCAATAATTCTTTTAGTTTTTCTGCACAACAAATTATTTTTCAATTGCTGATCTTTTTCGGATGTGTTTAGCGTATAAAGACAGGTGATCCTGGTTTGGACAAGTGGCCATTAAAGCAATAACCATCACTGTTAAATCCCTGCAGATCCTCCTCGCAATTTATGCGGTACTCAAGAATGTATCGGGTCATCATTCCTCTGGCTTTTTTTGTATAAACGGTAATCATCTTGTACGAGTCGTTTTTATTCTCCAGAAATTGAGGTGTGACGATTTTAGCCATCATCTTTTTCAGATCGATTGACGAAGAATATTCATGTGACGCCAGGTTGATCAACAGGTTAGAGCCACTTTCTTTCAGATCGGCATTAATTTGCCTGGTGATCTTTTGTTTCCAAAAATGGTACAGATCCGCATATTTTCCGAAATGGAATGAAGTTCCCATCTCAAGACGGTAGGGTTGAATCAGGTCTAGCGGCCGAAGTACGCCATACAAACCCGAAAGAATGCGCAAATGCTTTTGGGAATATGCAACATCATCGACCAGCATTGATGTTATGTCCAATCCGTGATATACTTCACCCTTGAATGAGAATATTGCCGGATGGGCATTGGCAGTTGTGAATTCCGGTTTCCACAGAGCAAATCTCTCCTGATTTAACCATGCCAGTTTGCGGTTTATATTCATCAGTACCTCCAACTGGCTTGCAGATTGTTTTCTCAGAAACCTGACTAGTTCAGCTACCTCCTTAGGAAAAAGAGGTTGCGAATTTAGTGTGGTAATACTTGCCGATTTAAAGTCGAGCGTTTTTGAAGGGGATAATAAAATTAGCATATAGATTAAAGACGTATAGTCCAGGAGGCGTAATAAAGAGAGCCGGTATGACCGGTTCCGGGAGCGCTGAAATATTCCTGACCTCCTATGTTGGCTCCTCCAATTTTTATGACGGATTTCAGCTTTGGCATAGTGTAACTGATTTGGGAATCCACCACTGTGCTTGAAGGAACTATCGCACTTTGGAAACTTGACTCCCATAAATAATCATTGTTCCACCTTAGGTTTACATTAAAGCCAAAATTTTTAAACACTGCCGGATTCCCTATTGAAGCTTTGATTTTATGCTCCGGTGTATTAAAGGCAGCTTTGTAATCCGGGTCGGTTGACTGTTCAAATGTATATTTCGACCAAGTATAATTAACGTTGACATTGTAATCGATGAAGATCCTTGTTGACAAGCCTGCGCCAATTCCGTAAGATCTGATGTCGGCATCAGTGTTTGTATAAACCTGGAACGCTTTGTAGTCTCCACTGCTAAGGGCAATCAATGCATTTGGTTGTTTAACGACAGAATTGATGTCCGATAAATCAGCTTTTCCGTAAAGAGGAACCACCACTGTTTTTGGGCCGATAAAACCATTGTATTTGTTATAATAACTGTTTAGATCGATCGAGAATGAGCCAATTGCACCCCTGTAGCCAATTTCGTAAGCGATAACTTTCTCTGGTAGGACATATTTAAAATTGGATTTCTGGGGAGTTCCTTTCAAAACAGAAGAATAGGAGAATGCATTTTCATAGGCTGATCTGCCTCCTAACTTCACGGTAGCCGGGTTTCCCAATGACTGACCAGTTTTGCTTACAATTATCGGACCGGAGATATATCTGTCTATGTTATCAGGGGAGGATCCTACCAGGATGGCTTTACCAGCATCTAAGCCAATGTACAAGTCTTGTGCCGTCGGGTTTCTGAATCCGGTTTGATAAGAAATTCTAAAATTATGGCTTTTTCTGTCCCCGGCAGCGTAGGTAAATGCCATTCTTGGTGAGAGGTTTCCACTTAGATTCTTGGATTTGTCGTATCGAATGGAGCCAGAAAATTTCAACCTATTCTCTGCAAAACTTTTTTGAACCTGAGTATATGCACCAATCTCATTGTAAGAAATTGGTCCATCATAATCAGTAAAGATTGTGCCGGCAGAGTTAAGAATATATTCTCTCCATGATCCTCCAATCTGTATATCTACAAATTCAATAAGTTTTTGGGAATTGTAATTTGCTTCCACATGATACATCCTCGTGTCATTCACAAATTTGGCTCCCGTGCTAACATCCGGATCGGATATGATTTTTTCAAAAGCATTGTTAAAGGCAGAAGTTCCGGGAACAAGGGCCCCTGTTTGTGCAAAGTTTCTGGCAGACTGATGAATTATTGCCGGATCGGGCGTTCCTCCCGCCATGGTCGCACCAACAAAACCCTGAACATAAGCGCCTGCATAATCATTAAACCATTGCGAGTCAGACTTCCATGCCCTGTTTAAATTTATTGCGGCAAACCTGGTATCATACGAATTGCCGGACGGTTCGCTAGTGGTGTAGGCTCTTGCAAAAAAATGATTGTTGCTCACTTCCAATTTTTGTTGAGCGGTAAAGAAATCTTTTATGGCATAACGGTTCGCTCCGTGGTATATAGTAGTTCCTCTTCCAAACCTGGTATTGTAAACAATTTCAAGATCATCACCTTTTGGGCGGTAGTTGAATGATAAGTCTCCTTTGATACTTTTTGCTCCATAGTCAACCAAATCGACTTCCTTGTAACCGGTTCTTGAAACGGTTTGAGATCCCATTAAATTCGCAATCTGTGCTGGAATACCAGCAGACAAGGCAATTTGTTTGAAATTCAATTTTGCGGAAATTTCATCGCCATAAATATTTAATCCATCATATGCAGGATTACTTCTGTCAGCATCCGGAATGTTAAAGTCTTTGTAATCTGTTGCATACCACTCAGTCCCTGTGAGGAAAGAAAGCGATGCCTTTGCGGCAAATTTATCTCCAAAAGCCTTGGCGACCCTCACCCCGGCATCCATGTACTTATTGATACCAGCAGCTTTTTGACTGGTATAACCTGTCTTCCCGTAGGCACTTACACCTTGAAATTCAAAAGGACTTTTGCTTTTCGTAAATAGAATTCCATTGAAGGCATTGGCACCATACAAGGCAGAAGCTGCCCCTTCCAGTAATTCTACTGTATTGACGTCAAGCTCAGAAATCCCCAGAAGGTTTCCCATAGCAAAATTCATGGCAGGGGATGTATTGTCCATTCCATCTATCAGCTGAACGAACCGGTTATTGCCAACTTTTGCGAATCCACGGGTGTTTATTGATTTGAAAGTCAGACTGCTGGTATTTATATCAACGCCCTTCAAATTTTCTAATCCGTCATAATAATTTGGAGATGCTGTACTTTGTATGGCCCTTAAATCCATTCTTTCGATGGAAACTGGTGATTCCATGATGCGTTCCGGATTTCTTGATGCTGAAATTATCACTTCATCCAGTTCCGTTTCCATTTCTTTTAAGCTGGCATTTATTGTTTGTAAATTGTTTCTTATCTCTAGAATTTGTGAGACAAAACCAATCATGGAAATCCTTATTAAAACAGGAAACTCCTGATTCACTGTTAATTTAAAGTTTCCATCAAAATTTGTGAAAGTTCCCAATGGTTTTCCAACAACAACAATATCTGCTCCATTCAATGCGACTCCTGTTTTGGCGTCTTTTACATAACCGGTAACAGCAGTTTGAGCAAACAATCCTGTGCTAACTAAAAGGAGGGATAGTAAACTGTAAATTATCTTCATAAATTTTACCAGGTTCGAGCAAGGAATTATATGATTTATCTGAAGCAGAAATTAGCAAAATTTTACATAGCGATAAATATCAATTTTCAATGAAAAATCTCTGCTTCCAGATACAACAATTCTCACCTTATAAAAGTTTGCTCTCATTTAAAAGTATGAAAATTTTAATATCCGTCAGGATGTTCTTTGATGACGGAAAGTGCTTTTTTATGTTCTGTTTTTCATGATTATTAAGAATCAATTTTTAGCTTCGGATCATCTAATTGATCATAAAGTAAAACAAAAAATGAAAGCCATCCACTATCTTATTATGCCGGCCATGGTACTCCTACTGTGCAGCTGGAGGGAAAATGGATATCAAAAAATAGACGGCGCATCACGGTAGCTGGATTGAAGGAGGCAGACCATTAACTCCGAGAGAAATTAGTGTTGAGAACACCCGTAAAGAATAATCTTTCAATCGGAATATCAACTGCAATCATTTCACCACTTTCCTGTAAACCCTTGAGTGATCCTTTAAAATGAACTCCAACAAATAGATTCCTGGCGACAGAGATGCAGTATTGATTGAATTGGGACCAATTGTTTTTTCGATCAATAACCTGCCATCCAGATCATAGACATTTACCTGAACGATTGTATTTATTGGATCATTGTTGGTGAAATAGGTAGTTTCTGCAATTGGATTGGGATAGACAGTAATATCTGTTCTATTTAGAATTACCTCGTTGATGCCAACCGTAAGCGATGTTCCGACCTTCATTCCGTTGCCGAAACTGGTCACCCACATCTCCTCATTATTGAACGGATTAAAGAAGACCCTTTCCGGCTGACGAAACGGATAGCTATCCACCAGCGTCCAGGTAGGGGTAGCCGCATTCATATTGACGCTTCTCCATAGTCCCTGCGTTTCAGTTGTTAAATAGGCCTGGTTGGGATCCAGCGGATTAAAGGTCAGGGAACTGACTCTGTCGAACTGACTCCCTGTCAGTTTTATCCAGTTTTTCCCCCTGTCAATGGTTTTGTACAACCCGCCCAATCCGTTGGGGGCTCCACCCCAACCACTGAAAACGCATGCGTACCAGGTGTTTTGAGCAGGGTCAGAAGGATCCAGGACGATGTCTTTGGTCCAATACTGCATTCCGGTGTTGCTG
The DNA here is from genome assembly GCA_037140615.1 of Prolixibacteraceae bacterium. Taxonomy (GTDB): domain Bacteria; phylum Bacteroidota; class Bacteroidia; order Bacteroidales; family Prolixibacteraceae; genus CAINVV01. Next base: position 5,080 of record JBAXED010000181.1, read on the forward strand.
ACATCACTCCATGAATTGGTAGTCGGATTGTAAAGAAACACGCCAGAGCTTGCAGTGAAACCGGTTGAAGTTCTTCTTCCGGAGAAAGTGCAGACCATTTTGCCGTCATTCAGAACGAGCATGCAGGCAGGATGACCCTCAGTTCTTGGTGGGTTGGGTAATTTTGTCCAGACGGAGGATGCACCGGATGAAAGGTTGTTCGTCATATATATCCCACCCGACTGAGACCCTTGTGTTCCACCAAAATGGACGACCGAAGCATACATTCTTTCCGCATTGTTTGGATCATTGGCCAACCAAAAGACCGGATGGCCAAAACTATGAAGGGTA
>JBAXED010000182.1:0-5253 GCA_037140615.1 Prolixibacteraceae bacterium
AAATCATTGAAGCGCATGGCCCAGGGGCTGTCAATATTGATGGTTCTGACCGGAATATCATATTTTTTATAGCCATCCAGCAGGGTGTCGACCATGGCAACATTGTTGGAGTCGTTGTCCCATACCCAGCACTCCAGTGCCCAGGCAGGTGTCAATGGGGGATTGGTATGTCGTTGGGCATTGAAAAACAATCCCCAAAACGGATAAGCGGCATAAAAATAGAAGACAAAAAGCAAGGCTGCAATGTTGATGGCGAGCACTTTGCCAATTTTTCCAAGCTTATTTATTTTCATGACCTATTTTTTACCGGAAAGTTATTGCCACCAGAATGCTATTTTTTCGAGAGATACGCATCGATACGATCCTTCACATTTTGCCGGATATTCATCCAGAAAAGATTGTAATCCCATCGGTGGTAGTTGGTCATTTTCTTCTTTTGGTCATCAAGGGCAACCTGTGTATCTATCCAGAGAATTTTGGTGGTTGGCTCGATTCCGGCACTTACAGTATGAGGCACAATTGTCTTAAAATTGTACATGATCCCCTGATGCAGATCAGACGAGGCCCACTCCCCTGAGGTTGTCCAGGTCAGCGGATTGACGCAAACAGAATTCCCGTTTTCGGGAGCGGCCCCTTTCGGAATCTCCCCTTTGGCATAAGTGCGCCATCCTACAAAACAGCCGGTCTGGTTGGCTCTTTCTCCTACCGGGAGATATTTAAAGGCATCTTTTTTAATCTGATAGCCTACGATATAAGCGCAGACCAACCGTTTTTGCAAGGGCTTTCCGTCGAAAAATTCCTGCAGTAACCTGATGGCATGCAGGGTACCCTGACTGTGGGAGGCGATAATGATCGGGCGCTTTTTGTTGTCGTGTTTCAGGTAATACTGGAATGCTTTTTTCACATCCTGGTAGGCAAAGTCGAAGGCCGCCTTGGCTTCCGGTGTGTTGAATACATAAAAAGCCTCCATGTTGCCCTGCCGGTAACGGGGAGCGAAAACCCGGCAACTGCCATTGAAAACGGAGGTCTGCAGCAGGATCGACAGGTTGTCGGTATTGTTGTTGACGGCGGTATCCCGCAAATCGGCATTCCAGGGTGAGCCCTTTTTCTCTCCAAAGTATGAAGTCGGATGAATGAAAAACACGTCCGCCCGGGTATCCCTGACTTCATCCTTCAAAAAGTCGGGTACTTTGTCGCTGGTATCGTCCTTATGCGGGGAGGCTGCCCAATATTGCAGATCGCTGTAATCGGGTGCCGGACCGGTATTTTTCGGAGAAGCTACCGCGGATTGCTGTAAGGTAGTTTGCTGGTTTTTGTCTCCATTTTTTGCGAATGCACTCGAAAACAAAAGCGAAGAGACGATCAGGAAAGTAGTTAGTTTTCGCATGGTAGTAGTTTGAATTTTCGGATTTAAAGCATTCTAAAAATAGGAAATTATGAACACAATTGGTGAGGATGGCTCAAATTGTCTGAAGCAGAATTTGCAGAATTACCAGAATTAGATTGGTTGCTATTTTGTGTTTTCACAGATCGCTCCTCTGGAGCTCCTGTTCCCAACATCATTTGTTTTCTACAAACAGAACGCCCCTCGGGGCAGGTATGATATTGTGAATTTACTGACTTATCATTGAGCCAATTAATTAATTTCATGCATTTGTTCTATGTCAAAACAGGAGATTCAAAATATCATTATCAGTTGTCTCAGGGAATATCATCCTGCGTATGTGGGATTATTCGGATCGTTTGTCAGAGGAGATGGGTCGTCAAACAGCGATATTGATATTTTGGTTCGGTTCAATGAGAGCTATTCCTTGTTACAATTGGTTCGGATCGAAAATGAATTATCCAACAAATTTGGTATCAAAGTTGATTTAGTAACCGAAGGCTCTCTGAAGAATGAACGGGTAAAGCGCAGCATTAATCAGGATTTAAGGATTATATACGAAGCATGAAGGACGATCTTGCCTATATCGAGCATATTCTTTTGTCAATCTCAAAAATCAAAGATTTTATGGAAAACATGACCCGATCGGATTTTGAAAAAAATGAGATGGTTCAGGATGCTGTCATTCGAAAACCTCCGGCGCGACTTCAAAAACGGTGGTACGCCGCATAAGCCAATCCTGTTGATCAGTCTGATACAGGCTTATCAAAATGGGTTGTATACTACTTCGGAAATTCAGATTCTGCCGGAGTTGGTTGTGTAAGCTTACCTGAAAGTTGGCCATTTAAAAATAGAGTGTGAAAATCTCACCATACTTTCCAAATTATCCTTAATTTTGCTCTTACCAAAAAGCTATTGGTCAAAGTACCATGGAAACAACTACTTCCATATCAACCCTCGTTAAAACCTACCGGCGCCTTTTCAGCTGCCTGATGTTTTACAATTAGGCCATGCCACCGTGGCTCCTTACCAGAGATGTGATGGGGAGTGGACGACTGGGACGAGAGGACGAGTGGAAGACGCGATAAAAGGATAGTTGACGCTTTGACGCTTCGACCCTTCGGCTCAGGGACCGGAGATTCCGGGATCAATAGATCAGAATCCAATAGCCCCATCACCGTTTCCCCGTTTCAAATCTTCCCCTCTTCCCAGTCGTCCTCTCGTCTTAGTCTTCCCAGTCGATTAACAAAATATCCGAAAAATGTTTGAAAAAATATCTACCAACAATATTAATCCCGAGCGCGGTGCGGCAAGCGAGGGGAATTTCTACGAACCCAAGGCAGAGCACATCGGGCCGGGAATGAACCATCGGATTCAGCTGTTGCGGAAGCTGAGTGTCGAAACAGAACCATCGCTTTCCATCGAAAGGGCGTTGCATGAGACGGCGTTTTACAAGGAGAACTTCGGCAAGATGTCCATCCCGGTGTTGCGGGCGGCAAATTTTTATGACCACTGCATGCGGAAGGAAATCTACCTGGGCGAGGGGGAGCTGATCGTGGGCGAGCGGGGTCCGCGGCCTAAGTGCGTGCCCACATTTCCGGAGCTGACCTGCCACAGCGTAGAGGATCTGAATGTGCTCAACACCCGCGAACTGCAGCGGTACACCATCAGCGAAGCAGATATCGAAACATACCGCTCGGAGGTGATTCCATACTGGTCAGGAAAGACCCAGCGGGATCGGATTTTTTCGCACGTGCCGGAGGCCTGGCGACTGGCTTACGAGGCGGGAATGTTTACCGAATTTATGGAGCAGCGGGCACCAGGCCATACTACGCTTGATGGGAAGATCTACAGGAAGGGGATGCTCGATTACAAACGGGAGCTGGCGGCCAACCTGGCTGCGCTCGACTACCTGAATGATCCCGAGGCGACTGACAAGGCGGAGGAGTGGAAGGCGATGGAGATCTCGTGCGATGCGGTGATTTTGTTTGCGGAGAGGCATGCGCAATTGGCGGAGAAGTTGGCCGAGGAATTGTCGGTGGTTGCAAATCATGGCCGGCAGGCTTCCAGCGAAAGCGACATCCGCCGAAAGGCAGAGCTGCTGAAGATAGCTGAAGTGTGCAGATGGGTGCCGGCGAATACACCGCGCAACCTGTGGGAGGCGATCCAGATGTACTGGTTCGTGCACCTGGGCACCATCACCGAACTGAACGGCTGGGACGCGATGAACCCCGGCCATTTCGACCAGCACCTGGCACCGTTTTACGAAAAAGATCTGGCCGACGGTACCCTAACCCGGGAGCAGGCCAAAGAGCTGATCTCCTGTTTCTGGATCAAGGTGAACAACCATCCGGCCCCGCCCAAAGTGGGGATCACGGCCCGGGAGAGCGGTACTTATAACGACTTTACCAACATCAACATCGGAGGCATCCGGGGCGATGGGAGCGACGGTGTGAGCGATATATCCTATCTGCTGCTGGAGGTGGCTGAAGAGCTGCACATCCTGCAGCCGGGATTCTCAGTGCACATCAGCAACCAAACGCCCGACAAATTTCTGCTGGCTGCAACCCGCGTGATCCGGCAGGGACATGGCTATCCGTCGGTTTTCAATCCTGACGTCTATGTGGCCGAGCTGCTGCGTCAGGGCAAATCGCTGCAGGATGCACGCGAGGGGGGATGCAGCGGCTGCATCGAGGTGGGGGCTTTCGGCAAGGAGGCCTACCTGCTCACCGGCTACCTCAACGTGCCCAAGATTCTGGAGGTGACGCTCAACAACGGGATCAATCCGGTTACGGGTATCACGGTAGGGTTGCAAACCGGTGATCCGCGCACGTTTAAAAATTATGAGGAGCTCTACGGGGCTTTCCTGAAGCAGCTCAACTATGTGGTCGACCTGAAGATGCGGGTGAGCAACTACATCGACCGGATGTTTGCCAAGTATGCGCCGGCGCCGTTCCTTTCGGTGGTGACCGACGATTGCGTGGCGCGCGGCAGGGATTACTACGACGGCGGACCGCGTTACAACACCAGTTACATCCAGTGCTGCGGACTGGGCACCACGACCGACAGTCTGGCGGCACTGAAGAAGCATGTATTCGAGGATCAGCGCTTTCCGATGGACAAGGTGCTGAGGGCGGTGCTGCACAATTTCGAGGGGGAGGAGGTTATGCGCCAGACGATCATGAACCGGACGCCTTTCTTTGGCAATGACGACGATTATGCCGACACCATTGCGGTGCAGGTGTACAACGATCTGTTTGAGGCCATCGACGGAAAACCCAATATCAAGCCGGACGGAAAGTACCACCTGAACATGCTCTCGACCACCTGCCACGTCTATTTCGGCAAGGTGATGGGCGCCACGCCAAATGGCCGGCTGGCGGGAAAATCGATCTCCGATGGCACCTCGCCTTCGCACGGGGCGGATACGCATGGTCCGTCGGCGGTGATGAAATCGCTCACCAAATTCGACCATACCAAGTCTGGCGGCACCTTGCTCAACCAACGTTTTCTTCCCAGTCTGCTGAAGAAGGAGCAGGACATGTTGAAACTAGGTCAGCTGGTGCGCAGCTACTTCAAAATGGGCGGCCACCACGTGCAGTTCAACATCGTGGACACCGCAACGCTGCTGGCCGCGCAGGCTTGTCCGTCGGATTACAAGGATCTGCTGGTAAGGATGGCGGGGTATTCAGATTATTTCAATGATATGAACGGGGATCTCCAACGCGAAGTGATAGAGCGGACGGAGAACAGTGGAATGTAAAAGACTGGGAGACTTGGGGAGTGGGACTCCGGAGATTGGAGGTTGAAACGGGGAAACAGTGAAACGGAGAGGACGACTTCGAAGAGTGGACGACTAGGACGAGTGG
>JBAXED010000183.1:0-5206 GCA_037140615.1 Prolixibacteraceae bacterium
GCATCCAACAGTTTCTGAAATTTTCAAAGAAACCATATTCGGATTTTAGATTTTGAAATTTCGATTTTCGATTAAACTACAATCTTCATTTCCACATTTCCACATTTTCAAATTTTTTTATAATGCCAAAAGTTCAGTTTATCGACCCCAGTGTTGCCAGAAAGGCAAGCCAAATCACCTTTCAACCGATTCCTGTTAACCAGTACAACAAGACAATTCAGGAAGAGAAGCAGAATTTCTCCAACGACGAGCTGATCCGCATTTACCACGACATGGTGGTGATTCGTGAGTTTGAGACCATGCTGAACCTCATCAAAACAACCGGTGAGTACAGCGGTGTCCCTTACGACCACCCGGGTCCTGCTCATTTGTCCATTGGTCAGGAAGCTTCTGCGGTTGGCATGGCCTACACTCTGACGGTCGATGATTTTATCTTTGGCTCTCATCGCAGTCATGGCGAGATTCTCGCCAAAGGACTGAGTGCCATTCAAAAACTGAGTGATGCAGACTTGATGAAGGTCATGGAGACATTTTTTGACGGAGCCATCTTGAAAATTGTTCAGAAGGATTTCAAAGGATCTGTCAAAGAACTGGGACGTAAATTTCTGATTTATGGTACACTGGCCGAAATTTTTGCCCGTGAGACAGGTTTCAACAAAGGACTGGGCGGAAGCATGCACGCCTTCTTTACCCCTTTTGGCGTCTATCCCAACAATGCCATCGTAGGTGGAAGCGGCGACATTGCCGTGGGTGCCGCCCTGTTCAAAAAGGTTAACCGCAAAAAGGGTGTGGTGGTTGCCAACATCGGCGATGCCTCCATGGCTTGCGGTCCGGTGTGGGAGGGTATCTCGTTTGCCGCCATGGACCAGTTTACACAACTCTGGGATGATGGAATGAAAGGCGGACTACCGGTGATATTTAACATCATGAACAACCAGTATGGCATGGGCGGACAGACCGCCGGTGAGACGATGGGCTACGGCATGGCCGCCCGCATCGGTGCCGGTGTCAACCCCGAGCAGATGCACGCCGAAAGGGTGGATGGCTACAATCCGCTGGCTGTCATTGATGCCTACAAAAGAAAATTGCAGATTATTGCAGATAAAAAAGGTCCCGTTTTGCTTGAGGTGCTTACCTACCGTTTCAGCGGTCACTCACCTTCGGATGCCTCCTCCTACCGATCCAAAGAAGAGGTCGAAGCCTGGCAAAATGTCGATTGTATCCATTCTTTTGCCAAAAACCTGGTGGAGGCTGGTGTCACCGATCAGAAAAATCTGGACGGAATCTGGGACGAAATCAAGACCCTGATGGTAGAGCTTTTGAAAGTCTCTATCGATGAGAAGGTCTCTCCGAGAATGGATATCCGCAATCATCCCGAACAGATTGGCGAGATGATCTTCTCCAATACACCCACCGATTCGATGGAGCAACGTCCGGTAGAGGTCAACCATGCCATGGCAGAAAATGCCAGGGTAATACAATTGGCTAAAAAAGAGCGATTTGCCTTCGATGCCGATGGCAAGCCTTTCTCCAAAATGAAACAATACCAGCTTCGGGATGGCATTTTTGAGGCCATCATCGATCGTTTCTACAAAGATCCAACGCTGATTGCCTATGGCGAAGAGAACCGCGACTGGGGTGGCGCATTTGCCGTCTACCGCGGACTGACAGAGGCATTGCCATACCATAGATTGTTCAATTCACCAATTTCTGAGGCCTCCATCGTTGGCACCTCCATTGGATACGCCATGTGCGGAGGCCGCGTCATTCCTGAAATCATGTATTGCGATTTCCTGGGCCGTTGCGGCGATGAGGTATTCAACCAATTGCCCAAATGGCAGTCCATGAGCGGCAATGTGCTCAAGATGCCGGTTGTTTTGCGGGTATCCGTTGGATCCAAATATGGCGCACAGCACTCTCAGGACTGGACCTCACTCGTGGCCCATATCCCCGGACTGAAAGTCGTTTTTCCGGTAACACCCTATGATGCCAAGGGATTGATGAACACCGCGCTTCAGGGTACTGATCCGGTCGTTTTCTTTGAGAGTCAGCGGGTTTATGACATTGGCGAACAGTTTCATGCAGGCGGTGTCCCGGAAGGGTATTACGAAATTCCAATGGGCGAGCCGGATGTGAAAAGAGCAGGGAAAGATGTCACCATCCTGACCATTGGCGCCACGTTGTACCGTGCGCTTGATGCAGCAAAGATCCTGGAAGAAAAATATAGCCTGTCGGCGGAAGTTATTGATGCACGCTCACTCGTTCCGTTTAACTATGGACCTGTGATCGAATCTGTCAAAAAGACCGGCAGAATTATCATCTCCGGCGATGCCACCAGCAGGGGTTCCTTCCTGAATGACCTGGCCAGAAACATCACCGAACTTGCATTCGATTATCTTGATGCACCTCCGGTAGTGGTTGGTTCACGCAACTGGATCACCCCTGCTTACGAGCTCGAAGAGGCCTTCTTCCCGCAAGCCAGCTGGTTCCTGGATGCCATTCATGAAAAAATCGTTCCGCTGGCCGGATATGTGGCTGGCGAGAATTTTACCGACAGCGAGCAGATTAGGAGAGCGAAGATGGGAGTGTAAATGTGAAAATTGGGAAATATGAAAATGTGAAGAGGAAGATGGGAGTGTGAGAAGATGGGAAGATGAGGCATCAGACATGAGAGATGAGACATGAGACATGAGACTTGAGTTGAAATGGTAATATGCTGACAAAGAAAAAAACGATATGGAATTTTGGAATCGATTTCCGGGTAGGGAAGAGTTGTTGAAATGGTACGATAAATACGGGAAAGGCACAATCTTTTCTGTGAATGCGCATTTGCATACGCCATATTCCTTCAGTGCTTTCAAGGATATCCCGCAGGCGCTGGACATGGGTGTGAATGAGCATGTCAGCGTGATGGGGGTCAACGATTTCTATACCACCGACGGCTATTCCGAATGGGCTGGAGAGGCCGCAGCCAGAGGTATTTTTCCATTGTTCAACATTGAATACATCAGTTTGAACAAGGCCGACCAGCTTGCCGGATTGAAGGTCAACGATCCGGCCAATCCCGGAAGAACCTACCTGAGCGGCAAAGGATTGGCATTTCCGGCACAAATGGACGAACCTTTTGCCTCCGCACTGACATCTGTCCGTTTCGAATCAAACAACCACGTGGCCGGTATGTGCGCCAAGCTGAATGAATTGCTTGCAAAAATAGAGGCAGGATTTGTCCTGGATTTTGACCAAATCAAATCCGGCATGACCAAAGGGATGGTGCGCGAAAGGCATCTGGCCAAAGCACTGCGTGAAAGTGTTGCCGCGAATTTCACGACATCCAACGAACAAATTGATTTTTACCAACGGCTTTTCGGAGGGAAACCTTTGGCGTCAAGTCCGGAGTCTCCGGCCGCCATCGAAAACGAACTTCGAAACAATCTGCTCAAGGCCGGCGGACCCGCTTTCATCCCTGAACCTGCTGCTGCATTTCTTGACTCGGAATTGGTCTGCAAGATGATATTAAATCAGGGAGGAATCCCGACTTATCCATTCCTGGCCGACGACGCCAACGGAAATTTCACCCCTTTCGAAGCATCCAAAGAAAAGGCAGCACAAACACTGAAGGAGCGGAATATATGGTCAGTTGAATTCATCACTACCCGAAACAGCTTGGCTGTTTTAGAGGACTATGTTACCTATTTTTCCGGAGAGGGATTCGTGGTAACACTTGGAAGTGAGCACAACACACCGGCTATGGAACCTGTTCAGCTTTTTGCGCGCAAGAATGCCGAACTTTCCGAGGTCCTCAGTAGGATCAATTACCAGGGAGCCTGCATTGTTGCTGCACATCAATATCTTTCTGCCACCGAAGGCAAAGGCTACATCGATGCAAATGGTGTTCCTGATGTTGAAAATCGGGAGGTTTTCGCTAACATTGGAATGGCTTTGATTGAATACCTAATCCCAAAAAACCATGCGTGATACAATAGTAAGAAAAGTACTCCCCGCCCTGCGGATGCTCGCCTCCAGAGACAGCATACTTACCTTAAGGTTAGACGACAGCGAAATCTATTCAACCATTCAGGATGAGCAGGAGATCCGAAACCTACCTTATGTGCAGGAAGAATCGACCATTTTGATGGTCGATGAAACGATAGAACCATCAGAAGTGCTTTCCGACCTTGAGGTCAAATTGTCGATGTGGAGAGAGGAGCGCTCCTGGTATCCCGATTATATCTGGATCAAGGAGATTGGCTTGATTGCCCTGGCACCAAATGCGGCTCAGCTGGATGAAATGCTGGGAAAAGAGGAAGGGGATTATTCAATTTCCCTCGGCAGGTTGGCAGATAAAATTGCCATTGTTACTGGTGCAGCAATGGGTTTCGGTGCCGGAATCGCTGAATTGTTGTTCCAGGAAGGGGCCAATGTTGTCATAGCCGACTGGAATGAAGAAGAAGGAAATAAAATGGCTCAACAATTAAACCAACCTGCCACGAGTAACAGGGCCTTTTTTGTGAAAGTAGACGTTTCTGATCCTGACTCTGTTGAAAACATGGTTGCTTCCACCAGCAAACACTTTGGAGGACTTGACCTTATCGTAAGTAATGCCGGAGTGTTGCGAGCTGGCTCATTGGAAGAAATGACGCCGGAAACATTTGATTTCATGACCGATGTGAATTATAAAGGCTATTTTCTTTGTGCAAAATACGCTTCTGCAGTCATGAAGCTTCAATCCAAATACAGGAAAAATTATTTTACAGATATCATCCAAATCAATTCAAAATCAGGGTTGAAAGGAAGCAACAAGAATTTTGCCTATGCGGGTGGGAAATTTGGCGGAATAGGTTTGACCCAATCTTTTGCACTCGAACTGATGCCTTACCAAATAAAGGTCAACTCAATCTGTCCGGGAAATTTCTTCGAAGGTCCCCTTTGGAGTGATCCTGAAAAGGGATTGTTTGTACAATATTTGAAAGCCGGTAAAGTTCCCGGAGCAAGAACAATCGATGAGGTCAAAGCCTTTTATGAATCCCAGGTTCCGGCTGGAAGAGGTTGCAGGGTCAAAGATGTTTTCCGGGCCATCATGTATATCATTGAACAGGAATACGAAACTGGTCAGGCTGTTCCGGTAACCGGCGGACAGAATATGTTGAGTTAGTTTGAAATGTTTGAAATGTTTGAAATGTTTGAAATGTTTGAAATGTTTGAAATG
>JBAXED010000184.1:0-5150 GCA_037140615.1 Prolixibacteraceae bacterium
AGACATAAGAGATGAGATATAAGACATAAGACATGAGATATAAGACATGAGAGATAGGAACTAGCGAATATTGCTGGCAGCGCACTCATGTCTCATGTCTTATATCTCATCTCTCTTTTCCTACTCTTCTGAGAAATTAACCAGCATATCCCTATAGGCGTTAAAGATTCTGGATTTGGAGATGAACCCTACATATTTGCCATTGTGAACCACCGGGAGGTTCCAGGCATCACTGTCGTTGAATTTCTTCATGACTATCTCCATTTTTTCATCGTGTGAAATGATTTCGGGGGATAACCTCATCAATTCGGAAACGTTTTTGATTGAATACAGCTCTTTCTCGAACATAATTTCCCTGACATCATCCAGCAGTACCGTGCCTTTGAAATTGTTCTGGTCGTCCACTACCGGAAAGATGTTCCTTTTGGATTTGGCGATGATGCCGACAAGTTCACCCAAAGTTGTTTCCGGTGTAACAGTCAGCAGATCTTTCTCAACAACATTGTGCAGCCTGAGCAGAGTCAGGATGGCTTTGTCCTTGTTGTGGGTAATCAAATCGCCTTTTAATGCCAGTCGTTTGTGGTAGATCGAATGTGGTTCAATGGGCATGGCAGTGAGGTAGGCAACAGCTGAGGTAATCATCAATGGAATGAGCAAGCCAAATCCTCCGGTTATCTCTGCAATTAGAAAGATGGCAGTCATGGGTGCATGCATGACGGCAGCCATCATGCCGGCCATCCCGGCCAGGGCGAAATTTTTAGCAGGCACCATCTCTCCCATATAGTTAAGAATGAGTGAAATCAAAAAGCCTGCCAAGCTTCCCAGGAATAGGGTAGGGGCAAAAATACCACCACTTCCTCCGGCACCGTTGGTGGTAGCGGTAGCTGCGATTTTTACAAGCATGATGACCAGCACAAGCCCGATCAGGACCAAAGTGTCATCCCTGTAGCTAAAGAACAAAGAGTTGTTCAGGATGTGATGACCGAGGTCATTCACAATCTGATTGATTGTATAATAGCCTTCTCCCCAGAGGGAAGGAAAGAGGAAAATCATGCCTCCAAGTGACAATCCGCCAACGGCAATCCGCAACAGCGGACTTTTAATTTTCTTTAAGCTACTTTCAATTAGTAGATTACCCCTCGAAAAGAGGACTGAAAACAGTCCGCAGAAGATTCCAAGCAAAATATACCAGTGAATGTTGGTGACTTTGAATGCCTGATTGATCTGGAAATTCATTTCATAACCTGATCCCATCAGGAAATAGGCCAGAGATGCTGCTGTTGCTGAAGAGATCATCAGAGGCAGAAGTGAGGCCATGGTCAGATCGAGCATCAGCACCTCAATGGCAAAAAGCATACCTGCCAACGGCGCTTTAAAAATACCGGAAATGGCTCCGGCAGCTCCGCAACCGATCAGAACCGTCATGGTACGATAGTTCAGGTTGAAGCTCCTTGCGATGGTTGATCCAATAGATGAACCGGTCAGGACCACCGGTGCCTCGGCCCCGACAGAGCCACCAAATCCGATGGTGATCGTGCTGGAGATGATGGAGGTGAACATGTTATGAGCACGGAGGTACCCTTTTTTCCTTGAGATTGATTCCAGCACCTTGGTGACTCCGTGACTTATATCGTCTTTCACGACGAATTTTACAAAAATATAGGTCAGAAGGATTCCTATGGCTGGATAAAGAAAGTAGTGGTAATTTTCCTGAAGCGTATCCAAATCATCTGTGAGAAATCTGCTTGAGATATGAATGATGTTTTTGAGAAGGATGGCTGCAAATCCACTTAACAAACCAACCACAAAGCTCAATGCAATCAATTTTTCCTTTTCAGAGAGATGGGAAAAACGGAAGGTTCTTACTTTTCGGATGATTTTATGGAAGAACGGCATATCTAAATCGTGGTAAGAGGTTGATGGTAAAACAATCAAACTTACACTTTTTTATTAGAAGTGGATATATTGAATTAACCTCCAAATCTGTATCCGATACCTGATTCGGTTGTGAGTAACTTTGGTTTTGTTGGCTGGTCCTCTATTTTCTTTCTTAATTGAGCCATAAAAACCCTCAGATATTGAGTTTGTTCTAAATATCCCATTCCCCAAATCTCTTTTAAAATGAACTGGTGAGTCAATACCCTGCCTTCATTTTTGGCAAGCAGTGCTAAAAGCGAAAATTCGGTTGAAGTTAGCTTGATTATCTCGCTATTCTTTTTAACCGTATGATTTGCCAGGTCAATCGTCAGTGAACCGAAAGTCAAGCTGGGAGCATCAGATGGCCCCTGACTCTGACGGATTGCCAGACGTATTCTGGCCAATAATTCACCTGTTCTGAATGGTTTGGTCAGATAGTCATTGGCGCCATTGTCCAGTGCCTTGACAATATCGTCCTCGGAGTTACGAACAGAAAGGATAATAATGGGCTTTAAGTACCATTCACGTAATTTTTTCAGAATGTCAATCCCATCTGCATCCGGTAGTCCGAGATCCAGAATGATAAGTACCGGATGCACTGTAGCGGCATGTATTAATCCTTCCTTGCCGGTTGAAGCTTCAGAAATTTTATATCCATTGGCTGAAAGGGTAATTTCCAGTAATCTGCGAATTTGTACTTCATCATCAACAATCAATATGGTTTCTGCGTTGTTCATCCCTCTTCAAGTTTTTTTTGCTGGTTTAAATCTGCAATTTTAACCGGAATCTTAATGATAAATTTTGCACCTCCATTTTCCCGGTTTTCGGCTACAATGGTTCCCGACTGTGCCGCAACGAATCCTTTTACGATAGATAGTCCCAATCCGGTTCCACCGGTCTTGGCATCTTTGCCCCGATAAAATTTATCGAAGACAAAATCTAATTCCGCAGGCGTGAATCCGGGACCTCTGTCCATCACCTCCAGATTCAGCAACCCATTGTCACAATAAATCTTCAACCTGATGCGTGTTCCAGCAGAGGCATTTTGAGTAGCATTCAGGATCAGATTATGCAATATCTGTTCTATCAGGCCAAAATCAACTTTGACCAAAGGCATGTCAGATGGAATAACAGTTGTGAGTTTAAATGACTTTAATTCATTTTGCAAAGTTTCGGCAACATTGTTGGCTATGTCTTGAACGTCGCACCAGTCGGGACGTGGGGTAATGTGTCCTGATTCCAGCCTGGACATATTCAATAAATTCTCAATCAGACGGTTCAGCCTGACAGATGCAATGCTTATTTCGGTATATAGTTTTTGCCGGGTCTCTTCCGGATAAGATTGGGAGATCAGGGTATCGGAGGCTCCCAGTATGGTTGCCACCGGAATTCTCAGCTCATGCGAAATTGAATTAAAAAGAGTTTTGTATAGTTTCTCTGATTCACTTAGGATGTAGGTATTTTTTGCAGCATTTCGCAGAAATTCCCGCTCATATTTGCCTGAGATTTGCGATAGGAAAGCTTCCCAAAATTGCTCTTCCCCCTGAGTGAATAGAGCATGAAGCTCTACTGCAATTACCCCCATGTTTCCTTTGTTTCCTGATAAGGGATAAAAAGTGTAACTTCCTGATGGGAGAGTATCTGTGTATTTTCCTGCTGCCACTGAGTTCTTAAAGACCCAGTTCGCTACACTAAAATCGCTTTCTGTTATGGTGATCTTTGATCCTTCCTGAGTCACAATATCCAGTTTCCCGAGTTCTGTTTTTACTACAATGGCCGAATCAAGTCCAAAGTATTTCTGAACATACTTGACTGCAATATTGGAAACTTCATCTATCCCGGAGGCTGTGTTTAATTCTTTTGTAAGTTGATATAAAGCCTGAGTTCTTCCTTCTCTAATTCTGATTTTTTGTTCCTGTCTGCGTACCCTTGAGGTGAGAACCCCATTCAGCAAGGCAATAATGAAAAACATGATCAACATTAAAATGTCCTCCGGTTTATCGATATGCAGCGTAAACTGAGGTGGAATAAACAGGTAATCCCAGATCAAGGCACTTAAGGCGGCTGCCAGGAGAATCGGGCCCGAACCGAAGAAGATGGCAAGAATTGAAACCAGGATCAGCAAGCCAAAAGAGATAATTTGGTATTGAATGAAATCCTTAACAAGGTAACATCCGAGACTTGTTAGGAAGACCAAAAATGTAACAGCAAAATATTCCCTCAGGTTTGATGTAAAAGAAGGGACAAATACCTTTTCCCTGTAACGGCCTGTTGCCTGACTGTCGGAGCCAAGGATGTACACATCAATGTTCCCGCTGTACCTGATCAACCTATTGACAAAATTCCCGAGACGTAACATGGCAAACAAGCTGCGCACCCGTGGTTTCCCAACGATAATATGGGTCGCATTTTCCTTTTGTGCAAATTCAACTATTGCTTTAACAACATCATAATTTGTTATAATGCGCAATTTAATTCCCAATTGCTTGGCCAGATTGATGTTTTTGTTAAGCTGATCGCGCTCTTTAGAGTTAAGCTGGTATGTTGTTTCAACATATATAGCCTGGATATTGGCTCCCATCGAATAGGCGAGATTCTTTGCCCAGCGGAGCAATCTGGTCGACTGTACCTTATAATCAATGGCTACAAGCAAGTGTGATCCTGATTTCCACGGACCTCTGATATGCTTTTGCTGCATATAATCGTGTAGCTGCTTATCAACCCTATCCGCTACGATACGCAAAGCCATCTCGCGTAGTGCGGTAATGTTGCCTTTGCGGAAAAAATTTTCAATCGCTTCGCGGGAACTTTCGGGGGTATAAACCTTCCCTTCAGATAATCTTTGGAGTAAACCATCCGGACTTAAATCAACCAATTCTACTTCATCCGCATTTTCAAATATCTCGTCAGGCAGGGTTTCCCTAACGATTATTCCTGTAATTTGAGCAACAGTTTCGGAGCGGCTTTCCAGATGCTGAACATTAACTGTCGTGTAGACGTTAATCCCGTTTTCGAGTATTTCAAGCACATCCTGATATCGTTTAGTGTGACGGCTGCCTGGAGCATTGGTGTGGGCAAGTTCATCCACCAGAACGATTTGTGGTTTTCGGGCAATAATGGCGTCAAGATCCATTTCCTGGACCAGCGTCGATTTGTATTCGTATTTCTTCCTTTGAATCAGTTCAAATCCTTCGACCAGACTGGCAGTTTCTTTTCGATTGTGTGTCTCCACA
>JBAXED010000185.1:0-5147 GCA_037140615.1 Prolixibacteraceae bacterium
GTTACCGGTGCTGCGGTTACCACGAAACAATACGATGGTACTAACAGTGCTACTATTACTGGTGCCACATTATCCGGGATTGTTGGTTCTGATGTAGTTACGCTGGCCAATGCGACTTCCGGTAGCTTTGCCCAAACCACAGTCGGGACGGAAATTTCTGTTACAACCAATATGGCCCTTGAGGGTGAAGATGCAAGCAAGTACACGCTCATCCAGCCAACACTGTCAGGAAGCATTACCAAGAAACCCCTCACCGTTGAGGAGGCATCGGTCACGACCAAGACTTATGACGGGAACACTGATGCAGCTATTACCGGTGGCTCACTTTTTGGAGTTGTTACGGGAGATAATGTCACCCTCTCAGCAACCAAAACGGGTGCATTTGTGCAAGCATCTGTAGGCTCGGGTATTGCTGTTACCCCTGCTTTGACACTAACAGGAAGCAAGGCAGCCAACTATAGTCTGACTCAACCTGCCCTTACCGGCACAATTACACGAAAAGAGCTTACTGTAACTGGCGGAACCATTACATCAAAAGTATATGATAAAACGACTGCGGCAACGATTACGGGAGCCACCCTTTCCGGGAAGATTTCGGGCGATGAGGTCAACCTCGGAAACGCCTCTTCCGGTACTTTTGCGCAGTCAACAGTGGGAACGGATATTGCCGTTACAACCGCTCCAATGACCATCTCAGGTGCTCAGGCAGAGAACTATACGATTGTCCAGCCTGTGCTGAAGGGTGCGATCACAACGAAGGAACTTACTGTTACCGGCGCAACTGTAACAGCAAAAGCCTACAACGGAAATACAACGGCAACGATGACAGGAGCAGTGCTTTCCGGCGTAATAAGCGGTGATGAGGTCACGCTTGGAAATAAAACTACCGGCGTGTTCGATAATGCTAATGTTGGAAGTGGAAAGTCTGTTACAACTTCCATGACAATATCGGGAACAAACGCTGCAAACTACACACTTGTCCAGCCTGCGCCAACAGGAGCGATAACTGCCAAAGGATTGGTGATCACGACAACCAACAAAACCAAGGTATACGGATCCTTGTTTACAAATTTCAGCTATTCCATCAGCGGACTGGTAGCCGGTGATGCCAGACCCACAGTTAGTTACACTTGTTCCGGGTCGGCAGTTACTGCTTCGGTTACAGACTCTCCATACACCATTACTGCTTCCAATGCCGAAGGCACCGGCCTGGGTAACTACGATATCTCTTATATTGCCGGATCGCTTGTTGTTGAGCAAAAACTACTTTCTGTCATTGCATCCGACAAGTCTAAGGTATACGGATCGGTGGCTACTTTTAGTGGTACTTATCCATCCAGCGACTTTATTGTCACCGGACTGGTAAACAGTGATAACATAAGTAGGATTAGCCTGGAAAGTTCCGGGGCAGCAGCTTCAGCGGTAGCTTCATCTACACCATATGCCATCATTGCCTCTGCCGCAGAAGGAACCGGTCTTTCCAACTATTCACTAAGTTATACCGATGGTGGATTGACAGTTACAACCAAGGAGCTCAATATCAAACCGACCAACAAGAGCAAAGTGTATGGTCAGACTTATGAATTTACCGGCAATTATCCGGCCGATTTTACAGTCACCGGACTCGTAAATGAGGATGCTGTCACAACCATCACCACTGCCAGTGAGGGAGGTGTTTCAACTGCTCCTGTCGGAGGTTCTCCATACTATCTGACTGGTTCTAACGCAAGTGGTTCTGGTTTAAGTAATTATTCCATTTTGTATGACTATGGATTACTAACCGTATCAGTCAAAGAATTGACAGTAACAGGCTCAGCAGTAACCACTAAACCATATGATGGAAACACGGATGCCAGCATTACAGGTGCAACGCTAAGCGGAGTTGTTGGTGAGGATGAAGTGATACTCGACAATGCAACTTCCGGTGTTTTTGCGCAATCTGGAATTGGAACAGCCATTCCGGTGACTACATCAATGTCAATTTCGGGTTCAGGTGCAGACAATTACACATTGACAAAACCAGCATTAAGTGGAAATATTGCGGCCAGAGAATTGACCGTAACAGACGCCCTTGTTACCACGAAAGTGTATGATGGGAATACCGATGCCGAAATTACAGGGGCAACCTTGTCAGGAGTGCTTGAGAACGAGGTTGTAAGCCTTGATCATGCATCATCCGGCAACTTTGCAAGTCGGAAAGTAGGAATCAACATTTCTGTTTCGACTTCCATGACCATTTCCGGTACGAATGCCGGCAATTATACGATTGTACAACCCATGATCTCAGGCGAAATTACTGCCAAAGAACTTACCGTTGTCAGTGCCGTGGTTACGACAAAAGTCTACGATAGAAACACTGATGCGGCTATTTCCGGTGCGACATTAAGTGGCATAATCAGTCCGGATGTTGTTACCCTCGACAATTCATCCGCAGGGATCTTTGAGGTGGCTTCAGCCGGAACGAATATTCCGGTAACGACGGCTATGTCGCTGTCGGGCGAAGATGCAGGGAATTATACACTTGCGCAACCGTGGCTTTTGGGTGATATCACCGCCAAAGAGCTCACAGTTAAATTAGCTTACGTGAATGCGAAAGTTTATGATGGCAATACGACGGCTGTTCTAGCTGGTTCAACGCTGGCAGGTGTGCTTGAGCCCGATGATGTTTCCCTCGAAAATACTGAAGCAGGGACCTTTGACAATGCCAATGCAGGGGGAGGCAAGAGGGTAACCTCAGCAATGAATCTTTCCGGGGCAGATGCCGGAAATTATAGTCTGACGCAGCCTGAGTTGACCGGTTCGATTAGCAAAGCCATGCTTACCATCAATGCCAATCCAAAGACAAAGACCTATGGAGCTGTCAATCCGGAGCTAACCGTTTCTTACAGCGGATGGCAGAGTCGTGATGACAGTAGCGTGCTTACTACAATGCCGATAGTCGCTACAACAGTAACAAACGCTTCAGCGGCAGGTGTCTATGCAAATGCCATCACCCTCAGCGGAGCAACAGCCGAGAATTATTACTTCACGTATGTGCCAGCCGATTTCACGGTATTCAAAGCTACACTTAAAGTTGTTGCAGATGCCCAGACAAAAGTCTACGGCACAGTCAATCCGGAGCTGACATATTCATACAGCGGATGGCAAAATCATGAAAATAGCGGGGTTCTTGCGGTCCAGCCGACAGCCAGCACTTCTGTCACCGTTGATTCAAGTGTGGGAATTTATAGCGAAGACATAGAGGTGAGCGGAGGGGAAGATGAGAACTATAGATTCGATTATACGCCGGCCGATTTCGAGGTGACCAAAGCCATCCTTACGGTAACGGCTCAAGTCCAGACCAAAGTCTACGGCTCAGCCAATCCGGAACTTACTTTTACTTGCAGCGGATTTAAAAATGGGGAGACTGTACGTACGCTAACCACACAGCCCACCGCTAATACGACTTTAACTTCTACCAGCAATGCAGGAGTTTATTCGGGAGCCATTACTGTTTCCGGAGGCGTTTCGCCGAATTATGAATTCCAGTACATAAGTGCCAATTTCACTGTCACGCCAAAAGCTATCACACCCACAGTAACTTCTGCTGATAAATGCTTTGATAACACAACAGTTGCGACTGTAAAGAGCAGCTCTCTAAGCGGCGTGATTGCGCCTGATCAGGTCTTACTGGTGGTCGGAAATATCGCTTTTGTGAGTCCGGGAATCGGAATCGCAAAGGCAGTTAAGGCAACTGAGCTAACTCTCTCAGGGGTATTAGCGACCAATTATGTGCTAACAAATTCAGAGCTGTTTACCACAGCTTCGATCTTTGAACTGCCAGTGGTCACGCTCACAGGAAATACAGCAGTCTGTGCAGGATCAACAGGTGTTACCTATACAACCGAGCCTGGCATGACCTCATACGTATGGACTCTCTCGAAGGGAGGTACAATTACGTCGGGAGCAGGCACAAACCAGATCAGGGTTGCCTGGAATGAAGCCGGCGGACAAACAGTTGGCGTCAGCTATATCAATCAAAACGGCTGCTTTCCAACGACACCAGGTACCATCAGTGTAAAGGCCAATCCGCTGGTGGGAAGTGCTGGAGCTATCTCAGGCAATACCTCTCTATGCACAGGATCGCAGGGAGTTGTATATTCAGTTCCTTCAATTGAATTCGCCACAAACTACATTTGGAGTGTTCCGGAGGGAGCCACCATTGTTTCGGGAACAGGAACGGCTAGCATCACGGTCAATTTCAGCAATACTGCTATATCAGGGACTGTGACGGTCTATGGCAGCAATGATTGCGGGAGAGGCACAAGTTCAAGCAGGATTGTGACGGTATTGCCAAAGGTAGCCTCTGCCGGATTGATTTCTGGTCCAGGTGCTGTTTGTTCTGGAGCCAAAGGTCTGATATTCTCAGTTGCTCCGATCGCAGAAGCTACAAGCTATTCATGGAATATTCCTGCGGGTTCAACTATCATTTCTGGAGCCGGAACCCGGAGTATCGTGCTCGATCTCTCCGAAGCAGCTGCCACTAGCCAGATCACAGTTTACGGTACAAACAGTTGTGGAGCTGGTACAGCCTCATCATACTATACATTAACGATCAATCTCATCCCGGTTACTCCAGTGATCAGGGTTCAGGGTACAGCGCTAATGAGCAGTTCCGCTCAGGGCAACCAGTGGTACTTCAGTGCGATCAATGGTGGAGTTGGAGAGCCTATAACAGGTGCTACATCCCAGGCTTTCACCCCGACAGGAAATGGCTGGTATTGGACACAGGTAATTCTTAACGGCTGCAGTTCTGGACTCTCCAACCAACTTTACAGGCTCAAGTCAGGAGAGGCCAATCTGTATAATGTGTATCCTGTGCCTAACCACGGACAATTCTCTGTCAACATCAAGACTCCTGATGAGCAGGAATTCACCATAGTGGTCATTGACCAGCTTGGGCAGAAAATCTATGAACTGCCAGGGTTGATGGTTAACGGAGAGTTCACGCAGGAGATCAACCTCCCAAATACTTCATCCGGGGTCTATACAATCATCCTCCGAAGTAAGGATGGAAATGTGATTAAGAAATTCAATATCAATAGATAATGATATGAAGAATGTATTCAATTTAGACTTGCCAGTGAGTTAGCATTAAGCAATTAGCT
>JBAXED010000186.1:0-5140 GCA_037140615.1 Prolixibacteraceae bacterium
TTGGGAGAAGAACATGGCCCAACCTTTGTTCCTTAGGGTCATTTTGCTCTTGTTGTAGATGGTAAAGGCAGCCAATAGTTGATTTTTTCCTTGGTGCATGTTTGTAACCAATTCCCATTTTACTGTAAGATCGGAAGATCCGGGAATCGTATCTGATGATGGACTTGTACAGCTGACCAGCAAGCCGGAAAAATAAAATACTAGCCAGAAGTAGAATACTTTGGTCATTGTGAGTTTGTTAAAATGTTATATATAAGTAGCTTAGCGTATTGTGATTTAATTCAATTAAAATTTTATTGAGGCATTTTTAAAAAGCAGCCGGATGATTAACTTTATGGGGAATTCTACCCAACTATTCTTTTTAAAATTAGCGAATCTGTTTTAAAACTACTAACGATGACTGTAACAAAAAGACTTATCTCCCTGGACGTGATGCGGGGTTTCACGGTAGCTGCGATGATATTGGTCAATTTTCCCGGAAGTGAGCAATTTTCCTATTTTCCTTTAAACCATTC
Organism: Prolixibacteraceae bacterium; assembly: GCA_037140615.1. GTDB lineage: Bacteria > Bacteroidota > Bacteroidia > Bacteroidales > Prolixibacteraceae > CAINVV01. Next base: position 516 of record JBAXED010000186.1, read on the forward strand.
AAAATGGAATGGTCTGTCGCCAACCGACTTAATTGCCCCAATTTTCCTCTTTGTGGTTGGGGTTTCTATAGCTTTTGCCTATTCCAAAAGGTTGGAACTGGGCCTTCCTAAAGCAGAAATGTACAAGAAAATTGTCTGGCGGGCATTTAAAATTTATCTCGTCGGACTGTTTCTCAATTTATTACCTGATTTTAATTTTGCCGACCTCCGCTATACCGGTACGCTACCGCGGATAGCGCTCGTTTTCCTGTTTTGTGCGCTGCTTTTTCTGAATACAGATTGGAAAAAGCAAGCCTGGATTGGATTTGGCATTTTGGTGACCTATTGGCTTGCCATGTTGTTTATTCCGACTCCCGGATACGACAGGCCTATGCTGGAGCCGGGTATTAACCTCGCTGCCTGGGTTGATACACAATTTTTACCCGGTACGATGTGGCAAAAAACATGGGATCCTGAAGGAATACTTAGCACTTTTCCATCCTTTGTAACCGGAATAAGCGGCATGCTAGCCGGCCGTTTGTTGTTGGGAAATATGGAAAAGAGAGACAAATCAATCTACTTGATGATCGGTGGCTTTTTATCAATAATTTTAGGCTACCTCTGGAATCTTCATTTTCCCTGTAATGAAAATATCTGGAGCAGCTCATTCGTTTTGATTACCTCAGGAGTGGCAGCCTTATTTCTTGGTACTTTTTATTATTTAATTGATATCCTTGGATATCAGAAATTTACGGAAGTCGGACTTATTTTTGGGGCAAATGCCATTGCCGTCTATTTTCTGGCAGACATTTGGGCACTCATTTTTTATGGAGTAAAAGTCGGAGGTGCGCCATTGAACGATCAATTTATGTCCATTTTCGTTGGTTCAGGTCTCTCACCTCAGTTCTGGAGTATGATTTATGCATTGCTTTTTGTCCTGGTAAATTTTATTCCGGCTCTTATTCTTTACAGGAAAAAGGTGTTTATTAAACTTTGAAATTTGATAGAGGTGCTTATTTCCTAAAATTTTGTATTTTTATAAATCATTATTAAGCAGATAACGCTTTAACGATTTGGCAGTTATATTGGTATAAAACATATTAAATACCGGAATAATGAAAATCGACATCATCACTTTCGCAATTGTTCTCGGCATAACCTATTCCATACAGTTTATTATTTTTTTGCTTGAGTATTATTACCACAAAAATTTCAAGGGACCTGGTTGGTGGCTGTTATGGAGTTCTTCCGCTGTGCTGGGATTTGTCTTTCTGGTAACACGACAATTCGAATTAATGGAGCGCATATCCATTTTGATGCAGAATGTAATGCTCATCATTTCATCCATGTTCTTGTATATTGGAATTATGCGTTTTTGGGGCCAAAGAGAAAGACTTAATTTGTTGATTTTTATTTTACTGCTCTTTATTGTCCTGTTCATATATTATATTTTTTTTCAGGACAGCATTCAAAATCGTACCATCATTCTCTGGGGCGTAATCTCTATAATTTCCTCATTAAGTGCTTATGATCTTTTTATAATCAGAAGAAAAACAGTAGATATCGCTTTAACGATTTGTATTTATGTATATCTATTTCATGCTATTTTTTCCACAATCAAAGTAATATTACTTCTAAGCGGCAGTCAAATTGATTCTTTAAACTCACCGTATCCGATCAATACATCCTCTTATATCCAGGTATTGATCGTTACTCTGTTCTGGACGTATGCTTTGATCATGATGATCAACAATCGATTGACTATTGAGATGGAGCGGGCCAAAGACCGTTTTGAAGTGATATACAATACATCGCCTGATGCCATTCTTATAACAAGTTTGGAGGAAGGAACCATTACCTCGGTCAATGATAAATTTTATGAACTTTCAGGGTACTCAGCAGAAGAGACAATAGGAAAAACGACAACTGAAATAAAACTTTGGAATGAAAGTAATGATCGCGCCGGCTACATTTCTCTGATTACCACGCAGGGCTACTACTTAAATTATGAAGCCAGGTTCAGAAAGAAGGATCGACAATTATTGACCGGATTGATATCAAGCAAAATAATAAAGTTGGGAGAGAAGAGCCATTTGATGACCATTTTCCGAGACATCACAGAAAGAAAACTGAAGGAAGAGGAAATATTAGCACAAAATCTTCAATTACAGATACTTAACACTGAAAAGGATAAATTCTTTTCTATAATTGCCCATGATTTAAAGAGTCCACTCAGTTCCTTCCTTGGATTAACAGAGGTAATGGCGGATGAAATACATAATCTTCCATTTACTGAAGTCATTCAGCATGCGGCTAAAATGAGGGATTCTGCCAGGAATCTTTTTGGTTTGTTAAACAACCTGCTGGAGTGGTCAATGATAAAACAAGGAGTTACAAGTTTTAACCCTCAGTCAATGTCTCTTTATCCAGAAATACAAGAGTCCACATTAATCTTTTCAGATTTAGCTCAAAAAAAGCAAATTTCTGTATTTCAAAATGTTTCTGCTGCAGAAAAGGTATTTGCTGATGGGAACATGTTGCGATCCATGATCAGAAATCTTTTATCCAATGCCATTAAATTTACTCCAAAAGGCGGGTCTGTGACAATAGCTGCAAAAACACTTGAAGACAATAGTTCTCTCATTTCTATACATGACACCGGAATAGGAATGAGCCAGGAGATCAAGGATCATCTATTTAAAATTGACGAAACTAATTCCAGAAAAGGAACAAACGGCGAATTGAGCAGCGGTTTGGGACTGCTTCTTTGCATGGAATTTGTTACCAGGCACGGCGGCTTGATTTGGGTTGAAAGTTCGGAAGGGGTCGGAAGCACTTTTTACATAAAACTGCCGTCGGATATTTCAAGAGCAACATAGGCGGCTATAGTTAGCAAATACATCTTCAATTAACTGTTCTTCTTTCACACTGATGTTGCGGCCTATGGCTGCGTATATATCATGTATAGGGATTTCGTAAGTATCTGTTTCACAGAATAATGAAGAAATGGGTATGATCCGAATGGCAATTTGAATTTTCGCCTTTGGATTTAGAATTGCCGTTCCAATTGAAAAGAGAAAATTGTGATTCAACAAGCGTTTTGTCAATTCTGTGGTTCCATTGTACCCATGCAGAATCTTAGCGTTCGGAAAGCCGGATGTCATTTCAATAAGCTCTTCCCATGCTTTAACACAATGAAGAACTACCGGCTTGTTATATTCTACTGCTTTCTTTAGGTGAATTTCGAAAATTTCCTGCTGAACCTGCATGGGAATACTGCAGATCTTATCAAGTCCCGTTTCTCCCAAGGCGATCAGATTTTGGTCACCAGCAATTTGTTCCAGAATTAAATTTATTTCTTGCGGAGAATAATGATCAGCAAACCAGGGATGTAGTCCGGCAGAATATGCTCCAGTCGGAACATTCCCTTTTTCGTGAAGCATCAGGTTATAAATCGAAATCACATCCTCAATTTGAGAATTCCGGTGCGTATGAAAATCAACGTAAGGACTCAATTTTAGGTGAAATTGATGGTTTTTTGTTCTTTGTTACTAATCAGACATGTTTCGAGAATTCGGATGGTCATTAATGCTTCCTCTGGTTGAACCATCATTTTTCCTCCATTGCGAATAGCCTCATACAGATTACTATAGAATTTTGAATAATTTCCGGGTATTGTCTCCAGTTTTCCTTCAAAGTGAATCCCATTCATGTTTGTATTGAATTTACCCCAATCTTGAGGTGGCTCTGTTCCCCATCCTGGTTCATCAGGTAGCCTGTTCAATTTGAGCATCTCTTCCTGAGGATCCGTTGCCATCTTTATGAAGGATCCTTCAGTTCCGTGAACAATGAATTGAGGACCCATTTCCCTAACGAGATATGAGCAACGAAGCGTAGCGTCAAATCCTTTGTAATGCAGGCGAATGTCAAAATGATCAGTCGTTCTGCCTCCCGTTCGTAGCACTGAAAGATGCGCTGTAACAGCATTTGGTTTACCGAAAAGTACCAGAGCCTGATCAACGATATGTGGTCCGAGATTGAAAAGTACGCCAGTCCGTTCGTCACCATCCTCTTTCCAGGAACCCTCCTGGATGAAATTCCGGTATCGGTCATAATGACATTCATATTCAACAACGCGACCTAATAGCTTGTTTTCCAAAATCTTCTGTACAGTTAGAAATCCGCCGTCAAGGCGACGGTTCTGGTACACAGTCATCAAAACATTGTTTAGCTTTGCAATGTCTATTAGTTTAATTGCATCTTCACTTGATTTTGCAAATGGCTTCTCGACAACAATGTGTTTGCCGGCCTCCATTGCCATCTTTGCCATATCAAAATGGAGATAATCCGGCGTATTGACGATCACCAATTCGACAACAGGGTCATGTAAAATCTTCTCAAAATCTTTTACGATTGTAGCCTGAGGATAATATTTCTCAGATATTCGCAAATTTCTTTCAAGTATCTTATGAATTTTGAACTGAGGCAAGACCTTTAAGGAAGGCCCGTGAAATACTTGTCCCGACATGCCAAAAGAACAAATCGCCGTAACTATAGGCTTCATATTGTGTTCCATAGAAAATATATAATCAATTTATTATAACTCATAACTCATGTCTCATGTCTCATGTCTCATGTCTCATGTC
>JBAXED010000187.1:0-5116 GCA_037140615.1 Prolixibacteraceae bacterium
ACTGTTCGTTCTTCACTCTCAACTCTCAACTCTCAACTTTTCATTCCAGCTTGATTAGCTGTAATCGCTACCATATTCACTATATCGCTCACTGAACAACCTCTTGACAGATCATTGATGGGTGCTGCCATTCCCTGAAGTACAGGACCGATGGCCTCTGCGCCAGCCAATCTCTGTACCAGTTTGTACCCGATATTTCCTGACTCAAGTCCTGGGAAAACCAGCACGTTAGCTCTGCCGGCGACTTTGCTTCCCGGCGATTTCAACTGACCAACCTCAGGCACGAGGGCTGCGTCCAGCTGCATTTCACCATCAATCAGCAAGTCGGGATTTTTCTCTGCTGCTATTTTCGTAGCCTGAGCAACCTTGTCGACCAGCTCGTGCTGCGCGCTGCCTTTGGTCGAAAAGGATAACATGGCTACTCTCGGTTCGATGTTGGCAATCGCTTTTGCAGATGCTGCCGTAGTAACAGCAATCTCCGCAAGTTGATAGGCATCCGGATCAGGCATAACGGCACAATCAGCAAAAACAAGCATGCCATTGTCGCCGATATTTTTGTCCTTAAAAATCATAAAAAAGAGTCCGGAAACGACCGAAACACCAGGCAAAGTCTTCACATATTGAAAGGCCGGCCTCAAGACATCACCGGTGGCATTGATCGCTCCGGCAACTTCTCCGTCAACGTCTCCCGCTTTGATCATCATGACACCAAAATAAAGCGGATCGTTCAGTAAATCATAGGCCTTTTCCAATGTCATGCCTTTGTCTTTGCGGAGATGCACCATCAATTCGGCATATCTATCTCTGCTGCTGTCTGTTGTGGGATCTATAATTCTGGCACCAGAAATTGAAATACCTTCCTTCAGTGCGATTCCTTCAATAACTGCAGGGTTACCCAGCAAGGTAATACGGGCTATTTTTTCTTTGAGAATTTGTTCAGTTGCCTTCAGAGTCCTGAGCTCACTGCCCTCCGGCAAAACAATGTGGTTCTGAAGCATTATGGCGTTTTCCTTGATCTTTTTGAGCAAATCCATGAGTCAATTATTAAATTTTCGAACTATATCTTTTAAAAGTACAAAAATAAGGAATCTTCCCTGAGTTACCTAACATTCCGATCCTTTTTCTGACTCCAAACAATGAAAATAACAAGATTTTTTCAAAAAAGTTGGTTAGGGAGGAACCATAAATTTGACAGATAAATTTAGTCACAAATCAAATATTATGTCTAATCTGAATTATTTACTTTTTTTGTACTTTAACGAAATTATTCGATACCTGATTGAAGATGCCCGACTCAACCTTTTATTTGAACCCATATGCGCTAATTTCGTTTTCTTCATTCCTAATAATGACGATTTTAGCGTTTGTTCTGTGGCAGAAGTATTACAACGATCAAACCAAATATGTTGTACTACTTTTTGTATCCAATGCAATTTACTCTTTCTTTTACGCATTCGAGATATCCTTTAAAACCATTGAGGAAATTAACTGGTATTATCACATGGAATATCTTGGTATTCCATATCTTGCAGTCTACTACCTTTTCTTCACCCTCTCTTTCACCGGAAGAGGCAAACTGCTGACACTCCGGAACAAAATTCTTCTTTTAACCATTCCGGTTATCACGATGCTGATGGTTTTCACCAATTCGAGCCACCATTTTTTCTACAAAAGAGAGGAGATTAATTATTTGGGACCATTCCCTTCTTTCTCTTTCACGCCGGGATTTTGGTATTATTTTCATCAGGTATGTGTCATCATAACTATGTTGGTTTCCCTGTTCCTGATGAACAAAATGTTGAAAACTGCAGGCCCCATTTACCGCAGACAAATTCTCTTCATGCTGCTGGCCACTATTTTCCCTTTCATGGGTTACCTGGCCTACCAAATGCACCTGATCCCTTACGGAATCGATCCGGTGTCATTTACCTTTACACTCACGGGGATCACTGTATATGTGGCATTGGTTCGTTTCAGGCTGTTCGACCTGGCCCCAATTGCCCGCTCGAAATTGTTTGAAAAAATCCAGGACAGGGTTTTGGTCTTTGACCTCAACAACAGGATGATTGATTTCAACCAATCTGCCAGTCAGCAGTTTAATCTTTCGAACAAGGATCTGGGTAAAGAGATCCCCGAATTGCTCGGCGGCTGGCCGGAAATGATGCAATTCATTCAAAACAACCAATCAGGCAAGCTGGAATCACATCATTTCGAAGGCGGAATATCTTATTTTTATGACATTCATATCCTTGGACTTGAAAATACCATCAATGTAAAACAAGGGAAACTTGTCGTCATCAATGATGTGTCTGATCTCATCAATGCTGAGCGTGAGCGAAATTTTACGGCGTCAAAATTAGATGCGATTATTTCGGCAATGCCGGATATCATACTCGTAATTAACGACAAGGGTATATTTACTGATCTATTTACTACTGATTCGGAACGTCTTTTTTTGGCGAAAGAGGACGTAATTGGGGCTTCCATCCAACATCTTTTCAACCCGGAAGAGAGTAAAGCGCTCAGCGATCTTCTTGTCAACTGCCTCAATTCCAATGAATTGATTACACATCAGTTTGCAATGGACTTTCCTGGTAATGTAAAGCACTATGAGGTAAGGCTCTCCAGGCTTGACGAAAAGCACGTTTTGGCCATCATCCGCGATGTGTCCGAATCATTCGAAATGAAACGGGATCTTTTATACCAGTCTGGCTTTCAAAAGATTTTGATGAAGCTTGCTTCCAGGTTTATATATATTGCCGAATCGGAAACCGATTTTGTCATCGATGATTCGCTTCGCCAAATCGGAGAATATACGGAAGTCGAACGCTGTTACATTTTTCGTTATGACCACGAGAATGGGACCATGTCCAATTCGCACGAATGGTGCGGCCAGGGAGTCAGTCCACTTATTAAAGACCGTCAAAATATTTCGTCCCCATTGATTGGTGATTGGTTGGAAAATCACTTGTTGGGAGAACCTGTTTCGGTGATAAACCTGCCTAAAGTTAGCCCGGAAAGTCCGATCCTCACTTTTATTGCTTCTGCTGAAGTAAAATCGATTATTACCATTCCAATGATTTCCCAGAAGAATTGTTTGGGTTTTGTTGGATTTGAGACTGTTCGTGCCAACAAAAAATGGAGCGAATCAGACATCTCTTCGCTTAAAATTTTCACAGGGATGCTTGCCAATTTGCAGGAAAAAATTACCATCGAACAGTCACTGGTTGAAGCCAGAATCAAGGCCGATGCAAGCCACAGGCTTAAAACCGCCTTCATGAACAACATTTCACACGAAATCAGAACTCCCCTCAACGGCATCATCGGATTTGGGGAGATCATTGCCAATGAGCAATTGTCGATGGAAGAAAAAAACCGTTTCCTGACAGTTGTCCAGGAGAGCAGCGAAAGATTAATTCACACCATCGACGACTACCTTGATATTTCCATGATTTTTACCGGTAACCAGGAAGTTGACCGGAAACATTTTAATCTGGCACACTTGATTGATGAAGTTGTGAGAGAGTTTAAAGACTTGTGTACCTATAAAAGCCTCGAAATCTCAGCTGATGTTCCTCCCAATCTGAGGCAAACAACCATATACTCCGATCCCGACCTTTTGCACAAAATACTCAACCATCTGGTAGGAAATGCAATAAAATTCACAGAAAAAGGGAATATTACGATCGGCCTGAAAGTCGTTGACGAACAACTGACATTGTATGTAAAAGATTCCGGCATAGGTATATCCGAGAGTGCCCAGGAATTTATATATGATTCTTTTATGCAGGAGGATTTCTCGTCCACCCGTCTTTATGAAGGCAGCGGCCTGGGATTGGCCATCGTCAAGGGTATTGTTACCCTTTTGGGCGGAGAAATCACCCTGTTTTCGAACAAAGGAAATGGTTCAATCTTTAACATCACTTTACCAAATAATTAAAATGGAATTTTTTGACAAGATCAAAGGTGATGAAATTTTCAGAGACCTCTTCGAACATTCCACAGTAGGAATGTCGATTACGTCACTCGATGATCGGCTTCATCCCAATGCTGCTTTTTGCGAGATGCTCGGCTATACCAAACAGGAGTTGGCAGAAAAAAAATGGGCTGGTTTTACACATCCTGACGATGTAGCCTACAACAATTCCGTGATAACCAAAATCCTTGCCGGAGAAGCAAAATCTTATCGCTGGGAAAAAAGGTACATACACAAAAATGGAACGATCGTTTGGGTCGATATCCATACTTTTCTTCACAGGGACGCCACTGGTCATCCGTTGCATTTCATCACTACCGTCAACAACATCACAAAAACCAAGGATTTTGAAGAGGAAGTTAGCTGCCAAAATGAACAACTCCAGCAAAGCAATGCTGAAAAGGACAAGTTTTTCGCCATTCTCGCCCACGACTTGCGCAGTCCAATGAGCTCCTTCCTGGGATTGTCTGAAGTGATGGCCCATGATATCAATGCCATGACTATGTCGGAAATTGAGGATATTTCTAAATCCATGTTCGTTTCGGCATCCAACCTTTACCAATTGCTCGAAAATTTACTGGAATGGTCTATTCTTCGTCGGGGCAATTCGGAATACATCTCCGAACCAACTTCTCTGAATAAACTCATATTAAGAAGCGTTGAGCCGTTTATGGAATCTGCCAGACGAAAGATGATTGAATTGAAAGTTGAACTAAATGATGAATATAAAGTCATCTGCGATTCAAGGATGTCTGAAACGATCTTCAGAAATTTAATCTCCAACGCTTTAAAATATTCGAATATCAAAGGCTCTGTAACCCTAAGTGCCAACCCCATATCCCGCGAGGAAATTGAGATTACCGTCAAGGACTCCGGCATCGGAATGAACAGCGAAATATTTCGGAAGCTATTTAAACTCAATGAGCAGGTTTGCCGAAAAGGAACCGATGGAGAAGCCAGTTCGGGTCTCGGACTATTAATCTGTAAAGAACTTGTTGAGCGACAGGGAGGCACAATTTGGGCCGAGAGTTCAGAAAATGAAGGGAGTTCGTTTCATTTTACACTTAAGCTGATGGGAGGGTGAGAGAATGAGACCGGTCCCCGAGCGATTCGAGGGGGAAAAGACCTCCCACCCTCCCA
>JBAXED010000188.1:0-5109 GCA_037140615.1 Prolixibacteraceae bacterium
TTACCCTTATCGCCTACGTGTTAACCAAAGTGAGCGTAACCGCGTTTACCGGAGGAATATTCATGGAGAGTCTTCTGGGCTTGCCTTTCTGGTACGGTGCTATTGGTTTGATCTTATTGACAGGTATATTTACAGTATTGGGGGGTATGAAGGGTGTGATGACCTTGTCCGCAATTCAAACGCCTATTCTTATTTTAGGCTCATTTCTAGTCCTCTTTCTTGGATTATCGGCACTTGGTAGCGGCAGTATTGCTGATGGGTGGACTGCTATGATTGACTACACCAAATCACTCAATGTAGGAGCCAACGGTGTTGCATACGGCACAAACCACTTGTTCCACTTCGAAACGGGCAACCCGTTGTATGATGAATATCCTGGTGTTTGGGTGTTTCTCGGAGCATCAATCATTGGACTTTGGTATTGGGCTACCGACCAGCACATTGTGCAACGTGTACTTGGACAGCGAAAAGGTGAGTCCAGCGATGTGGTAATGATGCGTGCACGCCGAGGTACTATTGCTGCAGGTTATTTCAAATTGTTGCCAGTATTTATGTTTCTGATACCGGGTATGGTAGCCGCCGCATTGGCTGCACGTCCAGGAAGTGGCTTTACATTATCCAACCCTGATACTGCATTTGGTTCCATGGTTAAGTTTGTATTGCCAGCCGGTGTGAAAGGTATAGTAACCATCGGCTTTATTTCGGCATTGGTTGCTTCTTTGGCAGCATTCTTCAACTCATGTGCGACACTGTATACCGAAGACTTTTATAAGCCGATGTTCAAAGGCAAAAGCGAAGCCAGATACGTCTTGGTAGGCCGTATTGCAACAATTGTTGTAGTGGTTCTTGGGATTGTATGGATACCAATCATGATGAGTCTTGGCAGCCTATACGACTATATACAAGGCATTCAATCGTTGCTCGCTCCTTCGATGGTGGCAGTATTCGTACTTGGTATATTTTCAAAACGGATTACGCCCAAGGCTGGAGAGATAGGTATGATCGTGGGCTTTATAGTAGGAATGATTCGCTTGCTCACTAACATCTTAACTAATACGGGTAAAGAAATAATGACAGGTTGGTACTGGGAATCCACCACATGGTTTTGGCAAACTAATTGGCTTATCTTTGAAGTTTGGCTACTTGTCTTTATCATGTTGATGATGGTTGCGGTATCATTTTTTACACCAAAACCAACCGCTCAACAGATTGAGTTTATCACCTTCAACGGCGATTACAAAACACTCCTCCGGAATAGCTGGAACAAGTGGGACGTCATTGCTTCGTTGGGTGTAGTAGCTGCATGCGCGGCATTCTATATTTATTTCTGGTGAGGAGGGAAAGTTATTAGCGGTTAGCTATTAGCTTGATTTAATACCACTAAGCAATGTATAACGATCTAAAAAAACACGTACTCGAAGCCAATCTGGATCTGGTCAGGCAGGGTCTGGTCATCTTTACCTGGGGCAATGTATCTGAAATTGACAGGGTAAAAGGGATCATTGCGATTAAGCCAAGCGGATTGGCTTACGACACCATGACCTGGCAAGACATGGTTTTGGTCGATCTGGATGGCAAAGTAGTCGATTCAAAATTGAAACCTTCTTCCGATACACCCACTCACCTCCTTTTATATAAGGAATTTGACCAGATTGGAGGAATCGTTCATTCGCATTCTGAATGGGCTACTTCCTGGGCGCAGATGGGGTTGCCAATACCTGCTCTGGGCACCACACATGCTGACTATTTTTACGGCGAAATTCCCTGCACCAGAAAGTTGACCGAAAACGAAGTTAAAGGAGACTATGAACTAGCGACAGGTATGGTCATTGCGGAGACTTTCAAAAATCGACGTATTGATCCTTTGGCTGTCCCGGCAGTACTGGTTGAAGGACATGGTCCATTTGCCTGGGGCAAAGATGCATCGGATGCTGTACACAATGCCGTGGTTTTGGAGCAGGTCGCGAAAATGGCTCACCATGCCATAACTATGAATAAAGTGACCGGCATAGACCAATTCTTGCTTGACAAGCATTATCTGCGCAAGCACGGGAAAGATGCTTATTATGGCCAGAAATAATGAACAAATCCTCACGATCAACAAACATCTGTTTATGAAAAAATTGTTTTCTGTTTTCGTTATATGCCTCCTATCGCTGACTTGCCTGTCGCAAAAGAAAGAGATCAAATATTTATCCGGGACGGACAAAGACCATACCGTAACCTGGGATTTCTTTTGTACCAAAGGGATGAACAGCGGAAAATGGTCGACGATACAAGTTCCGTCTAACTGGGAATTTCAAGATTTTGGTGGATACAATTATGGCCAAAATGAAAAGTTTTTCAACGATGAAAAGGGACTTTACAAATATCAGTTTCCCATTCCAAAAAACTGGAAAAAGAAAACAGTATTTATTGTTTTCGAAGGTTCCATGACCGACACTGAAGTAAAAATAAACGGAAAATCTGCCGGAGCCATTCATCAGGGAGCATTCTACCGTTTTAAATACGATATAACCAAATTGCTGATTCCGGGATCGAAGAATCTCCTGGAAGTGACTGTCAGCAAGGAATCAGATGATAAAAGTATCAACAGAGCAGAAAGAAGAGGAGACTTCTGGGTTTTTGGAGGTCTTTATCGTCCGGTATACCTGGAGGCTTATCCTTCCGAATTTATTGACAGAGTCGCCATTGATGCCAAAGCCGATGGGACATTTAAAATGGATGCCTATTTGAGTGGAACATTGAAGGCAAACTTACTGGAAGCACAACTACAGACAACTGATGGGAAAAAATTTGGCGCACCTGTATCCATAGCCATTACACCTGGTCAGGAGAAATCGATTTTGACAGGTTCGTTCTCAAATCCATCGCTCTGGAATCCAGAACATCCAAATCTGTACGATGTAGTTGTAAGTTTAAAAAGTGGTAAACGGATCATTCAAAAGGAAAAACAGCGTTTCGGATTTCGCACTGTGGAAGTAAAACCAAACGATGGAATATATGTCAATAGCCAAAAAATAGTATTTAGGGGCGTTTGCCGCCATACTGCATGGCCAACATCTGGACGGTGCAGCAGCAAGGAGCTGAGTATCCTGGATGTCAATCTGATGAAAGACATGAACATGAATGCTGTGCGGATGAGTCATTATCCTCCAGACCAGTATTTCCTGGATGTTTGCGACTCTTTGGGAATGTTTGTTCTGGATGAATTAACTGGATGGCAAGCATATTATAGCACCGAAGCTGGTAAAAAACTAGTAAAAGAATTGGTTGAGCGGGACGTAAACCACCCTTCAATATTATTATGGGACAATGGCAACGAGGGTGGATTCAACAAAGATCTGCGGGACGAATATGCCAAATATGACCCACAAAACAGGCAAGTGATTGAGCCTTGGGCTAAATTGAATGGCATGGACACCAAGCATTATCCCGGTTACAAATATGTTGACAACGCTCTGAATAACGGAAACTTAATTTATTTCCCCACTGAATTTCTGCATGGGCTGTTTGATGGCGGATTGGGGTCCGGATTGGATGATTATTGGAATTTAATGAGTTCGAAATCATTGTCGGCCGGAGGGTTTTTATGGGTATTTGCCGACGAAGGGGTAGCCCGGAAAGATCTTAAGGACTCAATTGATACTCACGGCAACAATGCGCCTGATGGTATTCTTGGACCCTACCGCGAAAAGGAAGGAAGTTTTTATACTATCAGGGAAATCTGGTCACCCGTGCATGTCAAAACCTCGAAGATAGATCGCAATTTCGATGGCAATATCCAGGTAACCAATCGCTATCTGTACACAAACCTGAAAGAGTGTAAATTTCAAGGAGAACTCGTAAAGTTCACCGGCAGTTTCCCTGCATTTGAATTAAAGAAAGTTTCTTTTGAGCTGACTTCTCCAAATATTCCAGTGAATGAAAACGGAAGCTTAAAATTGGATCTTCCTGAAAACTGGAAAAATTATGATGCTATCTACCTGACAGCTAATGACCCAACTGGTCGGCTGATCAACAAATGGTCATGGAATATTTCGGCACCTGATGAATTAAAAAACAGAATAATAGGTAATACGTCGGAAGATGTGACCGGAGGTGATAAAGGAGAGTTTCTGTTTTTATCTTCAGGAACGACCACAGTACAATTCAGTAAAAAGACCGGAATGTTGACGCAAGTCAGCGTTGACAATAAGCTAATTCCGTTCAACAATGGGCCTAGATTTGTTGGTGATACCTTGACATTCAAGGAAATAAATTATAAATCCTCAGGCAAAAATGTAGTGATAGAAATCACTTATAATAAATCACCCGAATGTTTTGCCAAATGGACCATGCTGCCCGGAGGTTGGCTCGAATTAACCTATCAACTTCATCCGATAGGAAAAACCAATTATGCCGGAATTACATTTGATTATCCTGAAGACCTGGTGAAAAGCGCAACGCTTTTAGCCAATGGACCTTATCATGCTTGGAAAAACCGATTAAAAGGAAACGAATTTGGCCAATTCAATAAAACATACAACAATACAGTAACTGGTGAAACATGGGTTTATCCTGAATTCAAAGGATATTACAGTAATTTTTATGCTGTTCAGATACAATCAAATGACCTGCCAATCACCATTGTTTCTTCAACCAGTGATCTGTTTTTACATCTATTCACGCCTCAGGCGGCCAAATTTGCCAAAAATACCAGGGGCGGAGTGACACCTCCTTTCCCTTCAGGTAGCATTTCTATTCTTCATGGGATCAGTGCCATTGGTACTAAATTCACTAAACCAGAGGCCGAGGGCCCTCAGAGTCAGATGAATGAATATATGCCTGCTGATAAACCCTTGTCCGGAAAACTCTATTTTTATTTTGGCACTTTGGCGCCGATTGGAAACCAATGATATTCTTAACATTGCCCCTTTGACTCCGCTCAGGGACCGGTGATATGATAAACATTTCAAACAGCTTAAACAATTTAAACCCTTCAAATTTTTCGCATAATGTCAAAATATACTTTAGGCGTTGACTATGGCACAGACTCAGTTCGTACAGTTTTGGTAGATGCTTCCAATGGCAAAGAGATATCTTACAGTGTTTTTTACTATCCCCGAT
>JBAXED010000189.1:0-5079 GCA_037140615.1 Prolixibacteraceae bacterium
ACTAGATTCAGATTGCTCAGAGTAAACCATATAAAAAGGTTGGGATAAACTCTGAAAAAACACCTGCACATATCAGGGTTTACTCGTAGTACGAATTACTAATAATCACCAAATGGCCCCTCGGAGAAATAGTATTCCCCTCTCTTCAAAGCATTTATTGCTTTTTCAAGTATCTGCTTTCCCGATGATTTTAACACAAAACCCTTGGCACCGGCATTTATAACAGAAGAATAGTTGATTAGCCCGCCGGACAGGGTAAGCACCAGAATATTTAATTTTGGCATGATAATCAATGCTTTCCTAATGGCTTCAAGTCCGTCCATTTCCGGCATCTCAATATCCATTAGCACCAAATCAGGTGTAAGTGATTCCAGTAAATCAATAAATACCTTGCCGTTTTCAGCTTCAGCAATGACCTCGCCTAATCCTTCCATTTCAATAAGGAGTTTCATTCCTTCTCTGAATTTAAAATGGTCATCGACAAGTATAATTTTCGTTTTGCAACTCATAACCAAGGGTTCGTTTGAGTTACCCCCCATTTGGATGGTTTTACTTTTTTCGATCGGAATAATTTTTAGTAATTCATATTTAATATCCTGGCAACCTGCCTCTTATGTCAGGAGTAAAAGCCATTACATTGTCCTGATTTAAGCAGAATTTAAAGAGCCTAAATTTTCTTACAAGTTTAGGATATGAATTTTCTAAAAAAATGGAGTAAACTATGCAAAGAGGTTAGGGTAAAAACTGAAAATTAATTCTCAGGCTCAGGGTTTACCCTTATACTCTTTTAATGAGGGTTGTAAAAAAGAGAGATTGTATAACCCTGAAATGATTCTATATTTCAACCAGCTTATTCTTAATGGCGTACAGTACCAGATTGATTGTATTTTTCGAATTGGATTTTTCCAATAGCTTTGATCGATGAGACTCAATTGTTTTTACGCTGCGGAAAAGTTTGTCAGCGATTTCGTTGGCAGTCATACCTTTGCAAAAGTATTGAAGGACTTCAAGTTCTCTTTCGGTAAACTGGTTGTCAGTATCGTCTGATTGGTTGGAATAAGTTTGATGTTTATCAGAATTGAGGATAATTCGTCGCAAGAGTTCATTTGAGAAGTAACTTTCGCCTCCGAGAACAGTTTTTATTGCTTTTTCAAGCTCATGTTTTCCGGAAGTTTTGACAACAAAACCCATCACTCCAGCTTTGATCATGTCGATATAATTATCCTTTCCACTCAGCATGGTCAATGCCAGAATCTTTAAATCAGGCCTCATTGCTATGGCCTTTGCCGTAGCCTCCATGCCATCCATGACGGGCATCTCAATATCCATCAATACCAGGTCAGGAGACATTCTCTCAAGCAAATTAAGAAATACTTGTCCGTTTTCGGCTTCAGCAATAACCTCGGCGAGTCCTTCCATTTCAACAAGCAACTTGATACCTTCTCTGAACAAGGAATGGTCGTCGACAATGATGATCTTAGTTTTACTTTGCATAAAAGGTTGGTTAGGTTTCTATTAGTCTTTTTGACTTCACTTGACAATCTGTATTTTGCACATTACCAGAATCCATTAATAAAAGATTTTTAAACAGGTAATTCAATATATACTCTCATTCCTTTTCCAATGCCCGACTCAATTTTAACAGTTCCACTAACGAGTTTTATCCTGTGTTTAATATTCAACAACCCCAGACCTTTACTTTTTTTCTCTATGACATCAAGGTCAAATCCGATGCCGTTATCGACATAAGTAAAGATAAGGATATTTTTTTCTTTGAAAAAGTTATAAACTATTTCAACGTGAGTAGCTCCTGAGTACTTAAGCGTATTATTAATTAACTCGGTTGTTATCCGATATAGGGTAATTTCGAGCAGATAGTTGAACCTTTTAGAGGAATTGGAATTAAAGCCAATGATTATTTTTCGCGTTTCATTTATGCTTTGGGTGAACAAAAGCATTGCCTTAACATATCCGGAATTTTCCAGGATATGTGAGCCTAAACCATGGGCGATTTCACGGGTAGTTTGGATAGCCTGGTCGATACTTTTATTTCCCTTTTCAGTAATAATAATCTTCTTTTTAGGATTGTCAGTTTCAGAAAGCCACTGGAAGTAAAGTTTAATCGTGGAAAGTAACGGACCCAAATCATCATGCAGCTCAAGTGAAAAACGATTGCGTTCACGCTCTTCAACTTCAACGGTAACATTTAATAATTCATTTTCAGCTTTTACTTTCTCAGTAATATCGCGGTTAGAAACTCTTAATCCCTTGTATTTCCCATCAATAAATATTCCTTTGCAAACATGCCCTATCCAGTGTATTTCACCGGTTTTTGAAACAATTCTGAATTCAATATCATCATTTTTTTTATTTGGATCAGGTTTATGTGTTTCTTCCTTATGGCTTATCCAGAGACCCAGATCATCCGAAAATACAATTTGAGTGAGCAATTGCCGGTTAGTCAGAAATTCTTCAACCGAATAACCCGTTATCCGCTCGACTGATGGCGACATGTAATTAATGTTATCTTCTTCGCTAATCCAATATTCCCAATCGTAAGTGTAATCTGCGACTGTGCGGTATTTTTCTTCGGTTTGCTGAAGAAAAACATTCGAGTTTATTAATTCAGCTGTTCTCTCCTTGACACGGTTTTCAAGTTCTCTGTTGAGTTGGATAATTGCCTGCTCGGCCAGTTTACGCTCTGTGATATCCTGGATTGTACCAATCAATCTGACCGGATTTTCTTGATTATCATATTCGAGAATTCCGAGTCCAAGCACCCAGCGTTCCATACAATCGTTAACACGGATGATTTTGTATTCCTGATCGAATCCAATTTTTTCAACTTCTACCTGCGCAAAGTAATCGATAAGTTGATACTGAAAATCCGGATGGATTACCGAGGCCCATGCATCCAAAGTATGCAGATGTGATTTATCAATGCCAAAAATCTTATAAATTTCAGGTGATGCCGTCCATGTTCGTGTCACCAGATCTACTGCATAGCTGCCAATATGGGCCAATGATTGAGACTCAAGCAGCTGTCGCTCATTCTCTTCCTTTGCCTTCTCAGCCTGTTTGCGACTGGTAATATCGTGAATGATAGAAAATAAAAGTAAAGAATCACCAAATTTTATAGGTCCCGAATAAATTTCAACATCACGTGCCCTACCATCGGCTAAGATATGCGTTAAGAAAAGATGATTGCTCTTGTTCCTTTTTGAATTTTGCAACTTTGATGCAGTGTCCTCTTTTGGAAGCGGATCAATATCTGAGATATTTTTGCCACATAATTCAGAATAGCTCCAGCCATAGAAATTGCATGCTGCGGGATTTGCATCCTTGATTTTGCCGTTGTCCGGATCAATCAACAACATGACTGAATGATTGTGTTTAAATAAAGATTTATATCTCTCCTCGCTTTGGCGCAGTTTTTCCTCAGCGAATTTACGTTCTGTGATATCATGCAGAAATGCGACCAACCCTTTGTCCCGATTGCTCTGATAACGAGTGCTGATTTCGACATCAAAGATGCTCCCATCCTTGCGAAAGTGCCTGGACTCAAAACGGTCATATCCCTGCGAAATAACTTTTTTGATTCGGTCAGCTGTAGTTTCAGCTGACTCAACAGCTTCTAAGTCAGAAATGTGTTTTCCCAAAAGTTCCTGTTTCGTATAACCACTCATCTGGCAATAAGTTTCATTAACTTCAACCAGAAATCCCTGTAAATCAACTAGCCAGAAACCGTCCATGGCAGCCTCAATAATGGCAAGACGATGCTTTTCACTCTCCCTAAGTGTCTCCTCCGTCTGTTTCCTCGCCAGAGCCGATCCGATGTGAGAGGCAATTCCTTCCAGTTTTTCAACCATTGCATGGGTGAAACAGCCTTTGTGTGTGTCATTAAATTGGAGCAAACCAATATTCTTTTCATTGGCACGGATCGGTATGAGTGCCATGGATGCATATCTTAAGTACGTACAACGATTGCGTGGATTATGCCTTGCATCTTCACAAGGTGGAATCTCCAAAAGCGGCAAGGTATCGTTTGTCCACCAACTTCCGCCTGGCGTTAAAGGAGGATTCAATTTGCTTCTTTTGCCTAAAATGACCATGCCGCAAGTACATTCGAGACAGACGTTGCCGTTTTTATCTCGACATACACCATTATCACTATTCCGTTCGATCAGTGAATTTTCCGCAAGTATGAAATTTGTAGAAAATCCATTATGAGCTATATACGGATAATCGTCACCTTTCTGAAGTCGGATACCTACCGCATCGAATCCGGTCCCTGATTTTAATACTGCAAAGACTTCCTGAATTAAATCTGCGATATCTCCGGGTTCGTTTAGTATTTGAAGTATCAACCTGGACATTTCCCTGTATTTCTCAGCTATCTTCCGGTCAGTGATGTCAACCGCAGTCACCAGACATTCATTTTCGGTTTCGATTCCCGTAAGCAAAACATGAATGTGGGTAGAGTCTTGGAGCGACAAAGTAACTTCGCACGTTTCTTTTGTCTTGTTGATAAAAATATTATTGAGGAAGAGATTGAAAACTGGTTTTGAGTTGTTGGTAATATATGTGCCTAACATAGAATTTATTAATCGACTGCGATCTAGTCCAAGCATTAGACATGCAGCTAAATTTAGGCTATTAATTTTACCCTCTTTGGAAAGAGTAAAGTAGCCGGAAGGTGCAATATCAAAAACAGATTTCATTTGTTCTTCCATGGCTTACAATTCGATCAGATTTATAGGGGACAAAACAAATTTACGATTTAAACCTATCCGTCGAACTACAATAGATCTTTTCATCTATATATTTAACTATGTCATATTTTTAGTGCATCGGAAAGTACATATTATATTCTACAGCGTTCAGAATAAAACTACTTTGAATAATACTCCAAATTGAAATTCCCCGCTCCCTTTCTTGTAAAAATCAGGCAAATCGAAAAATAAAAAGAATTAAGGATAAGAGACATAATTTTGGTTCGTCTTGAAGAGTTGCACACCAAATAATTTTTTATATTTGCCGACTCAATGGGGGATTAGCTCAGTTGGCTAGAGCGTTTGA
>JBAXED010000190.1:0-5040 GCA_037140615.1 Prolixibacteraceae bacterium
TTTCTCCGTTTCAATTCTTCTCCGTTTCAATTCTTCAATCTAAGGAGTCCCACTCGCCTAGTCTCCCAGTCCCCTAGTCTCCCCAGTCCTTCCCCTGTTTCTCCGTTTCAATTCTTCTCCGTTTCAACCTCTCAAAGTCGCACTCGCCCCCTCTCCCCCTCGTCCACTCGTCCACTCCTTCTTCAACTGTTCTCTGTTCTCAATTCCCTAATACAAAAAACCAAACAACCACAGCGGCACAATGCAACCCTCCCCCGTCTCAATCATATCCGCCGCGGCGAAGCAATTCTCGCCTTCCGCCTGTGTGTACTTGCCTCCAACAACGAATTCATATTGATTGTTCACCCTGAAATCATGCAATTTGGATGATTTCACACTATTCTGGTATCCAACCTGATTGTAAAAGAAAGTGGTACGCAAGTTTCTGTTGTTGATGTTATCCGGGGCAACGATGTGCAGAAGATTGGTGTTTTGGAGATAGAGCACTTCCGGCTTCTGCAGCTGACCGTTGCTTCCGTTTTCAAACAGGAGGTTGATCAGTTTCGCATTTTTTAAGTAGCGGAGGTAGTTCAAAACCGTGGTGCGCGAAGTCTCAATTTCGGCACTTATCTTGCTGACATTGGGAGAAAACGGCATTTGCGCGCCGATCAGCTGCAACAATTTGCGCAGTTTCGGCAGGTATTTCAGCTCGATCTGGTTGAGGTAGGTGACATCGATTTCCAATGCCAGGTTGACGTGCCTCAACAGGTTCTCGCTGTAAAATTCGGAGTTGTTGATGAAATAGGGATAATACCCACTTTTAAGGTATTCGGGGAAATAGGCCAATGGCCTCACAGTTCGAATGATATCCGGAACAATCTCCTTGTGACTTACCAGGATATCGCTGAGCGAAAGTTTCCCGAAGTTGCTGCCTGTCTTGTAATTTAAGAATTCACGGAAGGAGAGTCCTTCGAGGTGGTAGATTTTGACGATATCTTTGAGATCATCGTTGCCTTCGAAAATGCGCAAAACCGGAGAGCTGCTGAAGATGAGTTGTAGTCCGGGGAGATCGTGGTAACACTGCCTTAACTCGTTCGACCAGTCAGGGTATTTGTGGAGCTGATCCAGAACGAGTACCTTGCCGCCGCGTTTGTAAAATTCGTCGGCGAAGGAGAAGATCCGTCGTTTGGCAAAGTAGAAGTCATTCAGGTTTACATAGAGGCAGTCGCGCGAATCGCCGTATTGCTCCCTGATAAAGTTGAGTAGAAATGTTGTTTTTCCAACGCCCCTAAAACCTTTGATGCCGATGATTCGTGCGCTCCAGTCGATCTCATGGTAGAGTTCCCTGACGATTTTACCCTCGCCGGCATTGACCAAAAGTTTGTGTGCATCGAAAAAAATTTCCACTTCAAATTGCAATAAGCAACAAAAATAAGCAGAATATGCGAGAAAATGTAATGTCTATATGACAGAAACTGCATATGAGTGTTATTTATACCTTTTAAAAATAAGAAGTGCCTAGAGTGACTAAAGTGAACTAAAGTGACTAAAGTACTTGCGGTGAGATCTTGATTTGAGTATTTATAGGACTTTGCCAAAAGAGTAAATGAAACAACTTTTTCACTTCATTACTATCAAAAAAAGTGCCTAAAGTCCGGAGTTCCCTCCCTCTCTAGGCACTCTAGTCACTTTAGTCACTTTAGCTCACTTTAGTCACTTCTTAGTTGGAATTCATCGAAATGATAAACTCTTCGTTGGAGTTGGTTTTGGACAATCGGTCGCGTACAAACTCCATCGCCTCGACAGAGTTCATGCCATTGAGGAAGTTGCGCAGAACCCAGATCTTGTCGAGCATAGCTTTTTCGAGCAGCAGGTCTTCGCGACGGGTGCTGGAGGCCAGGATATCGACGGATGGGAACACGCGGCGGTTCGACAGTTTCCGGTCGAGCTGCAATTCCATGTTGCCGGTTCCCTTGAATTCTTCGAAAATGACATCATCCATTTTGGAACCGGTATCGGTCAGGGCTGTGGCCAAAATTGTAAGCGAACCGCCCTCTTCGATGTTACGGGCCGCGCCGAAGAAGCGCTTGGGTTTGTGCAGTGCGTTGGCATCCACACCACCTGAAAGTACTTTGCCTGAAGCAGGTGCAACGGTATTGTAAGCGCGGGCCAGACGGGTAATGGAGTCGAGCAGGATCACCACATCGTGACCACATTCGACCAGTCGTTTGGCTTTCTCGAGCACCATGTTAGCGATGCGCACGTGACGTTCTGCCGGCTCGTCGAAAGTAGAGGATATCACTTCGGCGTTGACGCTTCTGGCCATATCGGTTACCTCTTCCGGACGCTCGTCGATCAGCAGGATGATCATGTAAACCTCGGGATGGTTGGCAGCGATTGCATTGGCAATGTCTTTAAGGAGCATCGTCTTACCGGTCTTTGGCTGAGCCACGATCAGTCCGCGCTGGCCTTTCCCGATAGGTGCGAACATGTCGACCACCCTGGAGGAGATGCTGCTGAACTTCCCGGCAAGGTTGAATTTTTCGTCTGGAAAGAGCGGTGTAAGGTGTTCGAATGGTACCCTGTCGCGGATGTATTCCGGACTGCGTCCATTGATCTCAACAACTTTCACCAGAGGGAAATATTTTTCTCCCTCTTTCGGCGGACGGATAATGCCGTGAACAGTATCGCCGGTCTTCAAACCAAAAAGTTTGATTTGCGACTGGGACACATATATATCATCGGGTGATGTCAGATAGTTGTAATCGGATGAGCGCAGGAAACCATATCCCTCCTGCATGATCTCCAGCACACCGGTCTGGTTGATTACCCCTTCAAAATCATATGATTTTTCAGTCTCTTTGGGTTCCTGCTGCTTTTGTTGTCCAGGCTGCAACCCATTGCCATTCTTAGGCTGGAAAGATTGGCTGGAAGAAAATTCTTTCTTCTGAAGATTTTTAATGATCGGCGGTCTTTTTTCTTCCGGCTTTGCCTCGATGGTGTCGCCTTCGACTTTTGCGACAGCAGCCTCTTCGACCGGCTCTTCGCCTTCTGCAGGAGCTACGGCTGTAGAACTGACCGACAGGATCGCCGCCTCACTGCGAAGGACACGTGGCCTGCGTTCTTTCTGAACAGCATGCTCTTTGCGAACCTTTTCTGCTTTTGGCTCAAAGGGCTTTTCGAAAGGAGCTTCTTCCTGCATAACTTCATTGGATGGTTCGGTAAACAGATCCGTATCTGCCACAGGCGCAGTACGATCGGGCTCAGTCGATGGAGTGGCTGAGGTTTCAATGTTGAGCACATCGCCTGTTTTCTTGACGATGCGGATAATTTTTTTCTCTGATGGTGGTTTGACTTCAACCTTCACCTTAGGAATTTTGTGGGAAGCTTTTTCAGCAGGTGCTGACTTCTTTTCAGGCTCTTTGATGAGAGAATCTCTGATAGCCTGAGTATCAAGGATTACGTAAATAAGTTCTTGCTTTTTGAATGACTCGATGCGCTTGATATTTAATTCCTTACCAATTTCGCGCAATTCCGGCAAGAGTTTCTTGCTCAGTTCCAGGATGTCGTACATGATTTTTGCTGATTTGTAATCGAAACAGATGTTGCAAGGAGCAACACAATGTTCAAGATTTTAATACTATAATAAATAACTTAGGAAGAGATAACAGGGATATTTTGAAGATACTGTGTCAGATCGCTAATCTAAATCCGCCTCAAATGTAGTAATTTGATTTTAATTCACAAAAAATCTTCTTGTTAAAAATTAAATTTCAGTCAGTTGCGAGGATAAAATGAAAAAAAATGCTTTTCAGATTAAAATTGACTTGGGATATTTTAAAGAAAATTGACATCAATCGATAAAAAGAAGCGCAAAAAAGAAGTTTTACCCGCCCATTTTGGTTGAAAATCATAAAAATCAAAAAAAAATCAAAAAAATTTTACGAAACATAAACTGCGGCCTATCGGATCGCATTCTTGGCGATAAAAAAATTCAGGTTAACTAAATGTATTTTCAAATGTAGATAATTGCATACATAATCATGGATATTATTGATAATCAGGCAAAATATTACATATATTCATTTCTGATAGTCCTTTTTTTGGCTTAATATTGAGGTAATCTTGATTTTATTTTTAGCAGTATTCAGTCTGCAAACAAGGCTTCAAAATTCATTGCCGGAGCGTTCAAAACTTAAAAATTATGAGACAGCTCAGAATTATCAAACAAATTACCAACCGTGAGGCACCATCGCTGGACAAGTATCTCCTCGAAATCGGGAGAATCAGGTTGCTTACCAGTGACGAAGAAATATTTTTATCTCAGCAGATCAGGGCTGGTAACCAGGCAGCGCTCGACAGTCTGGTGAAATCGAACCTTCGATTCGTGATTTCTGTGGCCAAGCAATACCAGAATCAGGGAATGCTTCTTTCGGATTTAATCAATGAGGGGAACCTCGGACTGATCAAGGCCGCACATCGCTTTGACGAGACCAAAGGATTTAAATTCATCTCCTATGCCGTTTGGTGGATTCGGCAATCCATCCTCCAGGCCTTGGTTGAGAATGCGAGAATGGTCAAATTACCTCAGAATAAAGTGGATACGATCAATAAAGTTAACAAGACCTATGCGCAATTGGAGCAGGAGTTTCAGCGCGAACCCACCGTGGAAGAGATTGCCACCTATCTGCAGATGAATGTCATGATGGTCGATCAGTCCATGCAGTCATCGGGTGTGCACCTCTCCCTGGATGCTCCGATGTTCGACGACGATGAAAATGAAAACAGTCAATATGATTTATATGCAAATGATTTCTCACCTAGTCCCGACAATGATTTGTTAGAAACCTCCCTTAAAATTGAGATTAAACGACTGTTGAGTAAATTGGATGGCCGTGAAGCAGCCATTCTCTCTTCCTACTATGGATTAAATGGTAAACAGGCCCTGCCCCTTGATGACATGAGTGTACGATTTGGAATAACCCGCGAACGGATCAGACAGATCAAAGACTCTACCATCAAAAAATTAAAAAGCTTCCCATCTCAAACAATTTTAAAACC
>JBAXED010000191.1:0-4993 GCA_037140615.1 Prolixibacteraceae bacterium
GCGAATGAGTTTCAGCTCAATTACAGTCACCGGATACGCCGTCCGGAAGGGGATGAGATGAATCCTTTCCCCGAATACCAGGATCCATATAATCTTAGGATTGGTGATCCAAAACTAAAACCTGAACAGATTCATTCCATCGAAATGGGCTATCAGTTTAAAAAGAACATGACAACAATTACATCAACAATCTATTACCGCTATACTTATGATGGACTCACGAGTCTCACAAAATATCTGAACGATTCTGTGCTTATTACAACTACTGGGAACCTTTCCAAAAGCAGTTCCGCCGGATTTGAATTTATTGTCTCAACAACACTGGCAAAAATCATCAGTATCAACTTTGGATCCAATACTTTTTACAATACGATCGATGCTTCAAGCCTGGGTTACAGCAGCAAAAAGTCGAATATTTCCTACACCTTAAATCTCAATTCAACTATCAATGTCTCCAAAAACTCAATGATTCAGTTGAACGCCAACTATATATCAGAAAAACTGACACCTCAAGGTAAAAGACTTCCGACATTTGTAACGAATCTTGGATTTAGACAGGAGCTGTTAAAGAAAAAAGCTTCCGTCATTTTTACGGTTTCTGATTTATTCAATTCGCTAACGAATAATTCTATCGTTGATACACCTGAGCTCTATCAGGAAGTCATCAGAAAGCGCAGTGCGCGAATGATCTATCTCGGGTTTAGTTACACTATCGGGAAACAACTCAAAAAATCGAAGGATACACCATTAAAATTTGACAATCAGTTGTAATCTGCTAATTTTCTACAAAGTCTCATATTACATTTACAGTATTCACATTAAAAGCAGATAAGATGAAAAATTTATTGACAGTATTGGTTTGTATGATCTTCGTTGTTGGCACCTATGCTCAAAAGCCAAAAGAAGATGCGCCAGCAGCAGCAAAATCGGCTTTCGCAGCCAAATATCCGGCAGCACAAAAAGTAAAATGGAGCGTCGAAAAGCCGGGTGAATTTGAGGTTGATTTTATTTTAAACAAAGTAGAGTCTTCAGCCTTGTTTGATGCTTCCGGAAAATTCCTGGAATCAGAAACCGAAGTCAGTAATGCAGATTTGCCTGCAGCAGTAAAAGCTATCCTTGCAAAAGATTTCGCAGGCTACAAGCTGGATGAGATTACAAAAGCAACTGATACAAAAGGCGTTGTCACCTATGAGATGCAAGCAGCAAAAGGCAAAGATAAACTCTCACTGGATTTTGATGCAACAGGCAAGCTTCTTTCAAAAGCACCGTTGAAGAAAGAGAGCGAAGAAAAATAGTATTTTAAAAAGGGAATAACTACGGTTATTCCCTTTTTAAAATACCCTCAAAACGGCATATCTCACCGCTATTTGTCATTCCTTCAAAAATGACCGAATAGTTATTGGTTTTATCAGCCGTGAAGAATCTTACGTGGACTATTCCAGTGCTATCACAAGAGAGTCCCGGATTCCAATATATTGTTGTTCTAAGATCGGGAACAGAACTCTGGCGGAGAGAGTCAACCTCATACTTGGGAACGTAAAACTGAGCAGGCTTCTGATATCCAAGTGGGACAAAATGTGACAAGCT
The DNA here is from genome assembly GCA_037140615.1 of Prolixibacteraceae bacterium. Lineage (GTDB taxonomy): Bacteria > Bacteroidota > Bacteroidia > Bacteroidales > Prolixibacteraceae > CAINVV01. The sequence continues at coordinate 1,588 of JBAXED010000191.1, forward strand.
TGGCGGAGTGAAATTTCTGGAAGTAAGCTCACTCCCCTTTTTAAGCGTTATGGCAATCACGCCATTGCCACCTCTGGAACCAAAAATAGCCGCACTTGCTCCTTTAAATAGGGAGATCTCAGCCACATCGTTGGTGGTTAAATAGGAAATTTCTTCAATTCTGTCAGTTGAGAAACCATCGATCAGAAAATGAGGATTGCCGGTACTGCCGCGAATGGAAATCTGTTCGCCCGACACCTGAACCCCGGGTAACATAGAGATTGCAGTCATAATACTCATTCCTGAAAATTTCTCAAGGTCCTTTGAAGTTACTTGCGTATCCGCCAATCCCGAGTAATATTGATTCTCCGAAATACTTTTTACCTTTTCGGCTACAACGGTTATTTCATCCAGATTGACACCTTTCATCCCCCCTTCGAAATAGTATTTATCGCGGCTCTGCTGAAAATACTCCAAAGGCGCTGGAATCCTGACAGTTCGCTGAGGCATAAATATCTTTGCTGATTTCAGGAAAGAGTCTGTATCAGGAATAATTTCTACATCAACCAAACTTTTCTTCTTATTCGCTTTCAGGATAAAAGAAGTACTGTCAGGAAATTCAATTCCTTCAATCAGGTATCGCCCAAGACTATCCGTTTGTGTAGTCCGGATGATATTATGGTACCCGGAAAGCGCAATCACATCACATTTTTTAGATGGCTTTCCCAGAATGTTGGTCACTTTACCCGAAAGGGCCTGACCTCTTTCGAGATAATAAGTCGGTTTTGAGATCTTCCCCTTTACGATATCAGCAGTATTGAACCGACGCCACCCCTGTGTCAAAAGCAAAACATCCATTTTCTCATGTGAGATGGCAGAATTAATCGTGAAATAAGCCTCTGGCTCTTCGATGTGTCCTTTGATATCTGATGATAGCAAAAAATAACTGATGATATTATCCGCCAGTGAATCTTTCAGCACGGTTTTATTGTCTGTCACACTAACTGAAAAATTCCCATCAGCGGGTTTTCCTCTTTCGGGTGAAACATAGAAATCCAGGTTAACAGCTTGACGCTTGCCATAGGTATTCTTGTCGGATTGCATTTTTATCTCCGGCATTTTGTGTGCCCAGTTAAATAATAGTCTCTCGCAAAGGGTATTTCCCAGGGTGTCAATGATTGCGAAAGAATTAATTCCGGCCGGAAGTATGGTCTCAGGAATTTTACCTCCCAACAATTTGACGGGATAAATAGCACAAACTTTACCTCTTGAATGTACGACCATGAAGAGTGAACTACCCGGACGATTGGAATGATTGATAACTTCGTATACAATTTTGCCATTGTAATTTACCAAATGAAGTGCTATTCCATCAGTTTGAACCAGTGGCAGATTGAAGCGCTTTTCCTTGCCGTCAGATGTATTTACCACAGCATAATAGCTTTCTCCCTTTTTAGGCTCAAGCATGAATTTTCCCATTCCTTTGTTTATTGAGGAAAATTCTGCCACAAACACATTGCTGCCGTTGAAGATTTTGCCTGTCACTTCAATAGATAGGCCATCTGTTCCTATAGCTTTAAAAGCGACTGCCTGCATGTTGTCATCAACAAGGACACCGCTTTCCGGAAAGAATTGTACATCGAAATCACTAACAGGAATACTGTTGTCAATTTTCTTGGGAACTTCGTCCACAAGGCTGTTTCCTATGAAAATATTTTTGGTGAAAAAACTTTCAGCAGAAGCATTTTGCATCCAGTAGGTAAATGCACGCAAGGTGAAATAGCCGGATGCAAGTTTTGGATTGAGCTTCATGAACCCGGAAAAGCCCAAAGTATCTCTGCGAATTTTAACCCGTGAAACAACCGAATTCGTTTTGTCAATTAATTCGACATAAAGAAAACGGCTTAGACCTGAAGGCTCGTGGGTCGTTGCATTGATGAGGTAACCCTTAAACCATATATCCTCACCTGCATTGTAATAAGGTTTGTCAGTTTGAAGATAGACCTTCTCCTGAGGAATGACCATCCACAACTTGTTGAATCTACCAATAATCTTGTTGGTGAAATCCTCAACTTTGAGGGATGAGGTAAACGATAACAAAGCCAACACAACAAGAAGCCCACCTAAAGGAAGGTTGAAGCTCTTTTTCATTCCATTAGTACTTGATGATCTTTTTTGACTCGCTTTGCCCTTTTTGGTTTACTACCTGAATAAGATAATTACCGGGGTGAAGATCTCCCAAAAAAAGTTCCTGTCCGGAAGTTTCAGTCCCAGGCAGTGTGAGCTCCTTGATCTTTGTTCCATTCATCGAATAGACGGCAATCCGCGAAAGCGGTGAAACAGAAGAAATCCTAAGGGTTTCGCTCACCGGATTGGGCCAGATCACAAAACCGACTTCAGGCTTGGGAAGAACATTCACCTCTGTTGTGATATTGGGTTTGGAAAAATTTTGGGTCGAATACAACCTGAATTCACCTGGCGCGAGGGTCAGACTTTGCGTGGTATTAGCTACATCAAGGGTTGTCCCGGCAAAATATTCATACCAGGTACCTGTTTTCTGGAACTGGAGGCTTACGGTATTTGAAACGAGGCCAAAATTCCCTACCACCAGAACATTGTCACTGCCCTGATTTAGCTTGAGCCATTTGGTTACACCAGCAAGAGAGTAGCCAAAATCGGTTGTTTTAAAAATCGGATAGGTTTTTTTGAGGTAAAAGAGCTTGGCCATCACCCTGAACAAATAAGTGCGGGCAGGTTGATCCACATAGTTCCATTTAACAGGTTTCTCACTTAACCGCCCGCCAAGTTCGATAGAATAATCATATCCCAGCTCACCAAATTGCCAGATCATTTTCGGTCCTGGGATTGGCATAAAGAGTGCAGAGGTAAGAGCTGCCCTTTTGTAGGCAGTCGTACTGTCCTTTGTTGTGTAATTTCCCGCTGAATTCCCAAAGGCAAGGCATTTGTAGGCTATCCGCTCTTCATCGTGGCTCTCCATATAGCCTATCGCTGCTGCTTTGTTCCAGTTTCGGGCCGTATAGGATGCTCCGCTAAAGTCAGAAGTAGCATCAGCGAAACCCATGGCAGCCTGTCCGGCATTGTAATTGCAATTCTCCCAGAGCAGAATTCCGTTACCTGATTCTACCAGCTCTTTCTCCTCCTGATTATCTGATAGGTGTTCGAAAATAACCAGTGCGCCGGGTTTACGCTTCTGCACCTGTCCCGCCATGCGCTCGAGGTTGTAGATTCGCTGGATATCATATTTGCTCCCCCAGGAATCAGTCGTGTTACTTTTGATGTTGTTGGAGAAACCTTTCGTGAAATCGTACCTAAAGCCATCGATCTTGAATTCAGTCATCCAATAGGAGGCAACACTATCAACCAACTCCCTGGTAGCCTGACTATCATGGTTGAAATCATATCCCCA
>JBAXED010000192.1:0-4941 GCA_037140615.1 Prolixibacteraceae bacterium
TTCCCTGGCGATGTGGGAGAACTTCGAGTCACCAACATGACCGGACAAACCCTCTTTAGAAAAACTATTACTTCCAATCAAACCATCGATGTAGGTTCTACCGAATGGAAAAGCGGTATATATGTCGTAACTTTGGTGTCAGGGAACAATAGTTATTCTGAGAAAACGATTATAAGAAAGTGATGAATAAAAGAGATTGTATTAGGCAAAATAGACTGAATGACCAAAAGATTTTTAGGCTGTTCAGACTGCTTTTGATACCCTTTTATCTAATAATATTTACACTTTTTACATCCAACTCAATTTCTGCACAGGAAAAACCACCAAAGCCCATTGCGCTAACAATTCATAACCTGGTTCAATTAAATTTTGGTGCATTTGTCGTTACATCCTCCGGATCCGTTACGGTAACAGCAGCAGGAGCTCGATTTGGGACTGGGGTTGTTTTTTTATCTGCCGGTCGTTTTCCATATAGCGCAGCAAGCTTCGATGTTGATGGAATTCCGGGAACTGTTGTGCATATTATTCAAAACACTTCTATAGGCTCAATTTCTCAAGGAGGTCATACCATGGATATGGCCTTTTATGATGCAAGCCCATCCAAGGATTTTATTTTGGTTAATCCACCCATGCGAGTCGATGTTGGCGTTACATTAACTGTTGGCACTACCGCAGCTAATCCTCCTGGGACGTACGGTGGGTTTTTTACGGTTACGATGGCTCAGGAATGACATTTACAAAGCATTTATTTTCATTTTGAATGGTCTTAAATGAACCAGTAAAGACAAGGCTTGGCCTTTTCTTTTACTTTCATCCCTGCATATACATCTTTTTTGCAGCAGAGACAAGGCAAAACCCTTGTCTATACTGATTTTATGAACATAAAGAAGTTGATAACTCTTTCGCATACAACAAGTGCGAAGGACTTTAAAAATAGGCAAATGCGTAAATTCGCACATGAGGAGTAAGTTTCCCGAAAACGGAATAATGCCATATAGTTGAATCAGGAGATTCCAATACGTCTGTTGTTTCACACCATCTTTGAACGGAGTACAAGCTTGAAAAGAGGGTGTTTTGTTGGCTTCGTACTTTTCCTCCTCCTCCTCCCCTATTATCTTAAGGCTCAAGATGATCCAATTTACGATGAAATCTCTGTATACCTTCAGGTGAAAGATATTGGCGGGATTGAGGTGCCAGCCGTGATCAAGGATGATGTGGTTTATCTCCCTTTGAAGGATATTTTTGATTTTCTTAAATTTAAGACCAGCATGTCCCAGACCATGGATTCCATATCAGGTTTCCTGATCACCACAAAAGAATCTTATGTTTTAGACTACAAAAACAACAAAATTACCTTTCAGGGCAAAACATTTCAACTTAAACAAGGAGAGATGATCCGTACAGAGTCTAATTTATATCTGCTCTCAAAGTACTTTGGTGAAGTATTCGGATTAAACAGCAAATACTCCATCCGAACACTTTCGGTTAACATGGAAACCAAACTTGAGTTGCCGGCCATGCGGGAAAAAAGACTCGAACAGATGCGTCAAAACATCAACCGGATAACTGGAGAAGTTAAAACAGACACTACCATCAAAAGAAGTTTTCCGCTTTTCCATTTTGGAATGGCCGACTGGTCTGTAATTGGAACCCAGCAGATTGGTCAAAAAGAGGATACACGGATTAACCTTGCCCTGGGTTCAGTTTTGGCCGGAGGCGAGGCCAACTTCATGCTTAACTACAACACCAATGAGGCATTCAACGAAAAACAGCAATACTACTACCTGAGGTATGTAAACAACAACCGCAGCTGGTTGCGACAAACCATTTTCGGCAAAATTGGGACAGATGCCATCTCCTCTATTTACAACCCGGTTGTTGGGATGCGGCTCACCAATACACCAACGACTTACCGGCGCTCTTTCGGCACTTACAACCTGAGCGATTACACCACACCCAACTGGACAGTAGAATTGTACGTTAACAATGTTTTGGTTGATTACAAAAAAGCAGATGCTTCCGGTTTCTTCAATTTTCAGGTACCGTTGGTATACGGAAATTCCCAGGTAAAACTCAAATTCTATGGCCCCTGGGGGGAAGAGCGGGTCAAAGAGCAAACACTGACTATCCCATTCAACTTTATGCCTGTCAAAAAACTTGAATATACTTTGGTGGCAGGGATGGTGGAAGATAGTACAAGTAGCATCTTCTCAAAAGGCAGTTTTAATTATGGTGTAAGTAAGAGCATCACAGTTGGTGCCGGTGTAGAGTACCTTTCTTCGGTTAACTCTGGACCGATTATGCCATTTATCACAATGTCGACACGACCGCTCTCCAATCTTATCCTAACAGGAGAATATGCATATGGAGTAAGAGGGAAGGGTCTCCTCAGCTACCAGTTTAAAAATAACATTCAGTTGGAGTTAAATTACACCAAATATGTTCCAGGACAGAAGGCGGTCAATTACAATTACCTGGAAGAGAGAAAAGCCATATTGTCTCTTCCAGTGAAGGCTGAGAAATTTTCCCTGTACAACAGGATGACCTACAACCAAATCATCATGCCGGGCACCAAATATTCTACTGCAGAATGGCTGATCTCGGGGTCATTATTTGGGGTAAATACAAATTTGACCAACTACGCGATGTTTTCTGAGAATAGTAAACCATATACCTATAGCAACCTCTCTTTGTCCCTCAGATTGCCCGGTGGATATATGGTTTTACCACAAACACAATACAACTATAGTCAGGGACAACTTATTTCGGCAAAAATTGGCATAGAGAAATACATCCTCAAAAATGGATTCATTTCGCTCTCCTACGAAAACAATTTTCTTAGCAAAGTTCAGATGGCCCAGATCGGCTTCAGGTACGATTTCCCATTTGCCCAGACAGGCTTCACTGCCAGGCAATCCAATGCAGAAACCACGCTCATGGAGGTGGCCAGAGGTAGTTTGATCATGGATGCCAAGACCAGATATTTTGGGGCCAACAACCGGACGAGTGTTGGAAAAGGAGCTCTGGTCTTTGCGCCATTTCTCGATTTGAACTGCAACGACAAACGTGATCCGGGCGAGCCAAAAGATTACAACTTAAATATCAGAATCAGCGGTGGCAAGCCTTTTCAGGATGACAAGGACTCCACCATCAGGGTACTGGATTTAGAGCCTTATACCAGCTATTATGTCGAACTCGACCAGAACAGTTTCGACAACGTGGCATGGAAACTCCGGAAGAAAACCATGACTGTCGTAGTGGATCCCAACCAGTTCAAATTGATTGAGGTCCCCATTGCAGTAGTTGGTGAGGTATCAGGTACGGTTTATAAAAAAGGGAAAGGTGAACCTGCCGGACTTGGGCGCATCGTCGTCAATTTCTTCGATAAGAATTCCAAATTAGTCGGCAAAACCCTGACAGAACCGGATGGCTATTTTAGTTATCTGGGACTGGCTCCGGGAAAGTACTATGCCCAGGTCGATACTTCTCAGCTAAAAAGGGTCCAAATGAGCATCGATACTGCCAGATTGCCATTCAACATCAAACCAAGCAGAGATGGCGACATCGTTGAAGGCATTGACTTTACGTTAACCAGTCTGAAAGCAGAGGAAGAACCTGTCATGCCTGATCTAGCCAAAGAGCAACTGGCCCAAACAGACAAATCCAAAGAGAGTGCGGCTCAGGCTGATAAGACGAAAGTGACCCCGGCACAACCGGTAACCGAGGCTGACAAGAATGCACTGGCCGCTGCGGATGCAGCAAAAAAAGCAGAACAGAAAGCACTGGCAAATCAGGCTTTAAGCAAGGCTGCAATTGATAAGACTTTAGGAGTCACTCAAGCTGATCAGACAACAGGAAAATCTGCAAGTGACAAAGCTGCGGATGCTAAACCGATTGCTGCTGTACCTGCTGAGACAAAACCTGTCCCAACGACTCCTTCTGCAACAAAACCTGATTCATCTCAAAAAACTGCCATTTCAAAAACCCCGGCTGCTCCAACCACCATCGTGACCAGAGGCAAGCAATATTTTGTCCAGGTTGGGGCATTTATCGATCAAAAAAATGCAAAACGAGTGGCAACCTACTTAAGTCATGCAACGCCGTACAAGGTGCAGATAGTTGTCAGCGGAATGTACTCCAAGGTTAGACTAGGTGGCTTCTCTACGAGCAAGGAAGCCGAAGATTGTATCAGGCTGATGGATGCAAAAGGCATCGAAAACAAAGAAAGTGTGATCGTTGAACTGGATGTTATCAGCACAACAACAGTTGCCCCAACTAAGCCAAATAACGCTGCTATCACATCTCCTCCAGCGAATTCTGAGACTACACCAGCTACCAGTAAAAAAGACACAACTCCTCCTACTTCCGGAAATGATGCTACTTCTACTTTTACGAAAACTGTTGCAACTCCTCCTGTTTCAACAATGAACGCAACTCCTCCTGCTTCAAAACCTGATGCTGACACAACTCCTCACCTATCAGCATCAACACCAAAAGTAGTCGTAGCATCATCCGGTCCCACTATCCAGCTTGGCTTGTTCCAGGACAAGGACAATGCCTTGAAATGCGTCGATAAGATGGCATCCGAAGCTCCTTATCCAATCAAGATGGTCGCAGAAAATGGCAAATATGCCGTTAGATTTGGTCCTTTCTCCAACGTAACCGAAGCCCAGAATTGCCTCACCTTACTCAAAAAGAAGGGCTATAGTTGCTTCATTAAGCTTTAATCGGAACATTTGAAAGTCCTGCCAGCGAATAGATGTATTAGAAATATGGAAAGATAAAGAGATCTGACCTGAATTCTGCTGCTTGCATTTCACTGTGGCGAACTGCGTTGGCATCCAAAGTGGAAAGTTAAATTCCAAGGCCAATTGCACATAAGCCTTGAAAAAGTCGGTTCAATAATGTATGTTTGTGCGCTTGAAAAAAATGATAAAATAT
>JBAXED010000193.1:0-4871 GCA_037140615.1 Prolixibacteraceae bacterium
TAAACAAGAGTACCCTTTTGGGCTGTCTTTTAAGTTTTACCACTATTGTTTCAGCTCAAATAAGCTTGCCTGTACCGCGTGATATCCAAAAAGCGTATGACAAAAATACACGGGATGTTTCCGGTAAACCGGGTGTAAACTACTGGCAGAATTTTGCCGCTTATGATCTGAAGGTTCACTTTGAGCCAACAACCAGACTGATAAAGGGTACTGAAGGAATAGACTATACGAACAATAGCCAGGATACTTCGAGATTTATGGTTTTTAATCTCTTCCCAAATCTCTACCAAAAGGGTGCAATGAGGATGAGTAAAATTGATTCGACGGATGTTTCCTCAGGTGTTAAAATCAGCAAAATGGCCATCGATCATAAACCATATGAATTAAAAAAACTTATTTACTACAGTACGCTTATGTACCTGGACAGCCTAACGATACCTCCAAAACACACCATCCATCTTGATCTGGATTATAGTTATACCCTTAACAAGGGATCGCATATCAGGACAGGGCAGGTTGATGATGGAGCATGGTTTATTGCTTATTTTTTCCCCAGGATAGCAGTGCAGGATGATGTGAATTGGTTCAATATTCTACCATACATTGCCACACAAGAGTTCTACAATGATTTTTGTGATTTTAAAACAGCCATTACTGTCCCCAAAGATTATGTTGTTTGGGCTACCGGTGATTTGAAGAATCCCGAAGAAGTGCTTACTCCTGAATATGGCAGGAGGTTGGCCTTGGCCGAAAAATCGGATCAGGTTACCACCATCATTGACAGTTTGGATTTAAAGAAAGGCGGAGTTACCACGAATCACGCCGAAAATACCTTTCGGTTTGAAGCAAAAAATGTGACTGATGTGGCAGTAGCCATTAGCAACCATTACGTTTGGAAGTCAAGCAGTTTGGTTGTCGATTCTACATCAATGCGCCGTACGCGGGTAGATGCTGTTTTCAATCCAAAGGATACAGGATTTTTTGAGGTTGTCGATTTTGCCAGAAAGACGGTTGGAATTATGAGTTTTGATTTCCCGCGCTGGCCTTTTCCTTATTCACATGAGACTGTATTTGAGGGAATGGATTATGGAATGGAGTATCCAATGATGGTCAATGAAAAATCGTATAAGGAAAGGTCGTCTGCAATTGAAGTTACGCTGCATGAGATTTTCCATACGATGTTTCCGTTTTACATGGGAATCAACGAAACAAAATATGGCTGGATGGATGAAGGATGGGCTCAACTCAGCAATTTAATTATCGGACCTAAAATTGATTCGACCGATGTAGACAATTTATACCGGGCTGTAAGTTCTTATGAATACTTTGCCGGAAAAGAAGAAGATTCACCCATCATAACACTGACAACACAGGAAAATGGCGCGGTACAGGGGAATAATTCCTATTATAAACCCTCATTGGGTTATTTGTATGTCAAAGACCTGTTGGGTGAAGAGCTATTTTATAAGGGATTGCATCTTTACATCAGAAACTGGAATGGCAAACACCCAAAACCATTGGATTTTTTTAACAGCATGAATACCGGTTCGGGTGTTAACCTGAATTGGTTCTGGAAGCGTTGGTTTTACGAAAGTGGTGCTCCTGATCTGGCACTTGGAAAATTCACCAATGGGAAAAAGAAAAAATCAATTACCGTGGAAATGAAAGGAAGCAAACCTGTGCCAATTGATTTAACTGTCCGGTATACTGATGGAGCGGTCCAAAAGATTCATCGGTCGGTTGGCGTTTGGGAACAGGGCAATACAACGGTTGATATCCGATTTACTTCAGCTAAGAAGGTCAAAGAGATTGTCCTCGGCAGTTTAACTGTACCTGATATTAACAAAAAAGACAATCATATGAGTGTGAAAGAGTAAGTTGAACCAGCTTCAATACAATTAAAACCAAAACATCTTTTCTTATGAAAGCAAAAAAATATCTTCTTCCTGGGTTCATCAATTTAATGCTGTTGTTTTTTATCTCCGTCAATTTGCAGGGGCAATCTTTAAAGGGTAAGTGGTATGGTGTATTCGATACAGACCATGGCAAGAACAGACTAGTGTTGCATGTTGATTCAACACAAAAAGGCTACAACATGATTTGGGATGCACCCGACGGCAATATATTTGGAATGGCAGATTCTACATTTACTTACAAATATCCTTACTTCAGATTTGGTGACAAAGATTTTTTATACGATGGTACTTGTGATGCTGGTCTCAATCAAATTACCGGGTTTTTTAAAAGTCTCAATGTTTGGAATAAACTGGACTTTATCCGCGACTCTATTCCTCCTGGACCCATTGATGAATCAAGTATTTTTAGTATTCAGACCAGATACAACAAGCAGGAAGTAACGATTCAAATGCGCGATGGAGTAAAACTTTTTACTTCCATTTATACACCAAAAGATACCAGTCAGACACATCCAATACTGATGGTTCGCACACCGTATTGCGCCGAAAGAGGGGGAAAGGATCGTTTCAGCTCATACCTTTCATCGCATTACCGGTATATTAAGGAAAAATACATTATGGTCTTTCAGGATGTGCGAGGCCGGTACATGAGCGAAGGGGCGTTTGAAGACATCCGGCCATTTATTGCCAACAAAAAAAGCAACAAGGATATTGATGAAGCAAGTGACACTTATGATGCAGTGGATTGGATCGTGAAAAATGTCAGGCACAACAATGGGAAAATGGGTGTTATGGGCATTTCTTATCCGGGGTTTTATTCTACCATGGCTATTTTAAGCAATCATCCTGCAATCAAGGCCGTCTCTCCACAAGCCCCGGTAACCGAATGGTTTATTGGTGACGATGTTCATCACAATGGCGCATTTTTCCTATTCGACAATTTTGGTTTCGATTACTTCATGGAAAGGACATTTAAATCGCCAACACGGGAAGGATTTTCCGGCTTTAAGTGGCCGGTTAATGACGGTTACCAGTTCTTTCTGGATCAGGGTTCGCTAAAAAATATAACGCTAAAATATTTTGGCGATAGCATTAAAAGCTGGACCGATGCGATGAACCATCCCAATTACGATAGCTTTTGGAAAGCCCGCAACCCGCTTCAATACCTGAAAAATGCGGGTCCTGCAGTGATGACTGTTGGAGGATGGTTTGATGCAGAAGATCTGTACGGTGCACTTCACACCTACCAGGCTATCGAGAAGCAGAATCCACAGTCGCATCCCAATTTCCTGGTCATGGGTCCATGGTCTCACGGACAATGGGGCACTGGAGAAGCCAAAAATCTGGGGAATATATTCTGGGGTCAGGATGCTAATAAATCTTATCAGGAAATGGAAGTGAAATTTTTCAACCATTATCTTCTTGATGAAAGCAAAGCTGATTTTCCTGAAGCAACCATTTTCTTGACAGGAGCCAACGAATGGAGAAACGTCAGCACCTGGCCTCCGGCCGATGTCTCAGATAAGAAACTGTATTTCCAACCTGCGGGTAAGCTGGCATTTTCGCCATCTGCCTTAACAGAAAGTTTCGACGAATACGTTTCCGATCCAATGAAGCCGGTGCCTTACTCGGTAATAATCAGCACCTACCGCACCTCCGAATACATGACCGCTGATCAGCGGTTTACTTCGCGCAGACCCGATGTTATGGTATATCAAACTGACACACTTACAGAAGACCTCACCTTGGCAGGGCCTCTCTTAGCCGATCTTTTTGTATCAACTTCAGGGACTGATGCTGATTATGTGGTTAAGCTGATTGATGTTTTTCCGCAAAATATGAAAGCTACGGTCGACAAGGATTTGGATGTAAAACTTGGGGGGTACCAGATGCTGGTTCGTGCCGAAGTTTTCCGTGGCAAATACCGGAATAGCTTCGAAAACCCTGAACCCTTTGTACCAGGGAAAGTAACCGAAGTTAGATACGAATTGCCTGACATTGCCCATACCTTCAAAAAAGGGCACCGCATCATGATCCAGGTGCAGAACTCGTGGTTTCCGTTGGTCGACCGCAATCCGCAGAAATTCGTGGATATTTATCATTGCAGTGAGGCCGATTTTCAGAAAGCAACCCAGCGCATTTATCATGACAAGCAACATGCATCTTACTTGCAGGTTAAAGTGCTGAAATAATTCGTTTTAGTCTATTTTTTTATTGAAATATCCCTGAATAACGCAGTTGCCGTTTCTTTGGTGTTGTGGGAAGTAACCGCAAATCCGAGGTAGACTTTTTTCGAAAGTTCCAGGGTATAGGTAGTGTAAACTTTCCAGGTTTTTCCGTCCGGACTGTAGAATCCGGTAAAAATATTACCGGAACGTTTCAGGCGAATCCAGGTATTTGGGTAGTTTGCAGGGAATTCGGGAGCGCCTGTTGCCGATGCCGGATAGATGGCCTTCATCTCACCGGCTTTTGCCGCGCGGTACTGAAATTCGTATCCTCCATTGTTTTTGTTGCGCGGTTTGTTGTTGGGGAATACCTGAAAGAAGATATGGCGGCTGTTGTCGGAGAGTTCTTCGCGTGCCATGAGTCCGGCTTTGGTGTACAAGTGAGGGGCTGTGAGACTTTCGATGCGGGCAGTCAGGTCAAAATCGCCCTTTTTTTCAAGCCAGGAAAAGTGAAACTCATCCTTGACACCCCACACATCAGCACCTCCGGCAATGATTTGCAGTGCATTGTTCTGAATAGTTGAAGAACCGGCAAGAGCAGGATTTCCGATGTCGGTATTTTGAAGCTTTTTAAGATGAGCTGCTTTTTCTTTGGCAACGATAAGTCCGGTTAGAATGAGCAGAATGAATGTTGTTGTGACCAGTTTTTTAAGCATGTTCAAAAGTTTAAATTTGTGATAAAATTATTTAAATTTTCCGGTATCTTTCAAACATAAATCCTCCATCTGAT
>JBAXED010000194.1:0-4787 GCA_037140615.1 Prolixibacteraceae bacterium
ATATGAAAATCACAAAGAAGCTCAAAGATGCCGGCGCATTACTTGAAATTTCTGTTCTTGATCATATCATTGTTGCCCATGATGTTTATTATTCCTTCGCAGATGAAGGAACAATGTAGTTTTTGGCCCCGGGAAACCGGGGTTTTTTTTGTCGAGGTAGTAAGAAGTTTGTGATGGGATGGAGGTTGAGGAATATAAAGAGATATTTTAGGGGTTATGGCGCGGATATTGCGAGAAAGATTTAATTTTACTGCTTAGGTGTTGGATTAATGTGCGCCTTTAGCCAAATATTGCTACTATTGGTGGTTCGTTGGCGTTGGCTGCAAGTATAATAAATACTTCTATTATCAAATTAGCGATAAATGACTGAAATATGAGATACCAATTATTGGAAAGATTAACTGAAAAGGTTTCCATCCTAGAGAAAAAGATGGAAGAAAATAGTGATTTTTATAATGGTGGTGAATTTGAGGAACTTTACCAAGAAGCACTTGAGTTGTTTTATAGAGTTCAAGATTTTGAAATTGCTGGTTTTCCATATGAGACTGCAACCGAGAAAATGGAAAATGTTCATCGCCTAAAATCGAACAAATTTGATAGCATAGCAAAACGAATGAAAAGAATTGAAGATAATGCAGAACTTAAAGAGGAAGATGAACCAGGTAACTCCGACGATGATTAATATGCTATCATTGAATCATTAACATGGCAATAGGCTTACCTCTTAAATAAGTAAAAAATGGCAAACAGTAATCTCACAAATGCAAAAAATGCAAAAAACGATGAGTTTTATACTCAGTACCACGATATTGAAAAAGAAATCACCGCATATTTAGAGTTTAATCCTGATGTGTTCCGGGGTAAGACTTTGCTGTTGCCCTGCGATGACCCGGAGTGGAGCAACTTTACCAAATTTTTTGCACAAAATTTTGAACGGTTCGGTCTCAAAAAGCTTATAAGTACCAGCTACGCCGCAGATAGTAAGAATTATAGAATTAACTACCAGCCAACTCTCTTTGAAGTAAATGATCCCCAATACGATCAATATAAAACTACCAAATACGGCAAAATATTTACCCTGACACACGACAAGACCGGTGATGGCAAGGTGGATGTGAATGACTTAGAGTGGCACTATTTAGCTGGCGATGGCGACTTTAAAAGTAAAGAAATCAAAAAACTGCGCGACGAAGCCGATATCATCATAACCAATCCGCCTTTTTCACTGTTTCGTGAGTTTTTAGCGTGGATTATAGAGGTTGATAAGCAGTTTGTGATAATTGGTAATTTGAACGCTATTACCTACAAGGAAGTTTTCCCGTTGATTAAAGAAAATAAAGCTTGGTTAGGGGCGACTGGAAATGGTAGTGATATGGTTTTCGCTGTTCCAAAAGGTTCAGAAGTCGACGAAAAAGACAGGCAGAAAGCCGCTCGACTCGGCTATGTTGGCGATTATACAAGACTTGGAAATTCGTGCTGGTTTACAAATATTGACCATGGGCGACGTCACCAATCCTTGCCACTGATGATGATGGCGGACAACCTGAAATTCAGCAAGCACAAAGAGATCAAAGGAAAAATATCGTATGATAAGTATGACAACTACGATGCCATCGAAGTGCCATTTACCGATGCAATTCCAAGCGATTATGATGGAGTAATGGGTGTGCCTATTACGTTTCTTGATAAATATTCCCCTGAGCAGTTTGAGATTGTTGGCATAACAAAAACTTGGTTTGGTACAGCAATAAAGACTTATCCAACCCAAATTCAAGTTAGCTCAAATGGTAAGAGAAGCGATGTAAAAAAACTCAATGACGGTGCCACACTGAAATTAGACCAGCTTCCAACTGGCCAGACATATTATATAGTCGGCGATGGCTGCTACATTCAGCTTTATGCCCGTGTACTTATAAAACACAAGAATCTCACAAAATGATAACAACACTAAAAACCGACATTACCGTCAAAGCCATCTGCGAAGGATTTGTCTATAACGAACTCGAAGGCAAGGGGCTATTCGGTTTGTCCGGCAAATTAACCATCCAACCGGAATATCAGCGCAACTATATCTACGCCGATGGTAAAAAAGATGTGGCCGTCATCGAATCCATCCTCAAGGGTTATCCGCTGGGCTTGATTTATTTCGTTAAATTGAGTGATGATAAGTTTGAAGTTTTAGACGGCCAACAACGTATTACCAGTTTTGGCAGATACGTAACTAATAAATTTGCCGTCAAGGATGAAAACGGTATGGAGCAATATTTTAGTGGTATTGCAGCCGACAAGCAATCCAAAATTTGGGAAACGAAACTAACCATTTATGAATGTGAAGGCACCGAAACTGAAATAAAACAGTGGTTTCGTACAATAAATATTTCCGGTGTTCCGCTAAACGATCAGGAATTGCTCAACGCCATCTTCTCAGGCCCTTTTGTAACACTTGGCAAAGAGGAGTTTAGCAATAGCCAAAACTCCAACATCCAAAAATGGAGCGCCTATGTATCAGGTAGCGCCAACCGTCAGGAGTTTCTGGAATGCGCTCTGGATTGGGTCAGCAAAGGTAACATTAGCGAGTATATGAGCCGACACCGCTTCGACACGAACATTACTGAATTAAAAACCTATTTCAATAGTGTGATCGAATGGGTTTCCAGCGTATTTACCGATGTTGAGAGCGAGATGCGCGGTCTGGCGTGGGGTCACTTGTACGAGGAATATCACAAGCAGGCTTATGATCCGAAAAAGGTGTCAACAGAAGTGCAGACGCTTTGCAGTGACTCTTATATCAAAGACCGTAAAGGTATCTTTGAATATATCCTTGGCGGTTCTGTCGATTCAAAATTGCTTAATGTCCGGGTTTTTGATGAGGCAACCAGGAAAGCCGTTTATTCAACACAGACTGCGGAAGCTGCAACTAAAGGTGAATCAAACTGTCCGCTTTGTACTATTGGTCATGAAGCCAACAAGAGTAAAATCTGGAAATTGGGTGAAATGGATGCCGACCATGTAGCAGCATGGAGCAAGGGTGGCGCAACAGCGTTCATGAACTGTCAGCTGTTGTGTAAGACCCACAATCGGGTAAAAGGAAATCGGTAACATGCCATGTAAAATTTAAATGAACAGGGACGATTTGCAATTGTAAATCCAAGAAAAACAAGTACCTCATATAACAGAGTGCGAGCGCCATTAAAAGAGCACCTGCACACTAACAAACCGATGCCCCCCATAATCACTCCTTTTATTGCAAAGCTCTTTTATTCAGGCTGACATGAATCAACTTCTTTCCAGGTAATAATTCTTCCGATAATCTCACTTTTCTGTTGTCTCCATTCTTGTTGCAATATTTCATTGGAGATTCCTTGCAGTCTTGTGATTCCAGCGTTTCAACCCATTCACATACTAATCCAGCTACCATCTGCTGTATATTTCCCCACACAAAAATGACAATCCCCACCAGTTGCCCGAGTTCCTTTCCCCACCAGTTTTCCCCCAACTTTCCCGATTAATTCAGCAACAGAGCATTTCTGATACGTTTTTCTACATGGTTGAATGATTGAGATTAAAAAGAGTAAAATTTCTATGCAAAGGAATAATCTCATTACGAAAACAGGTAAGTAAAGGATTTTCCCGGCATATCCTCAGTATTTTCCGGTATTCCAGTTCCTTTTAAGGTATTTCTCATTCCTGACCGGGTGCAGTACGCTTTTTCTTTGATGGCCCAGGGCAATGACAAAGCGTGGTAAAAATAAACCCAATGAAACCGGGCCTTTTTTTATGCTCGCTTTATGCTCAAAGGCAACCGCTTCTCTTCATTCGCTGATGAAAGTTCTTTGTGGCAGGTAAGCATCGGGAAACCGGGGTTTTTCTTTTTGCTAATCCATGCTTAATCAAATTTTGGATTTCAACAAAATAAAAGTAAGATTTGCAAAATGTTTTGACATTGTAAAAAATCGTAATTTTGAGTAAAGTATATAAGGTGAGGTATAAGCTGATGAAAATTATACAAAATCAACAGCAATTTATTAAATTCACAGATATTCAACATATTAACAATAATTTCAAACTGTTACTATGTTAAATATCCACCATAAAATTTTTTAATATGAAAAGATTATCCCTTACATGTTTTATTATATTACTGACTCTGAGTTCCTTTTCCCAATGGATATGTCAAAACCCATTACCAACCGGCAACTCATTGTATTCGGTATGTTTCCCCGATGCCACTAATGGTTATGCTGTAGGTAGTTGTGGGATCATATTAAAAACACTTGATGGGGGCGCAAACTGGGTTGTTTTACCAGTTGGAACAACTAATTTGTTAAGATCAGTTTTCTTTACCGATGCAAATTCAGGTTATGCAGTAGGCGACGCTGGAACCATTATTAAAACAACTGATGGAGGCATTAACTGGGCAGTCTTATCGAGCGGAACAACCAATTTGTTAAATTCAGTTTTCTTTACCGATGCAAATTCAGGTTATGCCGTTGGTTATGCCGGAACCATTATAAAAACAATTAATGGAGGCATTACCTGGTTTGCTTTATCAAGCGGAACAAGTGGTCGCCTAATGTCAGTTTTCTTTACCGATATCAACATAGGTTATGCAGTTGGTGGTGGTTATCCTTCCGGAACCATTTTAAAAACAATCAACGGAGGCAATACCTGGAATGCTTTATCAAGCGGAACGTCTCAAGAGTTATATTCAGTTTTTTTTATCAATGCTGCTACAGGATTTGTGGTGGGTTCAGGTGGAACCATCATAAAAACTAAAAACGGGGGCA
>JBAXED010000195.1:0-4741 GCA_037140615.1 Prolixibacteraceae bacterium
ATAGCCAACGGATCGATGGAAGGATCGGTGTTGAGCAAATCCATGTTGTAATCGGTGGCCCCGGTTATGACAAATGCAATATCTTTTACAGACTGAAGTTTAAAACCTGTTGATTTGTCTGTGGCAAATGGGTCGGTTTTGCCATTTGTAGATAGCACTTTCATGGCCGCGGCGTAGCGCATGTGCTTTCCGGCCGGACCTTTTCCGGGTAACTCAGCGTCAATTATCTGTCCGGAGTAATTCGCAACACCATCTTTGTTTTTGTATACATTTTCGCAAAAGGGAGCCGTAAGTGTTGATTTTTTTCTTTTGTCCTTGTTCTCATTGGAACCATCAAATTCGCGGCAAAGCAACACCTCAGCATTAAAAGCCTTGTCTGCATGGATGCTGACGACTACGATATTCTGAGGGGCAGAAACAAACACTTCCTGGGTAACCTTGTTCCCATCGATGGTATATTCTGTCTTGGCAATGCCGGTATGAAGATCCAATGACCGTTTGTAGGAAGTTGGTTCGCCCACCCAGGCGTAGTTGATGAAAAGATTGCCCAAGGGCTGGTAGGAGCGAACCTGCGGAGGAGTTCCCACCATGTATTTATTGGAAAGATCCAGGGCTTTTTTGTACTCCTGCTGAAAGATGGCTTGCTGAATTTCTCCCAGGTGCGCTTTGGCTTCGGGATTGTTGTTGTTAATTTTCGTTCCTGCCCAGACGCTCTCCTCATTGAGCTGGATGTTTTCGCGTTTGTAATCGCCATAGACCATTGCACCTAGTCGGCCGTTTCCAACAGGCAGGGCTTCCGTCCAGGTTTTTGCAGGGTTTTTGTACCAAAGTTCCATGCTGTTCGTTTGAGCAACAGCGTTCAAGGAACAAAGAGCTACCGCGATAAATACTAATTTTCTCATTTTGAAATATTTAGATTGTATTTTTCCATGATTGGTTTGCCAATTTCGACTCCATCAATGTTGAAAAGATAATTGGCCGGCATCGGTTTTGGGTTGTAATACTCTAAGCGCTTTTTGTTCGCAACGTCAGCTTTGACACCTAGCCATCCTGCCTGAGTATTCACTGAAAGGTCTACAGTTCCGTTTTTCTCCTCAATCTTAACCGCTGCACTCAATACTTTTTTCCTGAATCTGGCAAAATCGGCGTCACTTTTTATTCCCTCCTCAACCTTCCACCACATGGCAATTTGTGCCTTTCCATTGTCAGGGTGCCGGAGGGTGAGTCGCAGTGCTTCATTGTTTTTTAAGCTGAAATTCTCTCTGTGCGACTCATATTTGAATCCGTCATTAAAAAGCAAAGCCTTTACGCCCTTATCGGCATTGTCCCAAAGTACCCTGAAAGCCAAAGCCACATCTTCGAAGCGGGCAAAAATGGTATTCGTACCATCAAGAGTCACACTGTTGCCAATTTCAGGAACCTTTGACTTCTTGGTTCCTATCCAGATCTCATCGAAAGCATTTGGCAAAATGATGGTTGAATTGAGGTAATTTTTGATGCAGTTGTGATCCTTTTCGCCAAGAACCAGCATCACGAATTCCCCTTTATTTTGGGCCGACTGCATAAAGGGCATCAGGTGCCGGGTCTTGCCCCATCCGCCATTCGACGGATAATTGGCCGGCATCAGGTGTTTCATTTTGTCACCCAACCCTTCACTTTGCCAGGTGCCGTAATGGTCGTCACGGCCTTCCATGACGAAGGCGATATTTGGCATTGCCGGGACTTTCGGACTGCTGAGATAAATGACGAAAGGCTTGTCATCCGGACTGTAAGCCTGATTGGATGAGGCAATCGATACTTTATCTCCGACAAAATCGCAGGCATAGGCGTTGGCCAGACTGTCCCAGCGCTGAACAATATAACGGTCCTTGCGGTTCAGCAACTCTTTTTGTTGAGCGGTCAATCCTATTTTTTGAAGTTCATCCAGACAAAGCTGGTTAAAAAGCTGGTTGTTATTATTAGCTCTGCCGAGGAGAGGATTCATATATTTCTCCTCCAGAAGGTCGCGGCTGAATACACGGTTGTAGTCGCGACTGTGGGCGCCACCAAGGTATCCGCCTTGCTGGTTGTAATGAGAGCATAGATCCGTCAGCAAAAAATTGAGTGCATCGGCAGCTTTTGCCTTGAGATCCGCATCCGTTGTAAAACGATGCAGCAAGAGGAGCGACTCCAGATCGACGCCGCAATAGGTGGGACTGTCGTACTCGCGATTTCCAAATAAGGCAACATGATTTAGCCAGATATCGAAACATTTGCGCCCCTCTTCCACCACTGAAGGCTGTTTGTAGATCTGTCCCAGCAAAGAAAAATTCAGGATTTTCATCAGGTAAATGTTGGTATAACTGATGCGTACAGGTTGATTTCGTACACCCAGCAGGGCATAGGCGAAAATTTCATCCAGGGTTTTTTGGGCTTCCGGTGATAGCCGATCGTTGAAAAGTAATTTTATGGAAAGGCCATACTGAACACAAAACTGCACATTGTTGCCGTCGCCCATATCACCACCAGTTTCATTCCAGCCCCAATAAATATTACCATATGATTTGGCTTGCGGATCAGTAATCACTCTTGTTTTCATCAGTTTCAAGGCCCTTTCTATTTGCTGCGAATTGAGAAAACGTGTATCCAGGACATCCAGAATAAAAGCGAAACAATCTCTGACGCCTATCTGTGGTGGCGTTTGCTGAAGGGCTTTCCATTGACGTTCCAGATTGGCAGTTCGGGCAGCAGGGTTTGGCATCTCCGGAATTTTTGAGTTGTCAGCCATTTGAGCCTGAACAGTCAAAATGCCAAGTATAGGAAACAGGAGTATCAGAATAAATGTTTTCATTTAATGGGTGTTATTTCAAGTAGTGGATCCTCATTTTTCCAGGAGGAAGGAATTTGAAAGGTAATTTTCATCACGGCGGGATATTCTTCTGAAATACCACATTCCTCGTACACGGTATTCCGATCGGTTATTCTCTCAAAGCTCCTTTTCAGTTTGGATTGAATAAAAAGTTCCATGGTAGGGAACCTCCACATTATTTCGGTGAAGTTTTTTTCAGCGAGATCTGTGGAATATACGTACAAGGAAAAGCTGGTGCTTTTCTCCTCTGAACGGTAAATCTGCATGGCTGTTTTGGTAACCCGGACATTGGTTGTTCCTTCTCCCGGCACCAGCAACCACTCAATCTCACCACGTGCGCTGATCCAATGTATGGTGCCGGTTTTTATCTGGTTCCATGCCCTTCTGTTGCCCCACAGACCGCCCATCATCCAGTCCTCGTTGACGACTGCCGTGACATGCTTCAGGGTATCCCCGGCAATTTTTGAAGGTACAAGCCGATCTATGAATCGAGAGGTGTCGAACTCTTTCAATTGGGACAGCACATCTTTTGGAACAGAAAGTCCAAGGTGCATGATGGTGGAAATGTTGCTCAATTCTCCAAGTTTTTCCCCGGCACCTCTGGGTAAAGGAGCTAATATCTCCTGATCAACTGCCAAAGCAATCCATATCGATGTGATGGCATAATATTTTTTCACATCCATCCCATAAGCCCGGAAATAGGGTCCGACGAAATTTTTGAGCTTTGGGTTGTAGTTGGTGGCAATTTCGTGCCACATGGAACTCTCCAAAGTTGTTCCCATCTTTTTCAATTCCTCTGAGCCCAGCTCACGCCACAATGCAATGGCAATCAAGGTTACGCCGTAGTAAGTAGGCGAGTTGTACTCGCTGAAAGTCTGATGCCGCTGAAATAGTTGATAGATTTCGAGTGCCTTTTTTAATCCGGATTTCTTTAGATCATCAATTTGAAATGCAGATCCCGCATAATCCATCAGGAAGGCACTCATGATAGAAATGTTGCTATAATCTGCTCCGACATCTCTTGTCCGTGCACCTTTGGCTGCACGTATTAAGCCTTTTTTAATATCAGCCAAGAGCTGAGCGGGTAAAATATCCTTATAACCCTCATAGATCAGAATCAGATCACAGCCGATAAATTCCCTCCAGTTTTTATCGAGACGATCAAAAGAAACATTGGTTTTCCACATTCCAAAGTTTTCGCTTTTTTCATCTGTGTGTTGATTCTTCAATATCCATTTCAGAATTTCGATCGCGTTTTCTTTGTCCCCGGGTTTGTTTCTGAACAAGAGGGCCTGAGCAACTCTGGTGGCTCCCCTCAATCCCGCATCGCCGGTTAAAAACTGTTTGACAGTTTTCCCGGCAGGAAATTCGGAAAATACAAATCCTTCAAATAGCGACTGCTGATACCCACTTAGTCCCTGGTAGAAATATTTTCTGGTAACAATTTCATCATCGTCTTCGGGGATGGTCATTGTCTTACCAGAGCAAAACAAGCAACAAAGAAAAAAGACAAATATGTATGGTCCTATCTTTATCATAGCCGGCTAAATTTTATTCGATGGTAAATTCAAACTCGCAGGGAGCATAATTGGTGAAATAGAGGCAGTCGGCCTGCAACTTAGGCAGGGCACCTCTTAACTGTGTCCATTTGTGCGTGCAGATCCCCGGACCGATTTTTATCTCATCATTGCCTTTCCGGTAGGTAGCATATTCGCCATTTTTTACCAGGGAAGCATTGTTGATTCCTTGTTTCGGTGTTACATTTGAAAGCACTCCTCCTTGCCGAAATCCCAGCTCAAGGGTCACTGGTAAATTTTTTGGACCGTCGACGGTAATTTTTACCCTTGCTTTTCCATTTTCTTCGGTCACCCGGATTTTTGTGTTCAGGTTTTG
>JBAXED010000196.1:0-4676 GCA_037140615.1 Prolixibacteraceae bacterium
TTGTCACGGATTTTCCTGCCTATCTTTTCGTTACGGTCGTCAACGACGGTGCGAATATCGGAATTATTTAGATATTCTGAAACTTTTTGCGCATAATCATTGTACTTTTCACTGATAGGGAGAACGACAACCTGGTCGGGAGTAAGCCAGATCGGAAATTTGCCGGCTGTGTGTTCGATCAGTACGGCACAGAAGCGTTCCATCGATCCGAATGGTGCGCGGTGAATCATGACAGGACGGTGACGCTTGTCGTCGGCTCCGATGTACTCCAGATCAAAACGTTCGGGCAGGTTGTAATCCACCTGAATGGTTCCCAACTGCCAGCTTCTGCCAATGGCATCCTTTACCATGAAGTCCAACTTTGGACCGTAAAATGCGGCTTCGCCAAGTTCTGTCACCGTAGTAAGTCCTTTTTCGGCACATGCTTCGATGATCGAGCTTTCTGCTTTCTCCCAGTTTTCGTCAGATCCGATGTATTTTTCCTTGTTGGTAGGATCCCGCAAGGAGATTTGAGCAGTATAATTTTCAAAATTCAATGCCTTGAAAATGATAAAGACAATATCAATCACCTTCAAGAATTCCTCTTTGAGTTGATCCGGCCTGCAAAAGATATGCGCATCATCCTGTGTGAATCCGCGAACGCGGGTTAGTCCATGAAGTTCGCCGCTTTGTTCGTAGCGATAAACGGTTCCAAATTCTGCCAACCTTACCGGAAGATCTTTGTATGATCTGGGTTTGAAACGGAATATTTCGCAGTGGTGTGGGCAGTTCATTGGTTTCAGCAGGTACTCTTCCCCTTCGGTCGGAGTTTTGATCATCTGAAATGAATCCTTGCCATATTTCTCGTAATGACCCGATTTTTTGTAGAGTTTCACATCGCCGATATGGGGAGTGATCACCTGGTCGTAGCCGAATTTCTTCTGTACGGTCTTCAGGAATTTCTCTAGCTGCTCGCGAAGCATGGCACCTTTGGGCAGCCACATCGGCAGTCCCTGACCAACTTCCTGAGAGATCATGAACAACTCCATCTCTTTGCCAATCTTGCGGTGGTCGCGCTTTTTGGCCTCTTCCATCAAAATAATGTACTCTTCGAGCAGCTTTTGTTTTGGAAAGGTGATGCCGTACACACGGGTCAGCATCTTGTTTTTCTCACTTCCACGCCAGTAGGCACCGGCAATGCTTGTCAGCTTCAAAGCCTTGATATAGCTGGTGTTTGGAAGGTGTGGTCCGCGGCAAAGATCGGTAAAATTACCTTGTTGGTATAAGGTGATGGTGCCATCAGTAAGCTCTGAAATCAACTCTTGTTTGTAAGGATCTCCCTTTGCAGCAAATAGTTTCAGGGCATCCTCTTTTGAAATCTCAGACCTGACGATGTCGGATTTGGTACGCGCCAATTCCATCATCTTTTTCTCGATTTCTGTGAGATCTTTTTCAGTCAGCGTCTGACCTTCAGGCAGATCTATGTCGTAGTAAAACCCATTGTCGATGGATGGTCCGATGCCGAATTTGGTACCCGGAAGGTAGGCCTCTATGGCTTCTGCCATGATGTGGGCCGAAGAATGCCAGAAAGTATCTCTGCCTTCTTTGTTATCCCAGGTATGCAGCTTAATAGAAGCATCCGCATTGATAGGTCGCATCAGGTCACGCACTTCACCGTTGACAGAAATGGAGAGGACCTCTTTGGCCAGATTTCGGCTGATTGCTTCAGCTATCTCTAATCCGTTGACTCCGGCATCAAACTCTCTGACAGAGTTATCGGGCAGTGTTATCTTAATCATCGTCATTTTTTTATGAAGGTGCAAAATTAGCGAACTTCCACCGTTTCGTCAAATCTATTTCGATCTTTTGAAGGAAAGATTTCAGGATAGGTTTTTTTTTACTCCTTAATGGGTAATTGATCCCTACTAAACGGTAATATTTCCTATTTTTGAAGGGTGAGAAGGCATGATTTCTTTAACCTCTACGAGGTAAAGAACTTTAATGGGATTTGATTCACTACAATACTTTATCCGCTACGCGGAAATTTTTATAGAGTGGTATAATTTATTCAAAAAATTATATATTATTGAAATGCAATTAGATATGAAGTTTTGTTTTCCGCGTAGCGGATAAAGTATTGTAGAAAAAAGTCGTGCGACAATGTTTTGTTTTCCGCGTAGCGGATAAAGTATTTTTTCCGGATAGCAATGATAAATTATTAAGCATTTCCTTATATGATAAAAAATTACACTTTGTTTTTGCTCTTTTTAATGGCCACCCTGGGCTTGAAAGCCCAACAGCTAACCCTTGAAGATGTAGTTATCAAAAGGACCTACAGTCAGAAATCGGTCATTGGCCTGGCTTCCATGAATGATGGTCTGAACTATACAGCACTTGAAAACATGGGAAAGGAGATCGTCAAATACAGCTTCAAAACAGGAGAGAAGGTGGCATTGGTTCTCGATATTGCCGCCTTGAAAAACGACTCTTTAAAATCGATTTCAGACTACCAGTTCAGTAGTGACGAAAGCAAAGTACTGCTCATGACCGACCGTGTGCCCATTTACAGAAGGTCATTTACTGCCAACTATTTCGTTTACAACTTCGTGACAAAGCAACTATCCAGGCTTTCCAACGGAGGAGAGCAGCAGCTGGCAACCTTTTCCCCGGATGGGGAGCGGATCGCATTTGTTCGGAAAAACAACATTTTTGTCAAGAGTCTGCGTTTTGGAACGGAGCGTCAGATCACGAATGACGGAGTGTTCAATAAAATCATCAATGGCGCTCCCGACTGGGTCTACGAGGAGGAGTTTGAATTTAACAGGGGATTTGAATGGTCGCCCGACAGCAAGCAACTTGCTTTTATGAAATTCAATGAAGAGCAGGTTCCGATCTATCATATGCCTATGTACAAAGGGTTGGCGCCCGAGCACAAAGAGAACAAAATCTACCCTGGCGAGTACAGCTTTAAGTACCCGAAGGCGGGAGAGAAGAATTCCATCGTCCAGATTTGGGTGTATGATATTAAAAGTGGAAACACCATACAGATGGATACCGGCAAAGAAACGGATAACTATCTGCCAAAAATTGCCTGGACCTTCACCGGCTCGGATTTGGGAATCTTCAGGATGAACAGGCTTCAAAACAAACTGGAGCTGCTGTTTGCCAATCCCAACACCGGCGACAGTCGATTGATCTACACCGAGAAAAACAGCAGGTACATCGAAACTGATTATCTTGACAATTTCACTTTTCTGGAGGACAACAAAAGTTTCGTGGTTCTCAGCGAACAAAATGGATACAAGCATCTCTATCTCTACGATCTGAGTGGTGTCAAAGTCAAACAACTGACTGAAGGGAATTTTGATGTGATCAAATTTTATGGATACGATCAGGTAAAGAAAATCTTCTATTATCAGGCAGCTGCTATGGTTCCCATGCAGAAAGAGGTCTATGGCATCTCGCTCGATAAGAAGAAAAAGATTCAATTGTCGACCCTTGCCGGCACCAACAATGCCGATTTCAGCAAAGGGTTCAAATACTATGTCAACACTTTCAGCAATGTTTCTACGCCGAATCTCGTGACGTTGCACGATATTTCGGGCAAGGAAATCAGGGTACTGGAGGACAATGCTGTTTTAATCGGAAAACTCTCCAAGATGCGGCTTCCCCGGAAGGAGTTCTTCAAATTCACGACATCAGAAGGCATTGAGCTGAATGGCTGGATGATCAAACCTGTGCCATTTGATCCTGCCACCAAATATCCGGTTTTGATGACGCAGTACAGTGGACCAAATTCACAGCAGGTGCTGGATGTTTTCTCGGTTAGCTGGGATACCTACATTGCTCAGCAGGGTTACCTGATGGTTTGTGTTGACCCACGGGGAACGGGCGCAAGAGGGGAGGAGTTCCGCAAATGTACTTATGGCATGCTTGGGAATCTCGAATCGAACGATCAGGTGGAAACAGCCAAATATCTTGCCAAACAAAGTTATGTGGATGCCGGTAAAATCGGTATATGGGGATGGAGTTACGGCGGATTTATTTCGGCAATGACCCTATGCAAAGGCGGAGATCTGATCCGTGCGGCCATCGTGGTAGCACCGGTTATCAGTCATTATTTTTACGACACGGTTTATACGGAGCGATATATGGGTCTGCCGAGCCAGAATCCTGATGGTTACGATAAGAACTCACCGATTGCACTGGCATCCGGAATTAAAGGGAAGCTACTGCTGGTCGCCGGGACTGCCGATGACAATGTCCATTACCAGAATACGATCGAATTTGCAGAGGCGATGGTGCAAGCGGGGGTGCAGTTCAGGATGATGTCGTACAACAACCGCAACCACGGAATAAGGGGCGGGAATACGACAAAACATTTGTATACAATGTTTGATGAATTTTTGAAAGAGAGCCTCAAATGAGACATGAGAGATAAGACATGAGAGATAAGTGTACTGGATTTTATATCATTCGTGTTGGATGAGATTTTTTTTAATTCTTATGTCTTATGTCTCATGTCTTATATCTTTTTTAAATGAAAAGTATATATTTGCACCTCCATTCACGCCCAGATGGTGAAATTGGTAGACACGCTAGTTTCAGGGACTAGTGAGCGCAAGCTTGTGCAAGTTCGAGTCTTGTTCTGGGCACATAAACAGAAATACCCGCTGAATATCAGTGGGTATTTTAAT
>JBAXED010000197.1:0-4675 GCA_037140615.1 Prolixibacteraceae bacterium
GCATGTTTAAGCTTTTCAATGCCTCGACCGGAAACTTTTTCGTTCGGATCAGTACTGCCGATCACTACCTTTGGAATCCCGGTTTTGATGACCAAATCGGCACATGGTGGAGTCTTTCCATGATGAGAACAAGGCTCCAAAGTCACATACATCGTTGACTCAGAAAGCAAATCTGGATTTTTGACAGCGTTGATGGCATTTACCTCGGCATGGGCTTCGCCATATTTTCGGTGATATCCCTCCCCAATGATCAATCCATTGTGGACAATCACACAACCAACCATCGGATTGGGTGCCACCTGCCCCATTCCCAGCTTGGCTAGCTCTACTGCCCGCACCATGAATTTTTCTTCCGTTGGAGCAGCACCAAAATTGCGCTGTTTCTCTATTTTTGCAGTTCCTGCCATGTTGAATACTAAAAAAATAATCAGGGAGAAACTTTCTCCCATTTATCCCCCTTCAGAGGTGGAAAGTCTTACGCGACTGATCCTGGAGCACGTCACAGGCCTGTCGCGGTTGCAATTACACCTGAACCAGACGATCCCACTCGCTGAACCAAAGATAATGCAAATCGGGGATATCCTAAACCGGCTTCTCGCGAACGAACCCATTCAATACATTCTTGGCGAGACCGAATTCTACGGACTGAAATTCAATGTCTCCCCCGGTGTGCTGATTCCAAGGGCTGAAACAGAAGAACTGGTCGACTGGATCATCGCGGAAGAAAAAGAACATTGCGGCAGTCTGCTGGATATTGGCACCGGAAGCGGATGCATTCCCATTTCCATCGACAAAAACCTCCAGTTTGAAAGGGTTGAAGGCTGGGATATTTCGGACGATGCATTGAAAATTGCAGAAAGCAATGCCATACGAAATGAATCCAAAGTCCATTTCTCACGCCAGGATATTTTCCACCCTACCGGGATAGCCGAACTCACCAAATGGGATGTCATCGTGAGCAATCCGCCGTATGTTCTGATGGAAGAGTCTAATCTGATGGAAAAAAAAGTGGTCGACTTCGAACCTCATGTGGCGCTCTTTGTTCCGGACAATGATCCATTGATTTTCTACCGGACCATTGCCCAATTTGCTGCCGTTCAGCTTCACCATCACGGTAGTTTGTACTTTGAAATCAACGAATCAATGGGAAAAGCTACCGTGAAACTGTTACAGGAACTTGGTTTCAAACCAATTCTTACCAGGAAAGATCTTCAGGGAAAAGACCGCATGATACAAGCGAAAAAAAATTAGTCGCAGGAAACTCAAAATTGGCAGAATCAGAGGTGATCTGTCACAACGCAAGCAACCTTCTCACTTGTTAGTTTTCCCGTCTGACTAAACAACGAAATTTGCAGTAAATAAATTCCGGGTTGAACCTTTTGAAAGCCACCATCTAATCCATCCCAGACCAATTGATCAGAACTACCTGAAGTTGCGTTATTAGCCAGTTTTCGGATCACCTTACCGGCACCATTCAGAATTGTTATGTTTATTAGCCATCCGGGCTCACCGGTTTTCAGGTAGATATTCAGTTGATCGTTAAAGCCATCCCCGTTCGGAGAAAAAACAAGCGGATCTACCTCGATCATCCGATTGGTCGAATCAGCCACTTCGCCAGCCGAATTCTTATACCCAGGTGAAGCAAAACCAGCACTTTTAGATGCCGAATGCCAATTCCCCTTTTGAGAAGAAGTGTTGTAAAAGCTAATCCTTTCCAGGGAAATTCCTTCCGTTTCGGTGATAAACGGATGGTGCATCCCGTCTGAATAGTCCATTTCATCAATCACCTCCAGATTCTGGTTAAGCAGAACAACTGTTCCCGACAAATCGGAAAATGTTGGGAATTTTTCCATTTCAATGATGCATGATTCGCACTTCGATTGATAAAAAAGAAGGATTCCCTCGCGGGATTTCGTTACAGCCAGATAAGCCTCATTAGACAAATACTGTTGTGAAATTGACAATGGATATACCTGTTTTAATGTTTTTGATTCATCCCGCGTAGCCAAAAACAAGCCAGATAGATCCACCTCATGACCGCTGTTGTTGTAAATCTCAACAAAATCGGAACCATCAGGATAGGGATTAAACAACACTTCGTTCAGCAGCAAATCTGATTTTTTGGGTTGATAATATCCGAATTTCAGTGGATAGTCGGGTGTGATATTCCCACATTCGTCCTTTAATCCATGCAGGATCAATGAATATCTCAAGCCATTGCTGATTGTTGATGGCCGAAACCAGATCTTTATCAGCAATGCATTTGGTTCATAGGTAATGGAGTCAATTGCCACCCCTGCCGGGATGTTTTGAATTAGTTCACTCCTCATGGCAGGCAGGATAACACCTTCGCTAAGTTGAATATCCGCCCTGACCCGGTCAACAAAAGTGGCGGCAATAATTTTTGGAGGTGTTTGATCGAGGTTGGTTGCCCTGACCGAATTTTCTACTCCCGGTGTCCCTCCCCCGGCAGAAAGTGTGGTAACCCAATTATCGTACTGACCGCAAAGTCGCAACGGGTCAATCCTTTCGAGTGAAAAACCGCCATCCTCGAACCCCTTTTTGTGCATGGAGGGGTGGTACGTAACTTGATCCACCAATAGCTTTTCAGGATTGTACAATGAAAGCTTAAGACCTGAGTTGGACAGTGTGAAACCGGAAATCTCAACAACCTTCCCATAAGGCAGAAGGTCCTTAGCTCCACCAGTTGCCGTCACAAGCAAATATCCACCCGGAGCAACCGACACATCCGGCATAATCTTCTGCTTGCTGCCCAATTCCAACACCCAGTTTTTAAGATTAACAGAAGCATCTCCTGCATTGTACAGTTCGATGTACTCACGATCGGGCAGACTTGCAACCGGTGTTGGATCGGCCATGATCTCATTTATCACCATTTTGCTTTCGATTGATCCGCCAGAGGGGAATAAAAAAATAAAAATGTAAATAAATCCTGCCATTTTTTTGAAAATAATAAGAAAATTCTATAATTTTGTCCCACAGGATAACAATTTGATTTTTGATCCGCAGGTTTTTCTTATCAAGTTAACCCATTCCCGGATCAATAACGAATAAAAAACAGACAAACACATGATTGTAGCAATCGTTGGAACCAGTGGCGCAGTGGGCCAGGAGTTTTTGAGAGTATTGGCAGAACGTAATTTTCCTTTGGATGAGCTGGTGCTTTTCGGATCGGCCAGAAGTAGTGGAACAACCTATGAATTTAAGGGTAAGACTCTTACTGTAAAAGAGTTGCAGCACAACGATGATTTCAAGGGAATCGATATTGCTTTGGTATCGGCCGGAGCCGGGATCTCCAAAGATTATGCTGAGACCATCACGAAATTTGGCACCATCATGATCGATAACTCGAGTGCCTTCAGAATGGAAACCGACATTCCGCTGGTGGTTCCGGAGGTGAATGCTGCGGATGCAAAAAATATGCCTCGCCGCATTATTGCCAATCCAAATTGCACAACCATTCAGATGGTGGTAGCGCTGAAGCCGATTGAAGAGCTTTCCCACATCAAAAAAGTACATATTTCGACCTACCAAAGTGCCAGTGGTGCGGGTGCATCAGGCATGGATGAGCTGCAGGCCCAAACCTTACAGATTGCCAACAACGAAGAGCCTACTGTGAAGAAATTTGCCTTCCAGATTGTCCAAAATTTGATTCCGCACATCGATGTTTTCCTCGACAACGACTACACCAAAGAGGAGATGAAGATGTTTCACGAAACGCGCAAAATCATGCACTCCGACATCCTGGTAAGTGCCACGGCGGTTCGCGTTCCGGTTATGCGCGCCCATTCAGAAGCCATTTGGGTGGAGACGGAAAATGAGATCACGGTCGAACAGGCCAGGGCAGCATTCGAAAAAGCCGATGGCGTGATCGTGATAGACAATCCGGCCGAAAAACAGTATCCGATGCCACTTTTCCTTGCTGGCCGCGACGAAGTGTTTGTGGGAAGAATTCGCAAAGACCTGACCACTCCCAACGGACTGGCTTTCTGGACGGTCTCCGACCAGATTAAGAAAGGTGCCGCGTTGAATGCTGTGCAGATTGCAGAGTATCTGGTGAAAGAAGGGGTTGTGAAGTAAGAAGTACTCCAAACTCCAAGTATTCTAAGTACTCTTCTTAGTCCTCAAAATTGGGGAAGAGGAAGTCGTTAAAGGGAAACCTCTGTACATGGATTTTCTTCACCTCCTCGTACAGTTTCCGCTTAAAATTGGGAATGTTGGTCCGCTGTTTGGCTGAGATAAATATGGCATTCCCGCTCTCCTTGGCCATCCAGGAATCCATCCATTCCTCCAGACTTTTGTTCTCTTTTGTTGAAGGGGTAAGGTCATCTTCCTCCTTTTCGACGTGTGTAAATGCATCAATCTTGTTGAACAGGTAGATCATCGGCTTGTCGGATGCGCCAATATCTGCCAGGGTTTTGTTCACCACTTCTATCTGATCCTCAAACCCCGGGTGCGCAATATCCACCACATGAATCAGGATATCAGACTCGCGGGTTTCGTCGAGGGTAGACTTAAATGACTCTACCAGATGGTGGGGCAATTTGCGGATAAAACCTACCGTATCCGTCAATAAAAATGGCAAATTGCCCACGACAACTTTTCGGACAGTGGTATCCAGCGTTGCGAAAAGCTTGTCCTCGGCAAAAACCTC
>JBAXED010000198.1:0-4574 GCA_037140615.1 Prolixibacteraceae bacterium
TGTACCGTCCGAAAGGCCAATTAGGCAAGTACCTGTTTGTGCGCCGGGGTTGATAACCATATAAACTGAGGTGGCAGTGCTGTTATTAAGAGTGGCAGGAGTAGTGAGCGTTACTGTAGCCTGAATTGTTGCTCCTGTCAGGCTTGCTAAGGCAAAAGCGACACCCGTTGCAGGTGTAGTCTGGGTAATGTCAATGGATCCACTACTAAAGGCAACTGGATTGCTGGTGCCTACAAGTTTAACGGCTTTTAGTGATCCTGTACCTTTTATTTGGAACTCAAGAACAGTAAAAAGGTGGTTGTAAATTAGGTTTACCGCACTACTTACCATGCCTGGTTCAGCAGGAGAGGTTACTGTTACCGGTGTGGCGACCATAATCAAGAGCCCCAATATGGGCACTGCTGTTGGCTGCCGACTGTGTCTGTGCAGATGCAAGCGATACCGGAATAGCATTACTTGCAGGTGTACCTGTAGACCAAGGGTAGTAAGCATAAAAGGTATGAGAGGTATTAGCTGCTCCCCAGCTCATTGTCTCTGGATCGGAGGAAAAAGTCGAGGAAGCAGCAGAAGTTGTAGCTGTAAACGGGATATTGACAATAGCTTCGCTCGTATGTGTTCTTGCTTCAGTTGAGTAAATTCCAACCTTATCGCTGGCAGCTATCCAGACAGTTGTTTGTCCGCTTAGGGTGGATTTAAGTCCTGACCCGGCATCTTGCCCGCTGACCAAAATTTTGCTGCCGGATTGTGTAGCAGCTGCCGGATTGGTCTCCTTTTTGCAGGCGGATACTAGTATCAATAAACCCAAAAGTATCGATAATGCTTTAAATATCAATGTTTTCATAATTTGTAATTTACTTGATCACACTTAATTAATCACTCTTAATTGTTTAACCTGACATAGGCCACGTACCGCTACCCCAGTCAGTAGCTGAGTCGGCAAAACCTTTCTCGACAGAGATTTCCGGGATTTCAATTTTGGGTGGTTCGTAGCCATTTACTGCCTGCTGTAAATCATTGCAGCTTTTGGGATCAGTGGGGTGCATAAATATTCTTGTTATAACATGTAAAATGAAAAAAACGGACAGTTTTGTTTTTATCTGTTTATGCGTTTGAAACTCTTATACTACAAACATATAACTGCAATAGAATGTTTAAAAATTTCATGTTATACTTGAAAATACTTTTCAAGTATAACAGCCGCTGATTGGAATTGCAGCCATTGTTTATGCAAATTGACGCATTATAACCAGTCTTTCTATTATTAAAGTGTGGTCAAAACGTGGACAAAATGAAATAAATGAACAAATAGGTCTCTTTTTTGAGAATTCCGGTTTTGAATTTACTGCAAATGTATAAGAATTGGGCTGAATTGCCTGTACACGAAGTTTTTAGTCTGAGTTATTCTTCCAATATGTAATCTCTGACTTTGAATCCGTGGTTCGCAAGGTACAAGATGATTTAAGGCAAACCCAACACTGTCAAAGAAAGGAAAGCAAAAAGGCAAAAAATGCAACCTATTTCTTCAGTGTGGCTGAAATGTCATTATTAGGAAAGAGTGCGACCAAGCAAGCAGTAATCCGAATTATTTTATCAATAGTCGGCAAAACCTTTTTCAACGGCAATTTCCAGGATTTCAATTTTGGGTGATTCGTAAGGGGTTGCAGCAGTCTGCAAATCCTTGAAGTCGGTAGAGATAATTTGTTTCATCTAATCGATTTTAAAGTAAAACGAACAAGCAGACTGGATTTCGTACAATAATAGCTCTGATGAGGAGTTAATTTGAACCGGCATTGTTTGATCTACTCAAATTTAAGAAATAGTAGAATCAAATCAAATAGATTTTTGATAAACTCAATCCCGGAGGCAGCGTACAGATATCCCATACTGTTTTGCACGGTCGCCACTATAAAAATAGTTGTCAGAGTTAGACACATACATGTTCCAGGCGTTTGAAGTTGAGAACGCTGTGGATGACCACCAGAAACCGTTGGTTAGAATGTAGTAGAATGCGCCATCACCGATGAAACGGTAACCACCCGGAAGGGCAGTAAAGCCTGTCTCGTTGGTTGCTCCGGTATTGGGAGTTGTCCAATGTGTAGTCCCGGTTTCTTTTAACTTATAGCCGGCTAAATTTTGACCTCCCAAATAGTAAGTAAGTGTGGTCCACTCTGCATATGTGGGCACATGCCAGCCTGTTGGGCAAATATTTTTACCTCCATTACTGGCCACTTTGGTTGAAGCATTGTTGTCTACCGTAAACCAGTTGTATAGCCTGCCGTAAGTATCGGAATTTAAGGAAGTGTTGTTGTAATCGCAATATGCTCCTGTTCCAAGTAATCCCCAGTCGGTATTATTTGTGATATTTGGTATTGCTGTACCATCATTGTATTTGGTGGTTTTCAGGTTTTCTGCCATCCAGGTCTGCATTCCGATTGTTACAATTCCGAAATTATTATTATCCCGATCCTTAAGCTGTGCCGTCCAGGCGTTATTTATTGACACATCGTATTTTCTTCCACGTAAAAAACCACCTGTCGGGGCTGCATTGCTGATGTAGGTCCATGTTGTACCGTCCGAAAGGCCAATTAGGCAAGTACCTGTTTGTGCACCGGGGTTGATTACCATATAAACTGTGGTGGCAGTGGTGGCATCTAGAGTGGCGGCACTAGTCAGCGTTACTATAGCCTGAGTTGTTGCTCCTGTCTGGCTTGCTATGGTATAAGCGACATCAGTTGCAGGTGTTGTCTGAGTAATATCAATTGTGCCACCGCTAAAGGTAACTGGATTGTTCGTGCCGACAAGTTTAACGGCTTTTAGTGTTCCTGAACCTATTATCTGAAACTCGAGTATGGTAAAGAGGTGGTTGTACCTTAGGTTTATATCACTACCTACCATGCCAGGCGTGGCAGGTGAGGTTACTGTTATCGGTGTGGCGACCATAAAATCAAGGGCACCAATATGGGCACTGCTGCCAGCTGCCGACTGTGTCTGTGCTGATGCCAGCGATACCGGTACAACTGTATTTGCTGCAGAACCTGCCGTATAAGGGTAGTAAGCATAAAAGGTGTGAGCAGTATTCGCTGTCCCCCAGATCATATCCGCTAAAAGAGCAGAAAAAGCAGAAGAAGTTAAAGAGGATTCTGCCTTAAACTCAGCATTGACAATTGGACTGCTTCCGCCTAATGTACGTGCTTCTGCAGAGTAAATTCCCACCCTGTCGCTGGTGGCGACCCATACAGTTGTTTGTCCGCTAAGGGTGGATTTAAGTCCTGTCCCGGCATCTTGCCCGGTGACCAGAATTTTGCTGCCGGATTGAGTAGCTACTGCCGGGGTGGCCTCCTTTTTGCAGGCGGAAACCAGTACCACTAACCCAAATAGTATCGATAATGCTGTAAATCTGATTGTTTTCATTGTTTGTAATTTACTTGTTCACACTTAATTAATTACTCTTACTTGTTCAACCTGACATAGGCCACGTACCGCTACCCCAGTCAGTGGCTGAGTCGGCAAAACCTTTTTCGACAGAGATTTCCAGGATTTCGATTTTAGGTGGTTCGTAGGCATTTGCAGCCTGCTTTAAATCATTGCAGCTTTTGGGATCAGAGGGGTGCATAAATATTGTGGTTTAAATATGTAAAATGAAAAAACGCACAGCTTTGTTTTTATAAGTCTGTGCGTTTGAGACTCTGATGCTATAAACATAAATATCGAATAGAATGTTTAAATTTTTTGTTTAATAGTTGAAACTACTTTTTAACTATTTAATGACCTCATCTATTTACCACCAATTTGGTGATTCTGTGATTGCGCTGGTTTGCCATTGAATTGGCAGCAGGTGCTAATTCATCGGACCATGGGATTACAAATCCGCCCCAGGGGGGGGAGCGGGGTGTTTTTTTAGAAATATGTCTTTACGGCAAACTCAAACTGGTTAATAAATATCTCTATAAATCTCGATAGATTGTTTTGTTCGTAAAAAAGCAACATCGCTTTTTTGTAATCTAAGGATTCGACAGTCCTGAATGAAATTTAAAATTTCTATTTGTTTTGGTTCTGGCAAAACTTCAGACTTTATGGCTCACAATTGTATAAAATACGTCGCAAGTCTTGACACAAATGAGCTTTATTTTTTTTATTTTGAGCTATAACGACCTAGGCTTGGGGTTATTGTCTGAGTGCTGATGATTATTACGGATTACAAATCCGCAGTTTGCCGCATTTTTATCAGGCAGGCATTGAAAGCCGGATTAACGCTAGCAACCATTTCCAAACGGGGAGAATATTGATTTCAGAACCATTTACTTTTTCCGTTCGCTCTTCATCAGGGGTTATTATGACCACAGGTTGATTTTAATGGTGACATTTTGGGCCAGGCCGTTGAATCCCAGCAACAAGATCATACCGAAAATCAGAAAAAATAATGGTGATAATTTAAAGTTCATAAGGTTGGGAAAAATAAAGTATATCTGCGTGAAATCGTCTCAGACGACCAACTGCGGCCTCCTCGTTGCAAACGAGTGGGAGCGGGCAATAGCTATTTGATGGTATTCCTATAAT
The DNA here is from genome assembly GCA_037140615.1 of Prolixibacteraceae bacterium. Taxonomy (GTDB): domain Bacteria; phylum Bacteroidota; class Bacteroidia; order Bacteroidales; family Prolixibacteraceae; genus CAINVV01. The sequence continues at coordinate 4,558 of JBAXED010000198.1, forward strand.
TTTCAATAGTTTGGTCA
>JBAXED010000199.1:0-4552 GCA_037140615.1 Prolixibacteraceae bacterium
TGCCATTTTTTACTTAGATATTGCTGTAAAAATCAATATTCTCTCCTTTGTTCAACGTGACAACTGCCTTTTTAAATGCATTTGTACGTCCGGTAATGACCCCACTTTTTGTAAAACGGGACTTTAATTTACCGGCATAAACCATCGTGTTGACAGAAACTACTTTAACGCCATAGATTTCTTCCACGGCCTTTTTGATCTGATGCTTATCAGCCTTCTTATCTACCATGAATCCATAACGGTTTAACTTCTCCGCTTGGGCATTCATTTTCTCGGTTACGATAGGGCGAATCAAAATTTCAACCATTTTCTTATGCGTTAATCTTAAATAATTCCTCCAATTTAGCTACAGAACTCTCTGCTAAAACAATTTTTTTAGCTCTCATAATTTTGTAAGTACATAATTCTGAGGTAGTTACAACTTCGATGTTCTGTAAATTTCTGGTTGACAAATATATGTTTTTATTTGCTTCCGATAACACTATCAACGAATTTTTATCACTGATTTTCAAATTATTTTGAAGAGTGATCAATTCCTTTGTTCTGGGTGCATCAATAGAGAAGTCCTCAAGAATAAGTATATCACTGCCTTGTGCCTTATAGGTTAGGGCAGATCTGCGTGCCAGTTCTTTGAGTTTTTTATTCAATTTGAAACCATAATTCCTGGGACGTGGGCCAAACATGCGACCCCCACCTCGGATAGTTCCCGATTTAATACTTCCTGCGCGCGCTCCACCGGTTCCTTTTTGCTTTTTCAGCTTCCTGGTTGACCCGGATACTTCGCCACGCTCCTTGCTCTTATGGGTACCCTGACGTTGATTTGCCAGATATTGCTTCACGTCGAGATAAATCGCGTGATCATTAGGTTCTACCGAGTATATGCTGTCATTCAGCTCTACTTTTCTTCCGGTCTCTTCACCTGCTCTGTTTAAAACTGCGATTTCCATTACTTCAGAATAATTAAGTATGAATCTTTGGCTCCGGGGACAGAACCCTTTACAATTAAAAGATTGCTCTCCGGAATAACTTTCAACACCTGAAGGTTCTGAACAGTTATAGTTTTTCCACCGTCGCGGCCTGCCATGCGCATTCCTTTGAATACACGGGAAGGATAGGAAGAGGCACCGACAGAACCTGGTGCACGTAAGCGGTTGTGCTGACCGTGTGTGCTCTGTCCTACACCGCTAAAGCCGTGACGACGAACAACACCCTGGAAACCACGTCCCTTTGAAATTCCGGTAATGTCAATGAAGGTATCAGCCTCAAGCATGTCAACTGTAATGACATCTCCTAGCTTCACTTCACCACCAAACCCTTCAAATTCTACCACTTTTCTCTTAGGAGTAGTACCGGCCTTTTTGTAATGGCCGATTTCTGCTTTTGTCGCATGCTTTTCTTTTTTCTCGATAAAGCCCAGTTGAACAGCCTCGTAACCATCGGTTTCAAGGGTGCGGATCTGGGTTACCGTGCATGGACCAGCCTCAATCACAGTGCATGGGATGTTTTTCCCCTCAACACTGAATACGGAAGTCATTCCGATTTTTTTTCCAATTAATCCTGGCATTTTTCTACTTGTTTATCAAACTTTAATTTCAACTTCAACACCACTGGGTAACTCCAGTTTCATTAAGGCATCGATAGTTTTTGCAGTTGAGCTGTAAATGTCGATCAATCTCTTGTAAGAGGATAATTCGAACTGCTCCCTCGATTTTTTATTAACGAAGGTCGATCTCAAAACTGTAAAAATACGACGGTGGGTTGGCAGCGGAATAGGTCCGCTAACAATAGCTCCGGTAGATTTGACAGTCTTTACAATCTTTTCAGCTGATTTGTCAACCAGATTATGATCGTACGATTTCAGTTTAATTCTGATTTTTTGACTCATGATAAGAACGTATTTAGTTATAATAACTCTGTTTTTCCTTTAACACCTTCCAGTACCGTAATGGCAATGTTCTTTGGAACTTCCGCATAATGGGAAAATTCCATTGTTGAGGTGGCACGGCCAGAAGAAAGGGTACGCAATGTTGTCACGTAACCGAACTGCTCAGAAAGCGGTACCAGGGCTTTGATAACACGGGCGCCAAATTTGGCATCCATGCTTTCTACATGTCCCCGGCGACGGTTGAGGTCGCCAACAATATCTCCCATGTAATCATCTGGTGTAACAACTTCTACTTTCATAATTGGCTCTAGCAAAATAGGTTTTGCTTTGGAAGCAGCACTTCTGAATGCTTGTTTGGCACACAACTCAAATGAGAGTGCATCGGAGTCTACCGGGTGGAAAGAACCATCCACCAAAACCACTTTAAGATTCTCAATCTTATATCCGGCCAAAGGTCCATTGTTCATGGCTTCTTTGAATCCTTTTTCTATAGAAGGAATATATTCGCGAGGAATCGTACCACCTTTGATCTGATCAACAAACTGAAGACCTGTCTTGCCATCGTCAACCGGACCAATGTGAACAGAGATGTCGGCAAATTTACCACGACCACCTGTCTGTTTCTTGAAGACCTCACGCAGGTTGACCTCCTTGGTAATGGTCTCTTTGTAAGAAACCTGAGGAGCACCCTGATTACATTCCACTTTAAACTCCCTTTTTAATCGGTCAACAATGATCTCCAGATGGAGTTCACCCATTCCACGAATGATGGTTTGTCCACTATCCTGATCTGTATTTACCTGGAAGGTTGGATCCTCTTCAGAAAGTTTCACCAAACCATTGGACAATTTATCAAGATCCTTCTGAGTCTTAGGCTCTATCGCGATACCAATTACCGGTTCCGGGAAAGTCATGGACTCAAGAACGATGGGATGATCAAGTGAACAAAGTGTGTCGCCGGTACGAATATCTTTGAAACCAACGGCAGCACAAATGTCGCCTGCTTCAATCACATCGCGGGGTTGTTGTTTATTGGAATGCATCTGAAAGAGACGTGAAATACGCTCTTTTTTGCCGGTCCGTGTATTTAAAACATACGAACCTGAATCAATTTTTCCGGAATAGACACGAATGAAGCACAAACGGCCCACATAAGGATCAGTTGCGATCTTGAATGCAAGTGCAGCCAATGGTTCGCCAACGTCTGGTTTTCTTTCAACTTCTTCTCCTGTATCAGGATTGGTTCCAACGATGGAAGCAACATCCAACGGATTGGGCAAATAAGCACAAACTGCATCCAGAAGAGTCTGAACACCTTTGTTTTTAAAAGCAGAACCACAAAGCATAGGAATAATAACTCCTGACAGTGTAGCCTTCCGAATAACATGCTTCAATTCGTCTTCCGTAATACTATTTGGATCTTCGAAGAATTTCTCCATCAAAGTTTCATCCTGCTCTGCAACTGATTCGACCAGTTTCTCGCGCCATTCCTGAGCCAACTCCAACATATCTGCAGGAATCTCTTCAACAGAATAATCAGCACCCATGGTTTCATCGTGCCAAACAACAGATTTCATGGCTACGAGGTCGATAATTCCTTTGAAGCGCTCTTCAGCACCAATTGGAATTTGAATTGGAACGGGATTGGCTCCCAACTTCTCTTTTATATCGTTGAAAACATTGAAAAAATCGGCACCTGCACGGTCCATTTTGTTTATGAATGCGATTTTCGGCACCCCGTATTTTTCGGCCTGACGCCAAACTGTTTCTGACTGAGCTTCTACTCCGCCTACGGCGCAAAAGGTTGCAACCGCACCGTCAAGAACCCTTAATGAACGCTCCACTTCAACTGTAAAGTCGACGTGGCCCGGAGTGTCAATGATATTGATCTGATGAACAATATCATTGTATGTCCACTCAGTAAATGTAGCAGCCGAAGTAATAGTAATACCCCGCTCCTGCTCTTGTTCCATCCAGTCCATGGTTGCAGCACCATCGTGTACTTCACCAATGCGGTGAACTTTTCCCGTGTAAAACAATATCCGCTCTGAAGTGGTTGTTTTACCGGCATCGATGTGCGCCATAATCCCGATGTTCCTGGTATTTGTAAGGTCCCTTTTCGCCATTATATATATATCGTACAGTAATCTAACTAACTATTAAAAATTTCCGGTTAGAACCGGAAATGCGCAAACGCTCGGTTTGCCTCTGCCATTCTGTGTGTATCTTCTTTTTTCTTGAAAGCTCCTCCTTCTTCGTTGTAAGCAGCAAGGGTCTCAGCAGCCAATTTTTCTGCCATCGAGTGACCTGAACGCTTCTTGGAAAAGATGATCAGGTTGCGCATAGAAATCGCTACTTTTCTTTCAGGGCGAATCTCCATTGGAACCTGAAAATTGGCACCACCTACACGCCTGCTTTTAACCTCAACCTGGGGAGTGATGTTGATCAATGCCTTTTTCCAAACATCGAGAGCAGACAACTCATTGTCTTTCATCTTCTTCTCAACGATATCGAGAGCATCATAAATAATTTTGAATGCAATGGATTTCTTTCCATCAAACATTAGACTGTTCACGAAGCGAGTAACGAGAACGTCATTGAACTTCGGATCTGGAAGAATGATCCGCTTTTTTGGTTTTGTTTTTCTCATCTTAGTTACAAATTGTT
>JBAXED010000200.1:0-4535 GCA_037140615.1 Prolixibacteraceae bacterium
GGAAATTCATTCCACGAAACATCCTTCATGTGGACGTGGAAAATCCTTTCGGCAAATACATAAATAAACTTGGTGTAATCAACTCCCTGGTAACCGAAATGGCTAGGATCAAAATTAAAGCCGAAAGCCGGATGGTTGTTAACCGCCTGCAAAGCTCTGCGGGCTGTTTCGATGTCGAAGGCAATCTCGGTAGGGTGTACCTCCAGGGCATATTTTACCCCCATCTTCTGGTATGCATCCAGAATAGGAATCCAGCGTTTAGCGAAATCATCGTAGCCGGCCTGAATCATCTCCTGCGAAACGGCAGGGAAAGAATAGTTAAGGTGCCAGATGGAGCTTCCGGTGAAACCGTTGACAACATTCAAACCAAGCATTTTGGCAACTTCTCCGGTCTTGATGATGTTTGCGGCAGCCCTTTGACGGATGCCTTCAGGGTTACCATCGCCCCAGATCTCATCCGAAAGCATTCCTCTGTGGCGGATGTCGGCGTTGTCGCAGACCGCCTGACCAACAAGATGTGTAGAGATGGAGAAGAGCTTCAGATTGTATTTTTTCAGCAAGGCCAATTTGGCATCGCAATAGGCCTGATCTGCCTTGTCGACTTCGATATGGTCGCCCCAACAGGCAAGTTCAAGTCCGTCGTAACCAAAGGCCACCGCCTTTTTGCAAACGTCCTCAAGTGTCAAATCGGCCCACTGGCCAGTAAAAAGGGTAACGGGTCTTTTCATGGTTGATATAATTTAGATTTGTTTTTTTAACTGCAAGTGACTAGAGTGAACTAAAGTGACTAAAGTGACTAAAGTGACTAAAGTAGGAAGAAGTGACTAAAGTACTTGAGCTACTATCCTGATCTGTTGGGAGTCCATAACTTTAGTCACTTTAGTCACTTTAGCTCACTTTCTTAAAACTTCACCCACTTGGTAGTGTCATCGTATCCCGCCTTCACGACAGCATCGATAAACATCATTCCACGGATTCCATCTTCGACGCCCGGGAAATCGAGCCATTCGGGTTTGGGCTGCTGATTGTTCATTTTTGCCCTAACGGTGAGGGAGAAGTTGCGGTAGATGTTGGCAAAAGCCTCCAGGTAACCTTCGGGATGGCCTCCGGGGGTGCGTGTGTTGTGTTTGGCGATATCGCTCATGTAACCGTTTCCGACGCGAACGATCTCGGCAGGCCTGTCGCTCCATTTAACCAGAAGCGTATTTGGTTCATGCTGAAGCCATTCCAGTCCGCCCTTGTCGCCATAAACTCTTAGCTTGATAGCATTCTCTTCGCCGGCGGCAATCTGGGTAGCCATCAAAACTCCTTTCGCGCCATTTTCGAAACGTAACAGGGCAGCTCCGTCATCGTCCAGAAGTCGTCCGGGGACTAAGACATTCAGTTCGGCACAAAGCTCAACAGTTTTCAGTCCGGTGACATATTCCGCCAGGTGATGGGCATGGGTGCCGATATCTCCCATGGCACCAGCCTTGCCAGATTTTTTTGGGTCTGTACGCCAGGAAGCCTGGGCATTGCCAGTATCTTCCAACTTTGAAGAGAGCCATCCCTGAGGATATTCGACAAGTATCTTTCTTATTTTGCCGAAATCGCCCCGGCGAACACGCTCGCGGGCCTCTTTGACGGCTGGATAACCTGAATAGGTATGGGTGAGTGCAAGGATTAGTCCTGTTGCCTGAAGTTTAGCCTTTAAAGTCAAGGCTTCATCCAGGGTGAAAGTGATGGGTTTGTCTAACACAACATTGAATCCGCCATCCAGTGCCATCATCGCGGGTTCGAAATGGGCAAAATTGGGTGTGACAATGGTCACAAAATCCATCCGCTCACCTTCAGGAAGCATTTTCTCCCTTTCAAACATCTCCCGGTAGGTACTATAAATTCTGCTTTCCGGCAAATAGTAAGATAGTCCTGAACTAAGCGAGATGGCCGGATCGATGCTGAAACATCCACATACAAGTTCAATCTGGTTGTCCATTAATGCAGCCAAACGGTGGATAGCCCCAATAAAGGCATCGCTGCCACCGCCGACCATTCCCATGCGTAATTTCCTATTCATTTTGTTAGATTTGATATTAAAGTTTGGGAATAAAGTTAGGAAAAAAGTGACTAAAGTGAGCTAAAGTGAGCTAAAGTGACTAAAATGTTTCAAGTGACTAAAATGACTAAAGTGAGCTAAAGTGACTATAGTATTTGGAAGATAAATATTGTTGATAAATATTGGAAATTGATTGCAGCAATTGGTGTATTGGCTTAAAATGGTTTTATATTTTTGGGAGATTTTCAGCGTTTCCAAATATGCTCCTGACGGAACCCGGACAATCAATTGATGCCTTAACGATTTTTCTATTTCTTCATGAAGAGAACAAAGCTCATTGTATCGATAATAATTGTCACATTTTGCATGTGGGTATTGGTCGGTATGGGCATCTGGGTAAAAATCAAAGTCACAAACTGGAAAAGGCTGAGTGAGATTGAAGAAGTCAATGCCGCGAGTTACAAAACTTTCAACAAATTTATCGATGATATTGAGGAAAAGACTGACTGGAGTGTTGAAATTATCAGCGGACTGAGAACCAAAGAAAGGCAAAAAGAGCTTTTGCAGGAAAATTCAAAAAATGCATCAGCCAACAAGAGTCGGCATGTTCTGGGCAGAGCCATTGACATCAATCTGTACCAAAAGAACTGGCTTTGGCGGATCTGGCTTAAAAAATTCAACTCGAAGAAAGACTGGCGCAATACCGGGGTGGTAAAAATCTCTGAGAAATACAACTTGCTTTGGGGCGGAAGTTACCACTCTTACCATGACCCGGTTCATTTTGAAACAAAATAAAAAAAACCGGTCTGCGACCGGTTTTTTTATTTTGTTTCTTTATCCTTTCTTTTCCTCTTTCGGTTTCCCGGGAACAGGAACGGTGTAAGCTTTCAGGTCATAAGCTCCCAATTCCAGTTTCGCCGGCATCAGGCTAACTCCAGAGTTGAAAATGTCGTCATACTTCACTTCACCGCCGGTGTAGGCAGATTCGCGGCCCATGATGGCTGTCAGGCAGGAAATCGCTGTTTCAACAGCCTGGTTAAGCGGCTTGTTGGCACGGATGTGGTTGATAAAATCCACATGCTCGAGGGTGTACGGATCGGTTTGTTTGTGGTCAACCTTCTCCTTCTCACCATCTGTTTTCCAAATGACGTTACCGGCAAGGTCTTTTATTTCGTGGTTGCCACCGGCACCTGCGCTGGTCCAGGAACCCCTGGTCCCTTGAATAAACTCAGATACATTGTTTTTGCATCCATCGATCTGACGGCACATGCTATGCAGACGAACTCCACCTTCATATTCATAATCGACGCTGAACATATCGAACTGGTCGCCTGTCAGTCTTCTTTGGCGGGCACCAAAACCTACGCATTTAACAGGTTTTTTACCGGTGAACCAGTTGAAAACATCGAGGTTGTGAACGTGCTGTTCGACGATGTGGTCGCCGGAAAGCCATTTCCAGTTAACCCAGTCGCGGACCATCAATTCCATATCGCTCCAGCCGTTTTCGCGGTTTCTGTACCAAAGCATGGATTGGTTCCAATAGACTGTTCCGGAGACGATTTCTCCTATCACGCCTGCCTGAATCTGTTTGAATGACTCAACATATTTGCGTTGGTGGTGACGTTGGGTACCTGTGACAACAACCAATCCCTGAGATTCAGCTTTTTTGGCTGTGGCCATGATGGAGCGTGCTCCGGGACCGTCAACACAAAGTGGTTTTTCTAGGAATACATGTTTACCGGCTTCCACGGCAGCTTCGAAATGCGCCGGACGGAAAGCTGGAGGTGTGGCGATGATAACGAGGTCGATATCTGCTGCCAGCACTTGTTTGAAGTTGTCGAATCCGGTGAAACATTTGGCATCCGGAACTTCAACTTTGAATTTTTCTTTCAGCATTTTGCGGCAACCATCGATACGATCCTGGAAAAGGTCACCCAATGCAACAACTGAAATGTTTGGACCTGCGCTAAGGAAATTTGCGACAGCACCTGTACCCCTGCCTCCGCAACCGATTACACCGGCGCGCAGCGGTTTGCCATCGTTGGCATAATCTGCAAGTTCAGGAATATAAGCATTGGCCAGACTGGCCAAAGGTACGAGGGCCGGAGTTTTATCACCTCCACTGCAAGAGGAAAGAATGGTTCCTGCACCCAAAGTACTGGCCGCTCCGACAACAGCGGCACTCTTGAAAAAATCTCTTCTGTTTACCGAATTTTTGCTCATAATGTTGGTCTGTTATTTTGTTGAAATAGAAATCTGTATAAAGATATAAAATTAGTTATGAGTTATAAGATAGGAGTTATGAGAGAAGTGCACATTTTCACATTTAAAAATTCATCATTAGCTTTTCTGCTCAGGGATCGATTCTCCGTTTCCGCTCACTGTTCACTATTCACTTTTTACTATTCGTTGTTCACTCTTCGTTGTTCACTCTTCATTCTCCGTTTCTTCGTTTCCCTGTTTCTTCGTTTCGTTCTTCAACCACTCGCCCAGTCTCCCC
>JBAXED010000201.1:0-4494 GCA_037140615.1 Prolixibacteraceae bacterium
GAGAGAAGAGAGACGAGAGACGAGGGAAGAGTGAAACGGAGAAACAAGGACTGTGGGTGAAGGACTTGGAGGACTTGGAGACAGGGAGAAGGGGCGAGTGGTTAAAGAAGGAAGAGAGAAGAGAGACGAGAGACGAGGGAAGAGTGAAACGGAGAAACAAGGACTGTGAGTGAATGACTTGGAGACTTGGAGACAGGGAGACGGGGCGAGTGGTTGAAGAAGGAAGATGGGAAGATAGGAGGGTGAGATGATGGGAGGGTGTGAGAAGATGGGACTTGGAGACGGTGAACCGGTCCCAAAGCGGAGCCGAGGGGTGAAAATAATTTCTTCTTTAATTCGTGTAATTTGTGAAATCCGTGGTAGGGCGGGGTTCATTTGAGTAATCTTCAGCTAAATCTGTGCAATCCAAAATCCAAAATATGTTGTAAATTTAGCCTTAAATACCCTGTTAATTATGAGATTATTGTTGATCAGCAACTCGACCATGCCGGGAGAGCCCTATCTGAGGTTTCCGATGCCAGAGATAGAGAAGTTTCTTGGAGATCAATCCCGTAAAGTTCTATTTATCCCTTATGCAGCGGTTACTTTTTCCTTCGATGTGTATGAAGGCAAAGTCAGGGAGCGATTTGCAGAGCTTGGACATTCGCTTGCCAGCATCCACCATTCCACCGACTTTGTGAAAGATATTCAAGAGGCTGAAGTTCTTGTAGTAGGTGGAGGTAATACCTGGCAGCTGGTACGCATGATGAACGACAATGGTCTCTTTCCATTGATCCGTGAACGGGTTTTAGCTGGAGTTCCTTTCATTGGTTGGAGTGCCGGGGCCAATGTGGCCTGTCCGACGTTACGAACGACAAATGATATGCCGATCATAGATCCGAAAGGGTTCGAATGCCTTAATCTTGTCCCGTTCCAGATCAATCCCCATTACCTCGACAAGAATCCGGAAGGACATGGAGGCGAAACGCGCGAGCAAAGGATTGAAGAGTTTCTGGAGATCAACCCAAACATTCATGTGGTTGGTCTGCGCGAAGGAACCATGCTGCGACGTGAAGAAAACCAGTTAAATCTCATTGGGGAAAGATCTGTCCGAATCTTTAAAAAAGGAACGGTCCCGGTAGAAATGAGCAGCATGGATAATCTCAGTTTCTTACTCTAAGCGTTTCAAGATCGTCAGGTAGTGTGTATCAGTTTTGATTAATATGATATTCAGAAATTATTCGGGATAACATCCTGGTAAACCTCAACAATTCTTTTTGCGATTAAATCCAGATTGTATTCCTTACTCAAAAGTTGCTGAAGTGACTTCGCTTCATTTTCGTAATATAAACGATGGTCTAAAAAATCGTTCAATATTGCCATAAACCTATCAACGCTGGGAGGTGATCCATCCAAGTCTACGAAATTTGCAAATTGGACCCTCTTAAGATTGGAACGTGTAACTATCGGTCCCAGGTGGTTGTGTTTGACTGAAAGCAAAGGAACTCCATGGACCAAACTCTCAATGGCCACCCTACCAACACCCATAACCAAATCGGCATCCAGATAATGCTCCCCCACTTCAACTGCATACCCTTCAAAATATACAGAAGCCTGTATACCGGTATAATCACTTTTCATTATAAACCATTCTATCATCTCATTCAGGCAGTTGCCTTCACCCACAATATGAAATTGAGATCGGGGATATCTAGCAATTATTTTTGGCCATACTTCTATCAGGAAAAATTTAAGCAGCCGAATATGGTGGCGGTCCATCCTGCTTATATAATACAATGAAAAGCACTGAGGATCAACATAACGATCCACACAATTGGCAGGCAACTTAACCCCGTTGGGTATTAGTATCACCTTCCCTGCAGGTTTTACGATACTTTGGATGTAGGAAAGACAGCTCTCCCTTACGGCAATAACTCTTGAGAGCTTTCTCCTGACAAGTTCAGAGCGCAGATCAGAAAGGGCAGAACCATGGACCGTCGCAACAACGGGTATTTTAGTCCACATCGAAGCCAGTGTTCCTAGAAAAATCGGAAATCTTTGGTGCGCATGAATTACATCAAAATGTTCTGATTTGATCATGCGGATAATTCGAAACAAATGGAATATGATTTTCCAATCAGAAAAATCCGTAGCAATGTGCCCGACTCCTGAATGAAGTCTTACTTGCTGCAAACCAGGAGTGGACATCAACCAAACAGAATGACCGGCACAAGCAAGTGCATTGGCCAATTCACTAACATGATTCTCTGCGCCACCGTAATCAAACCGCTTGACAAGAAGGAGAACCTTCATTTTTCAAAAGAGAATATCCTTGTTAATATTCAGACTGCTTTTTTTATTGTCTTTGGCGTAGTCAAATATAAGATCTCCATTTTTCTTCATAACTGTAATACTGTTTAACGGGAACCAGATAAAAGCTTTTCCAACTTTCGCTCCTGAAATAAAATCAATGCGTGCGTCACCTTCCGGCGTCAGGATCATCTTCATGTTGGCATCGCTGCTTACCTTCATCTTGTCCAGTTCCATAAATTGGTTATTGACAGTGCGCAGGGTAATAATGCCATTGGCATTTTTGAAGAATTCTACTATCCCGAAGCTTTTATACAGATTCGGACTCTTCTCCTTAAAAGTGGGATTGTATTTATCGATTGCCTCCTGCACATATTTCCCTGAAAGCTTCGATTCGAAATCGGAAAGCATCATGAATGCAGCAAACAAGCCTGCCGCACCTTTGTCACATCCAGCTTGTATCAATTTGTCATTCTTCTCCTTGAGCAAAGCAGACACATCGTATTTGGCCGCATCATTGACCGTTCCGGTACGTTTGATCATCCCCGGAAGGGTACTAAAACCACCGGTTGCGAGAAGGTTATTTTTCTCGTCCAGCAGAAGCAAGTTTTTCCAGAACATGTTTTGCTGAGGAAGATACTCTGTTCCCAGTAGCTTTCCATTGGTATCGAGCCGCACCTGGTAATAGATGTTCTCGCGTGTTTTTGCCTCTTCAAAGAATACCGGAGTGAGCCAATTGATGGTACCTCCCGGCTTCATCGAAAGAAGGAACAGGGATTGGTCCGGCTTTTCTGTCTGAATGCTTTTGGTATCTGCCTGGAATTTACCTGAAAAATTCCCTGACAGGATAAAATTCCCGGCAGGGTCTTTGACGATACCTGTCACATATTCGGCACCGCTGCCTTCCAGTATTTTTACCCAGTTGACTTTTGCCTCCTGGTTAAATGAGGCAACAAACAAATCCCTTCCTCCGGTAGGGTTGACTGGAGCTTTGCCGAGGTTAAAGGCTTTGTCAAACCAGCCTGTCACGATCAGGTTCCCCAGACCATCTGCCACACTGGAGGCACCATCACCCGGATATCCTCCGCGCTGGTTAACATTTTCCCATACTTTTTCAGCCAGCAAATCAATGGCACTGACTCCTGGCATCTGAATTATTTCGCCTGATTTTCCCGCAAACTGGGGCATGCATCTTCCTACTGGTGCTCCAATAAACGTTCCATCGCAAATCGTAAATTTCTTTTGTTTTGCATAAACAAAATCGCCGGGAACTTCATTCGGGAAGAGAACTGCGGTACTCACATGGCCGGTAAAAAGGACACCTATGACATCGAGTTTGGCAATATTATAAACCAGCCAGGATAGTAAGGCAGCCCTGTCATCGCAATCACTATAGGGATAATAAAATATCTCATCCGGGAAATCCCATTTTTCATACCCAAATTGGGACTGATCTGTTTTATATGGGAACGCCTTCTGTGTAAATTCAAGCAAAATCGCAACCTTCTCAACAGGATTCTTGTCACTGGCAATTTTTCCAAAGTAACTCATCAAAGACTCTTCAAGCACCGGATTCATTGGTGCACTCATCGTTACAAAAAAATCAGTCTGGGGATAGGTAGCAAAAAAAGCCATTTCGTTCTGCGGAATTTTCACCTCTACTTCCGGGTATTCCTCAGAAAATTTCAGCTTTTTGGTAACATATTTCTCTTTGAAATTAAGCGGTTTTGTTAAAGCCAGATTCAATCTTTTTTTGGCATCACCATACTCTTCTTCATAGGTTAATACGGAACCGATCTCTTCTCCAAAGTTGGCGACAAAATAATATTCCTGGTTGTTGAATTTTAGAAACTGGCATCCGAAAACATTGTTTGTCGACGGTAACAGGAGGTATAATTTGTTTGCCGGCTCGGAATAGGCAAGTCGGGATTGATAGCCTGAGACAGTCATCAGAAACCAATTGTAGAGAACTTTTGTGTTGTTATTTTTAGGCGATATCCTTCCTGAAAACTGATTAATAAGCTGGTAAACACCCCAATCATTAAGGTTCAACTGCTCTTTCAGAACACTAATCTGTAATAACAAATCACCATAATTTGTATCCGTCATTTTCCTCCAGAACCGGGCAACTTCATTCTGCCCAGGTTTCCCGAGTGAAAATTCGAGCAACCTGGGGTCCGCCTTTATGACAAGATTCTGTCCAAA
>JBAXED010000202.1:0-4458 GCA_037140615.1 Prolixibacteraceae bacterium
ACCTTTGCCGTATTATAGACTCTGCCGCAACCGTCGGTGAGGGTCACGGTAATCGGACAGTAAGTATTGGTGGTGACCGATGGTGGAGTGAAGGTCGCCTTGGTCTTGTCGGATGGATCGGGTGTAAAGGAACCACCGCAGGAGGCAGACCAAGCCACTGTGTAGTCATTTGGATTAGATCCTACAGGAAATGCAAAAGAGACCGGCGTCGGTGTCCCGGAAGTAATGACGGAAGGGATTCCGGTCACATCCGGAACCATGCTGGCATTCTTACCTGCCATAAATGAGAAATTGAAGAAGACGCGCTGCGCGGCAATGTTTGAGGGAAGCGTCGCCCTGCTCAAAGAGTGAGCTGCTTCGATCATCACATATCCCCGGTCGGGATCGCCAAATCCCCTGCCATAAGCAATAATAGCCGCCCTATGGTTGGCAGCATCGTCAAATCGCTTGGAGTGGTCGGGATCATAGGCACCTATCGTGGTAGTGGCCCTCCAGCCCGGCGACTTGGGAATGTACACCTGCTCGAGGCCATTCTGAGTGGCGGCATCGATGGTTCCCATAAACTGCATAAACTGATCGCCGTGGTTTGAGTAGGTATAAGGAGGCGATCCATCGGTATGTGAACCATACAACCACAAAGCATTTTCCACGGTAGTGACTGTCCCTGACGGAAATGCAGTTCCATCCTTTTCAGTCAGAAAATTACTCTGTTGGGTGTGATCTGCCGGATTAAACATATCTTCCAGCTCACTGCCTGCCGTACACGACAACCAGATGGAACCATGGTAGGTCTTGTTCCAGAAATAGAGGTTGCTGTGAGTTGACCATTGCGGATAGGCATGTGGCATGACGAAAATATCATCGCAGTTACCCAATTGCGATGGTAGCCTGGTTAATGAATAAGCACTTGAGTCAATACCGGCATTGGTAAAATAAGGAACGGCAACACTCCCGTTTAAAAGGTCCATCGTCCACCTCGGAACGGATGAAACTGATAATGTCATGGCAACGGGTACTTCAATGGGAGATGTGGTCGTAATACCCACCACCCCTTGCGTTTGCCAGTAGGCGATCCTTGCGTTTACCGCGGCTGTACGATATTCGGCGGTAATAATGAACGGTCCACCTTTGTAATCAATGCCATTGTAGGTAAAATCAGTGCCGTCTTTCACTTTGCCGGAAGCAATGACCCACTTAATCGGAACCTTGTTGTTGTTAATCAAATCATAGATCATGCCGTATGGCTTCAAGGCATTACCTATCGTCTGGGGAACAATGCCCATGTTTACAATAAATGACCCCGATGGGATTGTTGTCATCTGCGCTTTCGAGCCAGTAGGGACAAGAGAAATGAGCAGCAACAATATAAAAAAAAGACCCGTTCTGGGTAGAATGCGGGTTTTCACAAAGGGATTAAGCTCCTGGGTTGTCTCGGAGGTGCACTGGTCAAATAAGAGATTCTTGTTCATAAGTCTATTTTGTGAACGTTCATGCGCATAACAATTGCAGTAAACGATTGGTTCAATAATTTTTTAATCAAATAAAAGGGAGGTATTCGAAGCAATTAGGATTTAACATAATTCACATGGCACATCTCGCAAAATCATCGAATAGGTATTTTTGGTTACTAGACCAACAAAAGGGAAAATTCGAATCCGCTAATATTTACAATTAATGTGCCAGCGATTGTTTAACAGTATTATGTCAAATTTTAATTCTAAATAGTAACCTGAAGATCAACCAACAAAAATCTTGTATTTATAATTATTATAAATACAAGATGGAAAAGAAATGACGCGCAATCGCACAACTGTGCGGTAGCCTGTATGAGATATTTCAGTATTGCCGGAATCTTCATCGTAAAAATTGTTGCTATTATATGTTAATAATTTATTTTGATCCTACAGCTGGCGGACATAGGTATTTCCCTTTCCTCCCATCAGTAACCAAACATATAAAGTGTCAAAAATGTTCATTCTGCCGGTCAATTATTGATAGATATAATTAAGATCAAAAACAGTCGTTTTTGATCTTAAAAAGGGTTAAATTCATGTATGACCTTGTATCAGAACAAATTCAAAATTGAATCAGCTCATTTAAGGGGGTGGAATTATGCATCAGCTGGATGCTATTTCATAACCATTTGCACACTTGGACGTGAAAAATTTCATGGCAAAATCGTCCAGAGCTAATCAGACAGGTATGAGACCCGTCTCTACCCCAATTTTTTATAAATTACATACGAATAAACGATTGGAACAACCACCAGAATCACCAGCAATGGGATAAACACAAATTCCATTTTATCCACAACGAAATATAGGGCCATTCCAACCAGACTGCCCCAAAACCAAAGCTTGCCGGCCATCTTGTGCGTGCGGGTCCATACTTCGTCGTTGTTGAGCGTCCAGGGTACTTTGATGCCAACAAAATAGTTGGGCCGGATGTTGCCAAGGTAATTGCCAATCAGCATAAAAAGGAAGAACATGAAGAGTGGCATGAATTTTTGAATGGAACTGGAATTGTTGACAATTCCCCAGATCACCGACAAAGTAATCATTCCAAAGAAAATGCCCAGAATCAATCTCAGTTTGTAATAACTCCCTTCAAAGACATCGTAATTGGCTTTGCGGGGATCAATCTTAGGCAATACCAGCATTAGAAAGTATAGTCCGACCGGCATAACAACATATGTCCATCTGGAACCATAACCGTTCGGATTTCCCTTCAGGTCGAAATGGATCGGTATCGACTCAGGAAGCAAATTCCAGTTCATAAACAGGTAAAGGACCGGGAGTACAGCCAATAGGACCAGCACCAGCTCCTGGATGAGTTTTTCTCTTTTCATTTTATTTCAATCTATTTCATTTTATTTCAATCTATTTCTATTTATTTCAATCTATTTCTATTTATTTCGTTTTAACCAATATCCATTTGGCAATCTCATCCATGACAACAGGCGAAAAAGTTTGCTCAATTTCCGAATATTCCGAAGGAGAACCTGTTTTGCATTCCTGAAACAAATGGTTCAGTCCGGCGAATTCTTTCATGGTAAATTGCTTATTGCCTCCTTTTTTTAGTGCTTTTTCAATGGCCGGAAGATTAACTTTTGACGGTACCTGCAAGTCTTTTTCTCCATTGACCGCCAATACCGGACACTTCACTTTTTCCAATGCCGGAGCCGGATCGTACCGGATGAAACTTAGCATCCACGGGCTGGTGGTTTGGTTCAGCTGCACGTTAACCAGCTCTTCTGTTGTCATGCCTTTGGATTTGGCATCCTCCGGACTCTTTTTCAATTCCTCCGTGAGGAAATTTTTGAGATCTGTTTTTAAGGTCTCATCGTTAACCGATTTCAAAATGAGATCAAAAGCCCTGGCATTTATCTCTCTATTTTCCTTGATATCTGACTCATTACCTCCGGCGGCCCTGGCAATCAGCTCCTGTTGAAGCAAGAGCAATTTGTCGCCACGGATTCCCGTCCCTGCCAATAAGACAATAAAGCCCACATCTTTGTTACGTGCGGCTACCATTGGCGCAATAATTCCCCCTTCACTATGCCCGACGAGTCCGATTTTACCTGGAATAATTTCCTTCCTTGACTTTAGATAGGCAATCGCACTTTCTGCATCTGTAGCGAAATCCGCGGTAGTGGCATTCTTAAAAATGCCTTTGGATTGTCCAACTCCACGGTCATCGAACCTGAGCACGGCAATTCCCTGCTTAGTCAGATAATCGGATAGCACCAGAAAAGGCTTGTGACCCATCAGCTCCTCATTCCTGTTCTGCGGACCGCTTCCTGTGATCAGGATAACCGCTGGATACTTCCCCTCTTTTTTGGGCAATGTCAAGGTTCCTGCAAGCGCGAAGTTTTCTTTAACATTCTGAAATGTGACATCTTCCTCATAATATGCATAAGGTTTGACAGGCTCCTGCGGACGTTTAACAACTTGCTTTTGAACCTCTTCCCTTGACAAATCCATCGGAAGTTCCAATCCATTTTGTTTGAATGTTCCGGTTATCGCATTTCCCTTCAATTCGCCGGAATACTCCATTCTCAGGTTGGAGATTTCAATCTTCAACTTTGAATTTTCGAAGGTTGTACTTGTAACCGGAATCCCCTTTGCTCCCTGGTCGGGACTGTCCATCGTTGAACTGTAACCTGTTGCGCTTTTGCTGATGTTGAAGACCAGCCTCAACTGCGTTCCCTGCACTTTCAAAACTCCGTTCCACTTACCCGTAATCTCCTGCCCGAAAACGCCCAAAACAGCCAGCACCAGTAACAAAACCATTGTTGTTTTTTTCATGTTTCTATAATTTTAATAATTGATAGTTCTTTGCTTTAATAGTACTTCGAGTACTTAGAGTTTGGAGTACTTAGAGTTAAAGAAGAGAGTCCCGTAACTTTAAGTACTCTAAGTATTCTAAGTACTTTAAGTACTTTTCTTAAACTGCATC
>JBAXED010000203.1:0-4356 GCA_037140615.1 Prolixibacteraceae bacterium
CGTCTTCATATTTTGTTCTTAACCAATCTTTTGTTTCTTTATTAAAACTCTTATATTTTGCGTCTTTTTTAATTCTATCTTAAGCTTTTGTGACTTTACTTATTTTGGTTCGACTATCGTTTAAACTAACGGTAATTTCGTCGTCGTCTTCAGATTTATCGCTGAGGAAATCAGTAATTCTTGTTTGCGTCGAGTTTTGATAAGCGCCTCCGCCTGGTTTGGGATTTAGCTTTCTGATTACATCAATAGCTTCTCTTAAATAATCTTCGGTAACATTTAAAATCTTTGTAATTTGCTGATACATTTTTGATATATTTATATATTTTTTAATTTGTATTTCTGGATTATCGATTATATTTTCTATTTTATTAATTTCAGTTTCATCTAAAAAAATATTTTTTCTATAAATAAATTCTTTTATTAAATTTATTTTAGAGTTTCTATCTAATTCTGATATATCTATCTTACTTTCTTCTCCTTTATTTTCTTCATTATTTTCATAATTGGCAAAAATATTATTTTCAAGATTCTCTAATACTGTTTCAGCTGAAGTATCGTATTCTTTTTTAGATATATTTGCAGGTTTATATTTTTCTAACATTGCTTTTTTCTTAATATTATTTTGAAATTGTCGAAATTCTTTTAGATTTTCATTTAAATTTTTTTTTTCCATTTCCTAAATTTTAAACTACCTTTTAAAAAAACCCCTTTTTTTACGGGGTGAAAATATTTTCTATTCCCCCTAAAAACCAAAAAAAACTCCCCTTTTAAACCACAAAAAACGGTTTTTCCCCCCCCCCCCCCCCCCCCCCTTCCCACGTGCACACCACATCACCCCACAACAAACTAATTCCCATTCAGAATTTTCAATATTCAACCTGCTTACACAGCATAGCCCAGAGCTAAGCTTTGTATATGTATCTGGCTGGCTATATCCAGTATCTTCATTTTTGCAAATTCAAGTACATGAAAAAACATTTGGCTAAGAAATTATCCTCCGAAATCCTTCGTGAGAATGCCGAAGAATTGCTGAAAAAGAAAACGCCAACAACAGTTTCCTCACTTTCTGATACAGAAACGCTGAAACTTATCTATGAACTGGAGGTGCATCAGCTCGAGCTTAAAATGCAAAACTACGAGCTCAGCATGGCCCATGATCAAGCCTTGGCTGATGCCCGGAAATATGCTGAATTATACGATTCTTCCCCATCAGGATATTTTACACTGACCAATAATGGACGTATTGTCGAGCTCAACCTTAGAGGTGCAAAGATGCTTGGCAAGGATCGTACTCAATTGAAAAACAGCCGTTTTGGATTTTTTATCTCGGATGATACCAAACCTACCTTCAATGAATTTCTGGAGAAGGTTTTCAAAAACAAAGCTGAACAGACATGTGAAATTATCCTATCCAGCGATGGCACTACACCCATTGATTTACTCCTTACAGGCATCGATCTTGGAAATGGCAATAATTGCAACATCACAGCTGTCGATATCACTGAAAGTAGTATAATGACCGAGCTGCGTCGGAGTGAACTGCGTTACAAATCCCTGATTGAATGGTCGCCACAGGCTATTGTCGTTCACCGGAATTTAAAAATAGTTTATACCAATCCTGCTGCTGTAATAATGTTTGGAGCAAACAGTCCACAAGATCTTGTAGGCACCAAAATCCTGGATCGGGTTCACCCTGATTATCATCAAATTGTGCTGGAACGAATACGCCTTGGAATTGATGATGGCATCAGTGCAATGATGACCGAATTGAAATATTTTAAACTCGATGGAAAGATCATAGATGTTGAAGTACAGAGAACACCAATTGACTACGATGGGTTCCCTAGTATACTCGCAAGCATACGCGATA
Source organism: Prolixibacteraceae bacterium (assembly GCA_037140615.1). GTDB lineage: Bacteria > Bacteroidota > Bacteroidia > Bacteroidales > Prolixibacteraceae > CAINVV01. The sequence continues at coordinate 1,871 of JBAXED010000203.1, forward strand.
TCACCGACCGTAAGAACATCGAGGATGAATTACTACAGAGTCATGCCAGATTTGCTTCAATGATTTCCAATATTTCAGATGTAATCGGTATCATGGGGGCAGATGGCATCATGACCTATAAAACCCCGAATATCGAAAAATGGTTTGGCTGGCTGCCTGAAGAACGTGTGGGCACCTCCGGTTTTTCAACAATTCACCCGGATGATCTGGATTATGTCGCGAAAGTCTTTTATGCATTATTGGAGAAAGAAAACTCGGTTATTACAATGGAATTCAGGTATGAATGTAAAGGAGGAAGCTATAAGCCCATAGAACTTACTGCGGCCAATCTATTGAATGATCCGTTTATTAATGGTGTATTGCTGAATTATCGCGACATAACTGAACGCAAACAGGCCGAAAATACACTCCATGAAACCAATACCCAACTTAAATCAGCCATCACTTCTGCCAATGAAATGATGCTGCAAGCAGATGCAGCCAATAAGTCGAAAAGTGTGTTTCTGGCAAATATGTCGCATGAAATCAGAACTCCCTTGAATGCTATTATTGGCTTTTCTCAATTAATGAACCGGGAAAAATCATTAACAGATTCTCAGAAGGAGTATATTCTGTCAATTAACAGTGCCGGTGAACACCTATTGGTGCTCATCAATGACATTCTGGAATTGTCGAAAGTTGAAGCAGGGCGAGTCGTATTAAACCCTATAAATGTTGATCTGTATGCTCTTTTAAATGAAGTTCAGATGATTTTCAAAGAACGTGCCAGGGCCAAACAACTTCAGTTTATTTTTGAAACCACCGATGATCTTCCGCCTTTTGTAATGGTTGATGACACCAAATTACGCCGGATATTTTACAATCTGATCGGAAATGCCATAAAATTCACCGATGCAGGGAGTATTACCGTTCGTTCCCGTGTTGAGAAAGTGAGCGAAGAGACGAACCGCCTGCTCGTCGAAATTCAGGATTCAGGCCCTGGTATTGCTGAAAGCGAAATGGGTAAACTCTTTAAACAATTCGAACAAACAAGCTCAGGCATTTCAAAAGGCAGCGGCACAGGTTTAGGACTTGCCCTTAGCCGTGAACTGGCCATTTTAATGGGGGGCAATATCACCGTGCTGAGCGAATTTGGCAAAGGCTCTGTATTTACTTTCGATGTTGAAATAAAAGAAGGAAAAGCCGAAGATTTTAATTTCAAGATTCCAAAACGTGTTATTAGCATTGATAACAACAATGAGGTTTATCGGGTATTGGTCGTCGACGATAAAGAAGAAACCCGGAAATTGGTTGTAAATCTTCTCCGTCTGGTTGGTTTTAAAACGGAAAAAGCTGTTAACGGCGAAGATGCCATTGCAAAATTTGAAGCCTCGACCCCACATCTTATTTTAATGGATCTGCGCATGCCCGTTATGGATGGCTACGAAGCAAGCAGACGGATTAAATCAACCGACAAAGGAAAACAAATACCCATTATCATTTTATCGGCCACCTCCTTTGAAGAAGAAGCAATAAAGACAGTCGAATCCTCAATCCAAGGCTATATTCGCAAACCCTTTCATGAAAGTGAGTTGTTTAACACCATTGGAAAGGTTCTTGGCATTGAATACATCTATGAGGATGATCATGCGCCCTCCAATTCTGGAAAATATCAGGATAACGAATACTTACTTATTGGAGATATGGAAAACCTCCCAAATTCGATCGTTTTAGAAATGCGCAAGGCGCTGGTTATTGCAGATTTTAATCTCTTGATCGAACTCATTAAATCGATTGAACCTGCATATTCAGACCTTTCGAATCACCTGCTTACCCTGGCTAACAACTACGACTATAAGCGTTTACAGAAAATATTAAATCATAAGGAGATAGAATCATGAAAACTGAGATAGAATCAGAACTGGATATACCAAACATACTTATTGTCGATGATATTGGTGCAAACCTCAGATTATTAAACGACATTCTAAGTCCTGAAGGCTATAAAATCCGTCAGGTTCCCAATGGAGAACTCGCCTTGAAAGTGGCAGAAGAAGAGAAACCCGACCTGATACTTCTTGACATAATGATGCCTTACATGAATGGATATGAAGTTTGTCGGAGGCTAAAAGAGAACCCTGAACTAAAAGACATACCCGTTATCTTCATCAGTGCCTTGGGCGAGACAAATGACATTCTAAACGCGTTTAATTCGGGCGGAGTCGATTATATTAACAAACCAATTCAGGCTGAAGAGGTCAAAGCCCGAGTCCGCTCGCATATCAGACTTCAGCAACAAAGCATCGTGCTGCATCGACAAAGCAAGGTACTGCAACGTCAAAGCAAAGAACTGCGGGATCTCAATGCAACCAAGGACAAATTTTTCTCTATCATCGCTCACGACCTCCGCGGTCCTTTTAATGGATTTTTAGGACTAACTCAGTTGATGGCTGAAGATCTGGAAAGCCTTTCGGGTGAAGATATTAAAGAGCTTTCACTAAGCATGA
>JBAXED010000204.1:0-4150 GCA_037140615.1 Prolixibacteraceae bacterium
TCAAGCAGCTTATAAGGATTGATAACTTTGCCCTGATCATCCGTCTTGTACCATACCTGTTGGCTAAAGTTTATACTCTCAATACCTCCGGGAATCCCGTAAACAGGTTGGGAATATTTTGCTTTTACAAACGCACTGGCCTCAAGAACAGCAGGAAGAACTACTTTAATGGAGTTGGATCCCTTCATGCTGATGTGGTAGAAGTAGTTTTTCACCAGTTTCAGCATATCAACCATGTCTCTTTCGCCGACCCATTTATCCACCAAATCTTCGGATGAATGGGAAATGATTTGAATAAAGGCCATCAGCTCCTTTCTATCCGGAACTGCTTCATCGCTTTCCGCGTTAAGCTGTTTCCACAACTCAACCAGAAATGAATTCTCGTGGTCGGCATACCTGAAGATGGTGCCGTTGTCCTTTTCAAGTTCTTTTTTCAGTGCCCTCACGAACGCATAGTTGGGAAAGACGCCCGGTTCGGCATTAATGTATTCTCCGGCATGTTTGACAATCCCCTTTTCATTTACAGTATGATGGCTGAACTGAAAAGCAATACCTTCATAAGGTCTTTTGTTTTTGTTAAAAGGAATGGCCACCCTGCTTGTTTCGAAATCGATAAAGTGCAGTGGATAGCTCCATTTCGACATCTCCTCGCGCATTCCGTCCGCATCAAACCAGGATTTCTCCTTGTTTTCTCGTCTTAACTCAATTTGCAACCATTGTCGTTCATTGGTTGACATCCCACCCTTTTTAGAAGGTGTAAATTCTCCAAGATGATCTTTTGTGACATTTTCCAGATGATAAATGCCGGAATCAATTAGACATTGCTTTTTCCTGAAGTTCCATATTTCGAAGATATGCGGTTTGCTAAATTCTTCATCCGTCCACTTCAGTTTCTGCTTCCAACAGTTACGGTATCCTGAATGTAATCCATGAAGTTCATCGTCAAGTGAATTGTCAAACTCACATTTACTGCAATGAACACCAATGGGTTTATCGATCATCTCATCCTTTTCATAATGATCGGCATAGCGTTTTACAGTTGCGTCAAAATCCAACCCTGGCTCCAGCTCACCATATTTGCCGGTTATGATTCCTTCTGTAAGTTCGTCAATATCGATCACCCTTAGAATTTCCTCTCCAAGTGATGCTTTGGAAATATCCCCCTGCTTTTCGACCCTTACCCTGCCTTCCGAATCCCGGCTGATGAAAAATTTCTGGTTCAATCCGTCGACAGTTGCTTTCTTCTCTTTGTCGGCAAGCATCAGATGGGCCTTTACCGTACATCCGGGCATTGCTTTCCCCACAACGTACTTTTGGAAAGCTACATCGTACAGGTAGGGTCTCCATGCGGCAGATAGTCCGCCTCTAGCTCCTACCAACTTTGAATCATCTCCGGCAAACGATTTCGATTTGACCTCAATAAGATCAATCCGGTTGCCATCCTTGATTACAATATCAGCCCTGATAAAAAGGTTTTCAAAACGGAAGGCCGCTTCAAAGATGACAACATTGTCCTGTCTTAGAAGTTCAGAAGTTTTTTGCAGCGTTACATCGTATCCTCTTCCTTCAATTTCGATTCCGCTTGGGTAATAAAGCTTTGCCAGTTCCCCTACCTGGAATCCACCTTCGGCAAGGGCAGCAAGGAAGTCGTCTTGTTTTTTCTTATCAGGATATTCAGGCTTGCCGGTATAAAAAAGCTTTACCGGGCATTCCAGGGCAGACTTGAACCGGGATTTGGTCAGGTATCTCGGATGTTTTAACGATAATTCCATAAGTCAATAGTTTTTAGAAGTTAAACTTGTTGCTTATGGAAAGACACTTTTGGAGCATGCTCAGATCTTTAGTGCTTTCCACTCACATTCGCTTATCCGCCTGGCCGACGAGCAATCAGCCCTGCGTTACGCAGACCACCGTGCCCATGAGTTTGCTCAGAACTCCTGGATCGGTTGGTAACTCAACCGGCTTAAGCATTTCTGCATTGGCCATGTTTTTGTTTTCTTAATGTTTATGAAGCAAAAATAGATACTCTCTTTATCCAAACCAAATTCGCAAAGATTTATCACGCATTATATGTGCATGTAGAGGACGGATTGCAGCAGAACCAGTTAAGTATTGAGAATAAAAAGATGGAAGATTATATTTTAGGTAGATTAAACTTCAACTTTCCATTCGATTTCGTCGAGGCGGCTCTTGATCGTTTGGAGTGTTTCCAATACGTTTTCGTCTTTAGGAAATTCACCAAACACCAGGTTTTTAAACGATCCGTTGTATGAATCTTTCAGCTGCTCCCATATATCAGCAAGCTCTGCAAATATTTTGGATTTATTCGGGTGATACTTGAGCCATTCATTATTGTTTTTAAAACTGGCCACATCATCGTTAGCCACTTTTAAAAGAAGTTCATCAAAGGCAGTTGAATTGAAAAAATCCTGTAGGTCTTTCTCCTGCAATAGTTGATGTAGGTCGTAAGTATGCCTGATCTTCTTCTTTAAATCTTCAAGTGGTTCTTCCGTATACGAAAAACGGACCAAACTCATTATTTTTTCACACACTGTTCTTTTTGGTTCCATTACCAATATATCAAATGGAAGTAACCCGTATTCAGCTGCCAGCGACTCTTGCCCGGTTGAGAGCATCATCTCATAAATATAAGTGCTGATGGGCTTAGTTGTATATGGTTCGTGATGCCCAAGCCAGGTTGTCTCAACGATAATCACATCCCGCACTTGTCCGTAGTTGCCCCGAAATTCTTTCGCGTAGGTATGAGCAGTCTTCCTGTTCATACCTCTCTTTTGGGTTACTTCACGTATTTCAACCTCGGGTAATACTTCAGCTACCACCTGACTGATTTTCCTTATTTTATTGGAGAGTTGATTATTCGATTCTCCTTCATGTCGCAAAACCACCAGATCAATGTCTTCCGAAAAACGCCCTATTAATCCGAAGCATTTTGACAATGACGTACCTCCTTTAAAAACAGTATCCTTACCTATTGGATGATTGAAAATGGTTTGTAGGGTATAAATTACCCAGTAGTCTTTCTCCACATAGATATCAGCTATTTTTAATTGTTGTGCCGTAAATTGCACAGACTGCCTGAAGAGCAGTTTATTTTCGTGTAGCCTCATCTAATGTTCCATTTTTCGGGCGTGAGCAATATTTTACTGACCCCCGGTAATTTGAAAACTGTTATCGGGTTCAACGATTTTCGCAATGAATCAGTGAGTTTGGGCTCTCCGGTTTCACAGAGCAATGCCCCTAAAAGGGCACGTGTAACGGGTGGATATTTCAACGCCAGCCTTACCATTGTAGTTTTGTCGCTAACCGAAAGGTCATTAAGAATAGCCAAAAACCGTTTACAGGCTGACCCGGTGTTTGTATCAGGAATTTTTTTAATGAATCGGATAGCATCCAGGATTTGAAGTAACGGGATATTGTCCTTAGTGATGGTGTTTTTCTGCTTAATAAAAGAGAGGGTATAGCGTTCCCGTTTAAATTCCGGACGTGTCTCGTTTTTGCCTATCTGAATGGTATTGCTCACCTGCGAAGTAAGCCCAAGTTGATTATAAATACTGTAGCCGGTAAGGTAACCAATAACTTTCCCGTCATTTTCGAGTAAATCCTTGACAACCTGCGATTGATTGGGTTGCAAATTGCCAAATACAGTTCCCTCAGGTTTGTAATACTTACCTTTCGACAGCTTGGCGATTTTATTCAAAGCGACCATGCGGTTTAATGCTTTAATAACTGCTTCCTTCTTGTTTACCGCTGTAATAAAATCATCATAGGTGAATACATATCCTTTGGGAAGTCTGTCTATCTTAAATTCTATATATTCAGTTACTTTCATTGAAATAGATTTCCTGCAAATATAAATATTTGTCCAGTTTATTAATTAAAAAACTGGACAAATTATCCTTACTATTCAATATGTCACCCACCAGTCTTTTTCAACGGCAAATGCTGACATCCCTGTCTTTTCAGCAATTTGTAAATAAGCGTTCCTTTTAGTCCTGTCGGGAACAGCTAACCATTTATTCATTGACTTTGGTTTTTAATGCTTTGCGCATAATAATTCTTATCCATTCGGGAGCTAAACGAATATCATGTTCCAAACGATAGGGTTCTTCCTTTGCCAATTGCATAAGTA
>JBAXED010000205.1:0-4123 GCA_037140615.1 Prolixibacteraceae bacterium
GGTGGGAGTAATCTTCAAATTTGTGCATGAGCAGCACCTTTTTTTGCATTTCCGGCAATCGGTCAATGGCAGAGAATAGCATCTCCCGAGCCTCTTGCTGTTCCATCTTGTGATCCTGGGTCTCCTTGTCGGCATAGTGAATTTGACCCAAGGCTGTTTGCAGTGCGGACTTTTTATTGGAATCCGAATTGGCTTTCGCCGGATTCTTCTTCCTTAAAAAACTGATGGATTTATTGTATGCGATTTTAAAAAGCCAACCCGAAAGGTCGTCTTCATGCCGAATTTGATAAGCAGAGCCATATACCTTCAGAAAGACTTCCTTAAAAAGATCCTCGGCATCGCTTTTATTTCGGACAATCCGGAAGATGGTCGTGTAGACCATCTTTTTATGTTTTTCGACTAAAGTGCTAAATGCCTGTTGATCATGAGCCAATATTTTTTCAATCAGCTGCTTGTCGTTCACTTAATGATCAATTGCGTTTCAGGATATTTGGTGTCTATGAATTTGATTGCTTCATCTCTCGTTTGAAATAGGTCGCCTTCCTTCTCTTCCCACGTCTCGCCTTTTTTCATGCCCACTTTGGTACACCCTGCAACCGGAGCCAGGACCAAATCTTCGAGCGCTTTCATTTTTATCAAGTCGGACTGAATGGAAATAACTTTCGCTTCAATCTCTCTCGCCTTTTTTGGTGTGCCGTCTTTGTCAGTTAAAATAACGATACCGTAGCAAGTCATACCCTCCTTAATCCACTCACCGACCTTTTTCTGCAGCGCACCTGAGACGGCAGACTTCTCCTCTGTGTATTTGTAATCCTTAATCTGTTGCGATTTTTTACCGGAACCACAACTCCACAAACCTCCAGCAACGATGGCTACCAATAGGACCGATGTCAACTTTCTCATATTATAAACTTTAATTATTTGCAATTCATCAGGAGATCCCATTCAAACGGTGAGACTAAAGTGGTTAATCAACATTTTTCTCCAATCTGTACCAATACTTTGACGCAAATATCTAAAAAAACCAGCGGTTAAAGTTTATTTTTTGCTTTTATTACTCAAAAGTTCAGCTTCAACCATTGATTTGTCAGCCTCACCTTCTTTTTACGCAAAAAATAATCGGAACCGTGTATCTTTGAATGGATGAGCGCAACTTTAACAAGAAAATATTTTGGCATTGCTTTCCTTCTCTCTCTGGTGATTTGCATTACCATCCAATTTCCCATGGTAATAGGTGTACTTTTTGAAGAAGAAGGTGGTGGTGGTGGTGGACATCGGCGGGAAGCCTTCGATGCCGGAATGGAAATTCTTGCGTTTATCAATACCTTTACCGTTACCTTCCTGCTGTTTATACTCAATTTCTATTTGCTCAAGCCATTTGCCAGACATTATAAGATGAAACTCAGAACGGTGATTCTGGCATTTGTTCTATCCTTTATTTCGGTAGTGTTACTGGTGCTGATCTACAACTTCATCAAGCCTTATGCGGGCTCAGAGATCAATATCAGCAGACACCATAACAAGCTTTTGTTCCAACACCTTTTTGCAGCTGCGTTGGTTTTTGGTTCCATTTTTATCATCCGACTCATTTACCAAAAGCAAACTTATGAGCTTGAGAATGAAAAATTAAGAACGGAAAGTCTTCAGAGTCAGTTCGAATCACTGAAGAACCAGATGAGTCCTCATTTTCTGTTCAACACACTCACCGCGCTCAAATCTCTTATCAGGGAGTCGCCCGACCTCGCCGGACAATATGTCAACCATCTGGCTCTTGTTTTGCGCTACACGCTTCAAGGCAACGAGAAGAAGACGGTGACGCTGCGCGAGGAGATGGAGTACACTGAATCTTATCTATTTCTGATTGAGATGAGGTATGGGACCAACCTGACGGTCAAAACGGATATTCAGGAGAAGTTCAAAGGGATGGAATTGCCGCCCTTAACCATTCAGACACTGATTGAAAATGCCGTCAAACACAACGAAATCAGCAACAAAAATCCGCTGGAAATCGTTATCCAAACCAACGATCATGGCGGCTTAACTGTTTGCAACCGCATCCAGAAAAAACTAACACCTGAACATGGGACCGGTATCGGCCTGACCAATCTGTCGAAGCAATTTCAGCTGCTTGGAGAAAGTGATATTCAGATTGCGCAAGAAGACAATATATTTTGTGTGACCATTCCGCTCATTAATCCGGCGAAGCAATGAATGCAGTAGTTATTGAGGACGAAAAACTTGCTGCCAATCATTTGTGCAGCCTGCTGAATGACATCGGAAATATTAACATCCTTACTATTTTGGATAGCATTGAGTCGTCTGTTGAATGGTTCAAAACCAATGCAAAACCGGACCTGGTATTTATGGATATCCATCTGGCGGATGGCTCTGCCTTCAAAATTTTCGAATTCACAGACATTACGAGTCCTATTATTTTTACCACTGCTTATGATGAATATGCCATCAAGGCATTCAAGGTCAACAGCATCGATTATCTGCTCAAACCAATCACGGTGCAGGCGCTCGGGATGTCACTTGAAAAGCTAAAAAGGCTTTCCGGGGTACCATCAGTATCTTCAGATATTGAAAAGCTCATATCCGCCCTCAACAAAGAGAAATCGTATAGAACGCACTTTCTGATTCTGGTTAAAGGGAGCAAACTGATCCCATTGCAGTCAAGAGACATCGCATACATTCATATTGAGGACGGATTGGTAAAGGCTAAAACCAACGATGGGAAATCGTATGTTTTTGAGTTCACGCTTGACGAGCTAACCGCGATGCTCAATCCGGCAGATTTCTTCCGCACAAATCGCCAGTTTATCATCTCCCGAAATGCCATCCGGGAGGTTGATTTCTATTTCAACAACCGCTTGTCTGTCAATCTGAAAGTTCCTGTCTCCGAAAAAATCCTCATCAGCAAAGTTCGGGTGACCGAATTCCGTGACTGGTTCTCAGGTATTTGATTTTCGGTAGCCTGGGCGCCTATTTGGCGAATTGCTCACACTTCCAATAGGATAGTTCACCAATCACTTTTGCCGTTTCACTTTATTTCCCCTTTGAATGTTCTGGTGTCCGGCATAGCTTTATCCCGGAATTCAAATTAATAATGTAATCATGAAAAAATTTATCAATTCAACTTTAGCAAAATACACGGTAAATGTATTGATGATCTTCCTTTTTGCCGGATCGGCTATTACCGGTTTGTTCTTTATGGAAGGCGGAGAACGCCAGGAACGAGGTGCGCCAATTGGTCAGGAACAAGTATCGGGGAGGTCTGAGCGGAAGAACAGGCACGAAGCACGCGGAAATGCCCACTTTAACAGACATGAAGAGCCCGCTGAAGTGAGTGAAGCAGGAGGGAGCGAAGAGAGACGGAGTGAGGAGAGTGACGGAGAGAGGGAAGGTGAAGAAGGAGGCGGTGAAATACATGAGCTTGCCGGCATTATTTGGCTTGTGTTGATGACGCTGCACACTATTCAGCATTGGAGTTGGTACAGGAAAATGTTCTCTCCGGCACACATCATGAAAAACAAATTGCTAACTGGCACCGTTTTCGTTTTCATTCTTATGGCACTGTCAAGCATAGGCATGCTCACTGAAATTGTACCCCGAGGACTCTTCAACTTAAAGGAAATCCATGAGGTTTTGGGACAGGTTACAGTTGGATTTGTGCTGTTGCATATCATCCAGCGGATAAAATGGTATGTGGCTGTCACGAAAAATTTGGTCACAAAAAAAGTTAAAATGGTGTATCTGAAACAGCATTGACGCCTTAGAAATAGAAATTAGCCGAGCTGTTCTGGCAAGCAGATGATTACTTCAAAATTGAACTTTTGAGACCGGCAAATACCTATTATTAGACCGGCAATGTAAACCGAAACGTGCTGCCTTGTCCTTCTTCACTCTCAACCCATAAATTGCCGCCATGCTTTTCGACGAAATCCTTGCAGATGAACAATCCTATGCCGGAACTGGCTTCTCCCTCTGTGCCTAAATGGCTAACATCAGCATCGAGACGGAACAGACTATCAATCATCTCTTTATTCATACCTATGCCCGTGTCTTTGATGGATATTTCAACAAAGTTATCTGGCATTGCCATGGCTGATATGGTTACTAG
>JBAXED010000206.1:0-3997 GCA_037140615.1 Prolixibacteraceae bacterium
AAAAGGATTTGAGCAGGCTTTTTCCAATATCTACACGGATATTTCAGCTTCAAAAATTGCTGAATTCTGGAAAGCCAGACTGGAATATGATCATCCGCTAGAAGACAAGTTTACGTTCGACCGAAAAGATGTATTATTTCTGGTGATCACCTGCCTGATAAGCGGAATCCTGATAAAAATTCCCCAAATTTTCGACATCAATCTGAAGGAGTTTCTTTTTTATGAGAAAAATGCCGCTTTGATAGTTTTCCTGGGATTGTCTATCTACGCCTTTTTAAACAAAGAAAGTATCAGCAAAAAAGCCCTGATGTATTCTGCCGGTGCATTTCTGATTGCTGCCATTTATATCAATCTATTGCCTTCCGTAGAAGAGAGTAATTCTATGATTCTGGCCTATCTTCATTTGCCACTCTTCTTCTGGTGTGTCTACGGATTAATTTACACCGACTATGACACCAAAGACAAGATGAAGCGCATAGATTACATCAAATACAATGGTGATTTGGCCATATTAAGCGGACTAATCCTCATCGCAGGAGGGATACTTACCGCAGTCACAACAGGTTTATTCAAGGCCATCGATCTGAATATTGATCAATTTTATGTGCAATACATAGCAGTTTCGGGTCTTGTTTCTGCTCCGGTCGTTGCCACCTATGTTATCCGTAATTATCCGTCTGTAACGAATAAAATCGCGCCAATCATCGCAACAATTTTCAGTCCGCTGGTTCTGATCACCCTATTCATCTACCTGATCAGCATCCCGTTTGCCGGAAAGGATCCCTACAATGACAGAAATTTCTTGATGATTTTCAATTTAATGTTGCTTGGGGTGATGGGCATTATCACCTTTTCTATTTCTGAAACTTCAATCCATAAAAAACAAAAATTCAATGAATTGATTGTTTTTGGCATCGTGGTTTTGACATTGATCATTGACCTCGTAGCATTGTCAGCCATTGTTTACCGGGTTGGTGAATATGGCTTTACCCCCAACAGAACGGCAGTGCTAGGCTCCAACATACTGATATTCTGTAATCTGGTCCTAATCATGAGGGATCTCTACAGGGTGAATTTTCAGAACAGGGATATCAGGCAGGTTGAACTGACCATTGCCGGCTATTTGCCAATTTACGCAGCATGGACCATCCTGGTAGTTTTCGGATTTCCTTTGGTATTTGGGTTGAAATAATTGGGCTAAACTCCTCAATCCTCGGACCTACCAATTGATTTCTCCCTGGATTTAAGGATTCGAAAAAACAATAAATAAAGGAGCGGAATGGATAAGGTATTCGCAATCAATACTGCAATAAAACCACTTCCGTAAATAAACAATATTGATAGAACCAGGAATATCATATTTGTCAACAGTGCCTTTCCCATGGCTTTCGACCGAATGGTTTCAAGGTATTCATATTCAATTTTGTCTTGCGTAAAGGCAAGCAGTCCTAATCCGGATGTGAGCAAAAGTAGTATCAGCTCATCAGCAAAATTGTTGGTGATAAAGGCAAACATTTTTGTTTCCAAAAAAGAAGAGTGTATGGCAAAAACCGGCATGACAAAGTTAAAATCAAAAAAATAATAAAGGATCGCCAGGAAAGCTCCGACAGAAGTAAAAACCCATCCTAAATATCTCCATTTGTAAGGCAGTAATAATTCCTTCATATCCAATTTCTGTATTATTCTGAGTCTTTATACAATAGGTGCTTTCTGAATTTATTGATCTTAGTCATCTCCTTTTTCGATATTTCATGATGCATCTGATCAGCAATCGGTTCCCACTTTTCTGCCTGCAGTTTGGTCTTTTCCGCCAGTTGATGCATCTCTTCGCTGCTTTCAAGATGAGTTGAATGCATACCCTTGCTTTTAGAAAGTTCATTCAAGGCATTGGGCTTATCCATGATCGGACAAGGCTGAAATGGATTATCAGAGAAGGGTTTTTGGTTTCTGAAGTGTTTAAAAAAGGGAGATTTCAGTGCTTCGGCCAGGCGCATATCTTTAATATTTACATCCGAGTAATGAAAAAATGCGCAAGGTTCGAGATCGCCGTTGGCATTGATATGTACGAATTCATTGCCGGCACCTACACATCCAAATGCCTTATGGCCCATGTTGGCAAAATCGATCAGGGTGAAGTCGTGCTTCGTCATGTAGGCTTCTGCCGTTGCCTTCACCATGGCACGTTGATCCGGGTTTAGGCAGAGTGACATATCCGCCTTTTCACCAATCGGCATATACAGGAACATCCAACCAACCCAGGCACCCTTTTCACGCAGGAAGTCAAGAAACTCGTCACTGCAAACTTCTTCGCAATTTTGTGAATGATAGCAAATGGAGAACCCGAAACCAATATCCCGCTTTTTAAGAATATCCATGGCCGCAATTACCTTGTCGAATGTTCCGGCTCCCCTCCGGAAATCCGTCTTCTCCTTGAATCCTTCAATGCTGATGAAGACATTGAGGTTCCCCAGCCTGGCCATTTCATCGGCAAACGATTCGTCGATTAGTGTCCCATTGGTGTACATTCCAAAGGTTAGCTGGTGATGCTTCCTGCAGAGATTGAGAATATCGTCCTTGCGCATCATCGGCTCCCCGCCACTGAACATTATTTCTATCACTCCCAGTTTCCGGGCATCCGTAATAATCTCATCCAGCTTTTCATAGGAAAGCCTGCTGCTGCGATCATAATCAGCCGCCCAACATCCTGTACAATCCAAATTACAAGCACTGGTCGGATCTATCAGCAGACACAATGGAATGGCATAATTCTTCCGGTACTGCATCCATTTGCGACGGAGCATTCTGTACACACCATTTAGCAGCAGAAGACCAACAAGATGATTGGCCTTGAAAAAGTGGCGACACCTGTAGACATAATCCTTGTGGTGCGGGTAAGGAGGAATCTTTCTCTTCTCGCCTAGAATGTTCAGATATCTCATCAGTTTATATTTTGTTTCTCAGTATTAGATGGTATATGCACATCGACTGAATCCGCCATTTGGCAGATTCAGTCGATGTGCATATAAAAACAAGAGAATTTAAATCTCAATTAATTGTTTTGCGCAGAGGCAGATACAGGGAATGTGACAGAGGATCCATCATCCAAAGTTACCATGAAGCCTACTAATCCAAATTTGTGATTCGCAATATAAGTGATCTTTCTGATACCAGTTGCAGACTTTAGATAGTTAGGAACCTCTTCCACTTTAACAACTTTTATGTACATCATTCCATAAGGATAATCATCCACTTCGGTCTTGCTCACAACAGTTCGGACTGCCCCCGTATCACCGATCGGGTAGGTATCACCAACGCTCGAGTTGTAATTGACAAGCACACCCGCACTTGGACCACTTTTAAGTTCAATCCCATCTATGGCATTCTTGATCTGGATGTTGCTCGCCGTAACAGTATTCCCGTTAATAACTATACCAGGAAGGTTCAAAGCCAAATTTTTTATGACCGTATTTGTACAGGTAAACTGAGCATTGTATGTGGAAACGCCAGCTTGTTGAGTAGCAACAGTACCGGTGAAATTGCTGACCCCTGCAATGGCAGCGCCTGATACGCTAACAGTGGTACCAACAGCTCCGATTGGAGAATCACCGCCGGTAAGTTTGCTTGTATCATCCTTTTTCAATAAATCGCAGGAAGTACAAAGCAGGAAAGCAGAAATGGATAACAGGTAAACAGGTAAATTTTTCATTCCTTAAATTATTAGTGAATTGTAGCCAAGATTAGGTGCAAATATGACATCAATGGTTTGCTCCAAAAGTAAATTGTGTAATGCAGTAATTCTATAGCCCCATTGGGTCATTTTATAACCAAATTATCTGGCCAAAAGTCCCAGATCCCTTTGGAATGAAGTGCTCAAAATTCGTATTGGAAGGAATTTTGAACTTAACTGCCGCCGAAATGCAAAGTGGAATGCGTTTATATCCTTCAACTTTTCTTTTCAGAATTTTCACGCGAAAACCCAAGAGAAATATTTTTTGTC
>JBAXED010000207.1:0-3826 GCA_037140615.1 Prolixibacteraceae bacterium
ACAATACCTTTCCCTACAAACGGCTTGATACGATTGCTATAATAGGGCCTGCTTAATATTTCCATAATTTATACTTTTCATATTGTGCAAATATACTATTTTTATTAAGTATAAACTTTATAATAATGGTGTAGCTGATTTTTGGGGGTTATAATTCACAAAGACCAAATCAAATAATCTCTGAATTCCACAAGGCCTTTAGAAACTGTTCTGCAGGAATTATTTCCACGCCGTTCATCTCCCCGGAATATTTGTCAAGTGATACAATAGATTGTATTTATATCATGATAAAATTACATAATATGTTAGAGAATCAATAATTTTCATGTATAAAAAACTGATAACTAAACGATTGAAAACAAATGACGCTGATCACCTATATTCATTCATATCCCTGGTGATCTTAAATTGTTTTGCTGTTAACGAATATAACTCCTTTTTTGAAACATTGGGTATTATTCATATACCGGTTTACTAATTTGTAAAATAAACATCTATCATTTTGTAAAATAAACATCTATCAATTTGTAAAATATAATGTTGTCATTTTGTAAATTATCTTTTGTATCTTTGCAACATAATTGATCTTATCTCTTAATTACTAACAAATTATGGCATATATAGATCGAATAACTGACCCAGAACTTCAACGCAAATTACAGGCGTCAGGAGCTGTACTGATTCGAGGAGCCAAAGCATGCGGAAAAACAGAATCTGCCAAGCAATTTGCAAAAAGTTTTTTGGAAGTTGATACCGACCCGCAAGTACCCCTGCTGATGGATACCTCACCGAACCGCCTTTTGCTTGGTAACACGCCACGCCTGATAGACGAATGGCAGGAGCAGCCCAAACTCTGGAATCTTATCCGCCACGAAGTCGACAAACGTGCTTTACCAGCACAATTCATTCTTGCCGGCTCGACAAATCCTGACGAAACCGCAAAGAAACACTCCGGTGCAGGGAGGTTTACTACACTCGATATGCGTACGATGAGTTGGCAGGAATTGGGACATTCGTCAGGAAAAATCAGTTTGAAAGCACTTATGGAAGGTGGTAGGGTTGATATTTACGATGATGCAACTGATTTGGAATTTATCATTGAAAAAATTATAATAGGAGGTTTCCCCGGTCTGATAAAGAAAAGTATTACACAGGCTAGTGACATCAACCGTGCCTATATTGATTTGCTTGCCGAATTAGATATGAGCCGTGTTTCAAGTGTAAAACGCGACCCTGCCAAAGTACATAATCTACTTCGGTCGTTGGCAAGAAATACCGCCACAACCGTCGAAACTGTTTCGATAGAAACCGACATTTTTGAAAAAGACAGTGTCACCGTTTCACGCCCGACTATCTACGATTATCTTGATGCGCTCGAACGTCTGATGGTAGTTGAAAATCAGCCCGCATGGAATACCCATTTACGTTCTACTGCACTGCTCAGAAAAGCTCCCAAACGTCATTTTACAGATGTTTCGCTTGCCGTAGCCGCACTTGGTGCAAATAAAAAATCATTGCTTTCTGACCTGAAATTCGCTGGCTTTCTTTTTGAGTCGCTTGCCACACACGAGCTTCGCGTTTATGCGCAGGCAAATGATGCAAAAGTGTATCATTACCGCGATTCTTCAAGTCTCGAAGTAGATGCAATCGTACAAAAATATTCCGGCGAATATGCTGCCTTTGAAATCAAACTCGGAACGGGGCAAATTGACGTCGCCGCCGCCAATCTAACTAAATTTGCCGCTGTGATTGATACAACAAAAACACAGGCACCTCAATCTTTGAATATTATTACAGGTACAGGAATAAGCTACACAAGGGCTGACAGAATTAATGTTATTTCACTTGCTTCTCTTGGGGTTTGAATATTTAAAAATGAAACCGTTATTTAGTTCATAAACCTTTTCTCGAATTTCTTCTATTGTTCCGATGATGATAAATTAGACTGTTTATTATCAGCGCTTTCATCAGAAAAACTTTCTGCCTGAGCGAAAAGTACCCCCTCAATTCTGTGCTTGCTTTTTTCGTTCCTCAAATAATTCGATGAGTACGAACGATTCGGAAAGGAACGCTATATTTGCTTTGACTATTTCTATTTGCAAGATCATTAACCTTAACATCCAATCGCATGACAACTTTCGACAGCATTATTTTGGCCATCGTTGAAGGATTAACGGAATTCCTTCCCATCTCTTCCACCGGACATATGATCATGGCCTCCAGCGTGATGAAAATCTCGGGTGAATTTGTCAACACCTTTGAAATAGCTATTCAGCTGGGAGCAATCATGGCCATTGTGATGCTTTATGCCAAAAGATTTCTGCAGAGTTTTACGATTTATTTAAAACTTGGAGTTGCTTTCATTCCTACCGGGATTGTCGGATTTTTGGCTTATAAGACCATCAAAATGTATCTTTTCAATCCTTATGTTGTGGGAGTTGCATTGGTGATCGGGGGGATTATCCTGGTATTTATCGATAAAAAAGTGGTAGCTCAAAAGAGCAAAACCCTTGATCTGGATTCTATTTCCTATCGGAGATCCTTCCTCATCGGACTGATTCAATGCATCTCCATGATTCCGGGTGTTTCAAGGGCAGCAGCAACCATTATCGGCGGTGTTTTCAACGGACTGGACAAGAAACAGGCCATGGAATTCTCCTTTCTGCTTGCAGTTCCTACTATGTTTGCGGCCACCGGATATGAACTGATCAAGACACCGATCACCTTTACTTCCCACGAATACACCTTGTTGGGAATCGGTTTGGTGGTGGCTTTTATTTCAGCTTGGGCAGCGGTGAAGGTCTTTATCAAACTGGTCGAAAACTATGGATTCAAATATTTCGGATACTACCGAATCGCTATTGGATTGCTGTTTTTGTTGTTTATCCGGTTTTAAACTACTAACACATGAAACTATTATTAACAACTTTTCTTCTCCTCCTTTTTGTCGGCAATTCCCCCCTCGCGCATGCGCAAGAGACCAAATCCTGGCAAGCAAAAATATCGGTAGCTCCCGAGCTTCAAAAATCCTTCAACAAAGGAGGGCGTCTTCTGATTCGCTTCTCAGGTCAAAATAAAAAAGAACCCCGCCAGAGTTCAGACTTCACGGTAGGATATACTCCCCAAAGCTGGGATGGAAAATCAACTTTCACCCTTGTTTCGTCTGAAAAGGGAATATTGAGCAGTGGGGCAATGCCTTCGGTAGACAAGGTTTATTGCCAGGTAGGTTACAAGCATAACATAGACGATGCCCAGGAAAATGCGCCGGGAAACTGGTACAGCAACATTGATTCCTTATCTCAAACTTCATCAGGTTCATTTGACTTAACCTTAAGCAAAGTGATCGCTCCCGGCATCGTAAAGGAGCATAAATTCGTCAAAACCATCGAGATTCAAAGCAAATTTCTTTCTGAATTTTCAGGACATCCGCGTTTTTTGAAGGCTTCAATATTGCTTCCTGCCACCTTTTTCGATAAGCCGGGCAAAAGTTTCCCGATCTGCTACAGGGCTCCCGGACTAAATGGCCGTCTCACTGCAATTAACAACAAACTTGATGACAAGGAATTTAGCGATTGGTGGTTCTCAGGAAAAGCTCCTCAGATCGTCTATGTCTTCCTCGATTCCCAGGGACCCTACGGAGACTCATATCAGGTAGATTCCGAAAACAACGGCCCTTGCGGGAAAGCCCTTACCGAAGAGCTGATTCCTGCCATTGAAAAGATGGTGCATTACAATCCTGCTTCTAAAAAGCGGTACCTCACGGGGATGTCTACCGGAGGATGGGTGGCCATGGGACTGCAGGTTTTTTATCCGGATTTCTTTGATG
>JBAXED010000208.1:0-3777 GCA_037140615.1 Prolixibacteraceae bacterium
GCCACCCTTGCTTTTATCGCTCTTTCTATTTTATATTCAACTCCTTGCATGGTATCAATTGTTGCTATTATTTCACAAATTTAGTAAACATTTGTGAAATAACCTGACGTAAATATTGTCAGTATTTGTTCCGATGGCCACTTGTCTCCTACTGCATCAATGCAATCATGGTAAATGTAGACCAGCGATGATTTAAAAATCTCCCGGTTAATCAATTTGGAATTGGCTTCAACCTCCAATCTTGTTCAAATCCAGATAATCAATATCTTTAATGAGGGAGATATCAAACATTACCTTGACAGTATGGAATTTATAGAACTGATTGAAAAAATAAAGTCGCTTCAACGTGAGAACGATAAGTTGAGGGAGGAAATAAGGAGCTTACAAATCCAACTTGGCATAGGCGAATCGACGAAGGAAAAACATGAACTTTTTGCTCCGAATACGGAGGTTAAAGTCCCCAAAAGAGCCTTTCAGCAGATGGAAATACCAATTTTCCAGATAACCAAGAATTCTGATTCTTCCGAGAAGATACAACTTTTCAAATTCCTTTTCAGGGGTCGGGATGATGTATACGCCAGGAGGTGGGAAAATAAAAAGAAAGGGACAGCTGGCTATACTCCTGCTTGTGGGAACGAATGGAAATACGGAATTTGCCTAAAACCCAAAATGTCCTGTTCAGATTGCGTGTATAAGGATTATTTGATGTTGACAGATGAGGTCATAGAGTATCATTTAACTGGGAGGAATGATCTGGTTGTCGGGATATATCCTATGCTCTTGAATGATACTTGTTATTTCTTAGCCATCGACTTTGATGATGAAGGTTGGCAGAATGACATTACAACGCTCAGGCAAATCTGTCTCCGTTTTGACATTCCGATTGCCGTTGAGCGGTCACGGTCCGGTGAAGGTGCTCATGCCTGGTTTTTCTTTGAACAACCAGTAGCAGCTTCTTTGGCAAGGAAATTTGGGAGTTCGATGCTCACCCATTCCATGAATGAAAGGCATGAAGTTGCCTTTAAATCATACGACCGACTATTCCCCAACCAGGACTTATTGCCCAAAGGCGGATTTGGAAATTTAATTGCCCTTCCGTTACAAAAGGAAGCAAGAGCAAATAAAAACAGTGTTTTCATAGACGATAAATTTATTGCATATGAAGACCAATGGTCATTTTTGTCTACCATCAGAAAATTATCAGAAAGGTGTCTCGAAGATTTGATTTCAAAATTATGCGATGGAAATGAACTTGGAGCACTGAAGACAGACCAGGAAGAAGAGCCAAAATTACTGGATGCCAGAGTAATCAAATTGACAGAAAGGGATTTTCCAAGGGCTTTGAAAATTATTAAGTCCAATAGTTTGTTAATACCCAAAGCAAATATAAGTCAAAGGGCATTGAATCAATTAAAACGGTTGGCAGCTTTCAAGAATCCGGAGTTTTATAAAGCTCAGGCCATGAGAATGGCCGCTTTTAATAAACCCAGGATTATTTGTTGTGTGGATGAAACGACAGAATATTTATGCTTGCCAAGGGGCTGTGAAGCAGACTGTAATGCGCTTATAGAGAAAATTGGGTTGGAAGTTTTATGGGAAGACCAAACCAATACAGGCAGGAAAATTGATATTGAATTCAATGGAGTATTAAGGGATGACCAACCAACTGCTATTGCAAAATTATTGGAACATGATAATGGCATCTTATGTGGTACAACTGCTTTCGGTAAAACGATTGTGGCAATTAAGCTGATTGCAGAACGAAAGGTAAGTACATTGATTCTTGTTAATAAAATCAGCTTGGCATCACAGTGGAAAGATAAACTCTCTGAATTTTTGATCATAAATGGGTCCCTGCCGGATGAATCGATTCATGGAGGAAGGAAGAAGACACCAGGCAGGATGATAGGCCAATTGGGTGGTGGGAAAAATGAATTGTCAGGCATCATTGATATTGCTGTGATGCAATCTCTTAGCAGGGAAGGTCAAGTTAAAGAGTTTGTAAAAAATTATGGAATGGTTATCGTTGATGAGTGCCATCATGTTTCGGCTTTTAGTTTTGAGTTGATACTGAAAAGTGTGAATGCAAAATATGTGTATGGATTGACGGCAACACCTTCCAGAAAAGACGGTCATCATCCCATCATATTGATGCAATGTGGTCCGATAAGGTATCGGGATGATGAAAAAAAACAAGCGGATAAGAGGCCTTTTGAACATTATATCATACCAAGATTTACATCTTTTAAAGTTCCACCATGGTGGGAAAAAGAAGAGAAGGACCTTTCAATTACTGATTTGTATGCGGAGATTGTGAAGGATGAAATGAGGAATCAGCTTTTGATCGATGATGTAATTAATTGTCATGCAAAGGGTTGTAATTGTATTATCCTAACTGAAAGAACATCTCATGTTGAGTGGCTCACAAAAGAACTTGGTAAACGAATCCCGGAAGTGATTCCATTTATGGGTAAGATGGGAACCAAGGAAAAAAGGGAATCGATGGCCCGAATATCTAATTCGACTAAAGACAAACCACTCACTATAATTGCTACAGGCAGATTCATTGGTGAAGGCTTTGATGAACCCAGGCTTGATACCTTATTTTTAGCCATGCCAATATCCTGGAAAGGGACATTACAGCAATATGCCGGGAGACTTCACCGGTTGTTTGAAGGGAAAGTTCAAGCTCTGATTTATGATTATGTGGATATAAATATCAGAATGTTTGAAAAGATGTATCAAAAGAGACTTTCAGGATATGCTTCAATTGGATATAAGGCACGAGGGGAAAGTGTTGGGAATGACGTTGTTGATATTATTTTTGGCAAAGACAATTTTTTACCTGTTTATATCAATGATATCGTAAACGCTGCACGGGAAATTCTGATTGTTAGTCCATTTCTTACCAAAGCAAGGTCTCTGCAAATGGCCCGAAATCTAGAGGTCGCTATTTCCAACAGCGTGAAAGTTACAGTTGTAACAAGACCAGCAGAGGAATCTAAAGGCAGAGATTTGGTGGCTTGGAGGGATACAGTTGAGATGTTGGAAAGTACAGGTATAAAAGTCGTCCTTAAACCTAATATTCATCAAAAATTTGCGGTTGTGGATCAGAAGATTGTATGGTATGGAAGTATTAATTTATTTAGTTACGGAACTGCTGAAGAAAGTATTATGAGACTTGTAAGTTATAATATCGCCTATGAA
This sequence comes from Prolixibacteraceae bacterium, assembly GCA_037140615.1. Classification (GTDB taxonomy): domain Bacteria; phylum Bacteroidota; class Bacteroidia; order Bacteroidales; family Prolixibacteraceae; genus CAINVV01. Next base: position 3,208 of record JBAXED010000208.1, read on the forward strand.
CTGATTAAAATTGAATTCTAATAGAGTCATTTTAAATTGTATTTGTTTGTCAAGTGGTCATGTAAGTTTTCAGGAATGTTAGCCACCCAAATTATGGATTAAAAAACACGCCAGGAAACCCGCCAGGTTTTTTGACAACCAGTATCAACCAGTGGAAAATAAAAAGTGTAAATAACAAACAGTTTTAACCAGTATCAACCAGTGGAAAATCGAAATGGTTTTAACCTCCCACTCATAATCAGGGGGTCGTAGGAGTTTGCCCTACTGGGCCCACCCTCAAAATCAAACACTTACAAGATCGACTTGTAAGTGTTTTTTGTTTTGCGCCAGGAAGACGCCAGGATTTGGGGAAAATCGAAGTTTTGTGCTGAAAATATTAGCCCCGAAGTTTGTTTATTTTTTAACGAATCGATTATCTCATTTTGCCTGCATTCAAATCTATCTTCCAATAATGGGTGGAGCTCAACACCTTGCAATTTCAACTATTAAATGGCCAACTTTTAGGGAAGCTTACAATTCTATTCTATTTTTCAGATATAGCAATGTACTTTTTTAATTCAGTTTGTTTTT
>JBAXED010000209.1:0-3756 GCA_037140615.1 Prolixibacteraceae bacterium
AAGATACAAATAAATACATTTAATACGTCATATTATATTTAACTTAACACTAGTAATAAAATTGATTCGGATTTAAGGGAACGTGAGTAAGCATTTCCGAATCCGTGTTAAAACCAGTACCCAATTTTTCAACATCATTAGTACGACTTCCCAACTTCTTTGCATCAAAGGCCAACTTGAGACTTTCAGCGTCACGACAGGCCAGTTTCTCTACGTCGTTGGTCATAAAAGCACCTAATCTCTCAGCATCGGCGGCAATTGAACTAAGCTTTGATGCATCTCCAAATATTCCTGGTACTTCGGAATCACTTGCACCACCCAATTTTTCGGCATCGGTGGATTTTAATTTCTCAGTATCGGTAGCTTTTAGTTTTTCAGCATCGCCTGCAACAGACCAATACGAAAGTTTTTCCATATCCTGCTGTATCATCATGCTCAATTTCTGTTGATCAATGCCTTTCAGGTTCTCCCTGGATTTGGTGAAAAAAGTAGTTTTATCCAGATACTTTAAGACAATTTTGTTTTTTGTGATTGCTGCTGAAAAAATTGCATTGGCCACCAGAATATCATGCACTTGCTCAAGTCCCTTGTATTGCCCCGCTTTTTCCAACATAATAAAATCGGAAAGCGCTTTAACAAAATCAAGCACAATCCTGTCGCGGTAATTGATCTGAGCAACCACATTCCTTCCCTGGTTGAGTGCGTTTTTCAGCTGAATTGGATCGGCATTCGCGACAGAGCTGCAAGCTGAAAGGGCTAACATCAGGTCGGTTCTGGCTGAAAGAAGGTATTTCGCGTAATTCTCCATGCTGGCAATCAGTGTTTTGTTTGCATTTTGGAAAGTACCAACAGCAACAGCTTCTTTGACAGCCATATCTGCATCGAAAGACATTTTTAGGGCACCCACATAGTAGAAGTTGAAGTAGCCGCGAAGATTTTTAAGCTTTGCAGTATCGGTTACCAACTCATTTTTAAGTTGGATATCCACCTCTGAAACCTGGGTATTTCTGTAATTCTTTACTTTTCCAATGGTTCCAGAGAGGGTTTGGTTGTTCAGTTTAGGAAAATCGACAGAAATACCGATTAAGAAACCAACGACCAGCGCTGCGATGATTCCGAGAACAACAAATAAATTGCCTGTTTTTTTCATTTCTTTATTATTTATGAAAATCGTTTATGATAAGTACAATCGAGTGCGAAAAAAGTTGGAAGAAATGTGAAAATAATTTCTTCTGTTGTCAGTTTAGGTTTAATTGTTTTATGACCATGCCATTTTTAGTAAATACAAGTGATAATCGATTGGGCGAATTGGTATCAGTCGTTCCCTTGATTTGAAAGACAATCCAGCCAATGCAAGAGTATTGAAGTGCATCGTTGCCTGACACTACCGGAAGAAATTTCCCATCAGAAAACTGAAGCTGGATGTTTTCCCCGATAACCTTCGCATTGCTACCCGAGATGCTGCATTGAACAGGTTCCTCAGTGTGAATAAAGATAGTTGATATCTTTACCTTTTGAGTTAAAAGCTCCTGAATTTTTATTTGGGTCCCATCCTTATTGTAATCAAAATTCATCGCCGGCAGGGCTGAAATAGTGCCAGAAAATTGACGTTCATCGGCTGGCTGATTGTTTGAATTTCCGAGATAAGTCATGAGGCTGCCAATAAATAGGCCGACCATCAAGATAGCTGCATAAGCCATAAAATTTGCCTGTGATAAAAAGATCCAAAATTGTCTCGTGTTCATTTCAGGCTTTGGGGGTTTCTGTTTGCTTTTTACGGCAGGAATAATTTCATCTGCAAAATCAACAGGCGGAATGCTTTTTGAATCCATTCCTAAAGCATGCTGCAGGGAGAGCAGATCTTTGTAAAATTTCAGTGCCTGAGGTGAGGTCTCGATCAGTTCTTTAAACAAAATTTCTTCCTCAGCCGATAAATTACCATCGATTTTATTTTGAATGATCAACTCGTCTTTGGGTTCCAATGTTTTCATTTTATATTATTTTATTTGTGTCAGTTTTTCCTTTTGGAGGAATTGAGAGAGGTCAAAATGTGTTGACAAAAACGTTTAGTATGATCCTGTTCTTATTACTTAGTTGTTCTGAACAGTCGTAAAAAAATCATTTTTTATCAATTTTTCCCGAAGCATTTTGCGGGCATCAAACAATCTCGATTTGACAGTTTTCTCAGGAATGCTCAGTGTCTCTGAGATCTCAGTATAAGAGAGATCAGAATAGTATTTAAGCAGTATCACCGATTTGTAACTTTCAGCAAGATCGTTGATCGCAAAACTCAGAAGTTTATCGCGACTCTCATAATCCGGAGTTTGTTCAGGCAAATGCCAGGCGGGATCAGTAACACTTTCAATCTGTCGGAAATTCTTTTTGCGTTTCACAAACAACAAAGCCTCATTGATCGCTATTCTGTAAATCCAGCTGAAAAATTTATATTGAGGCTTGTATTGCTTGATGGACTCAAAGGTCTTCACAAACACATCCTGCGTCAAATCCTTGGCATCATCGTAATTCCCTACAATTTTCAGAATAAGTCTAAAAACGGGATTCTGGTATTTTCCAACCAGGATCTCATATTGGTCAATCTGACCCGCAATGATGCTTTCGATAATAATTTGTTCTTGCTCTTTCATTCCTCAACAGCAAAAGATGTATTCTCAGGTACGGAGATGTCGTTTCCCAAGTTAGCAAATAACCATTGGTTTTGTTCATCTTGACTGGGCTTATATTGATTATTTAGACATTATTTAAATGAAGTATCAGTCAAAAGCAAAAAAGTTGGTTGGTTTTATGATTATCGTAACAGCTTCCTTCATCCAGGCTCTTTCATTTTACCGCTGATATAGAACTGCAATTTTGCATATCGCCAACCGTCCGATGATAATCAGCATCTTTCTTTATCCACACTTTTACTATTTTTGCTCTATGTGCGGAAGATTTGTGCAGGTTATAGATATCGACCTTTTTGTGAAACGGTTTGGCGTGAGCAGCGCCCCGGAGATCAACCTTGATTCCAACTTCAATGTGGCAGTTGGCGATTTGGCCTATGTCCTCACCAATGACAAACCCACAGACCTGCAGGCTTTCCGTTTTGGCCTTACACCATCCTGGGCTCAGAAGCAGATGTACCTGATCAATGCCCGGTCGGAAGGGGACATGAATCCTGAAAATGATGTCAACTATTCGGGGCCGTTGGGGATCGTCAACAAGCCCTCCTTCCGGACTTCCATCCGCTCCAAAAGATGTCTGGTGATTGCCAATGGCTACATCGAAGGACCTGAAAAAGAGCGGCTTAACAAGCCCTTCCTCATCAGTAAAAAAAACGAAGAACTCTTCTGCTTTGCCGGCATCTGGGATACCTGGGTCAACAATACCACCGGTGAGTTGACCAACTCTTTTACCATCATTACTACGGTGGCCAACTCCATTACGCAGGAGATCGGGCACCATCGTTCACCGGTCGTTTTGGACCAGAAAGATGAGCAAAAATGGCTCGACGACTCCCTGCCCCTTGATGAGGTGCTGGGATTGCTCAAACCCTATCCGGGGGAAAGCTTCAAAGCGGAAGCCATCTCCATCAGAATCAAGGACCCTCACAACAAAAGCCGCGATTTCATCATCCCCATCGACACCAACGGCCCCACCGAATATGATCTCATCGTCAAGCAGGATCTTAAGCTTCAGGGCATGGGCAGCGGCAAGCGCAAGCAGGATCCGCCGCCAGAGCAGGGGAAGCTGTTTTAA
>JBAXED010000210.1:0-3749 GCA_037140615.1 Prolixibacteraceae bacterium
ATGAAAAATGTTCATAACCTTAGATTTTGTAGATTTGAGGCAGGTAAATAATTACTTTTTCCCTTCGTATTGAATAACCCGGGGAGCACTAAATACTAGTGTGTCAAAGTCATCCAGGTTTTTAGCAAGCAATAAAGCACCCAGATTGGTAATGGCATACCCGTTAGCATTGGGTTTAATGAATTTTTCGATGATAAATTTTTCAATTACGGCATTACGGGTTGATGGATATGGGATTTTAAGTAAATCAAAATAACATTGAGTATCTAACAACTTAACCACATCTTCAGCAGAATCAACCTGATACGCAATTGCCTTTTCAAAAATCTGTTTTGGCCATTTTGTCCAGATCTTCCGTTCCTTCTCAGGGAAATCTTTTAATGATCTGGTGATACTTCCTACCCGGATATAATCCTGAAATGCAAAGCAAGTAGGTTGACTGTGAGCTGCCTGAATTTGAAAAAGAGATATAAACTTGTTTTGAAAAATAGTTTCAAAAATCTGGAATTCAATTCTCGGAGATGTTCTTTGCATCAACCAATTTTCCAGTTCTTCGTTTCCAATTTTATGCATTGATGGACGGAAAGAAGTGCCTTCCGGCAAAATGGTCGAATCGTTAATTCCAAATACCAAGTACCCATAAGGTTCATTTTGCAAACAAGCGCCATTGCTCAAAGCCGAAATATACTTTCCAATTTCATCTTCAGATTTGAAATTGAGTTTAAACTCTGCCCACTCACATTCTTTTGGCAGTTTGAGTAACCTGTCAATTATTTTATGTAATTCTTCGTCTTTCATCTTTTATGCCGCTAACGTTTCATTTAGCTCATTAATAATCGATTCTGTTTGTTCTCCAAAAAGTTGCCACATTTTACTTAATCCGCCCTGTGGGTTAATTGTCTGAACTGTGATTTAGATGATTTATGTGAATGACATGATTAGTTTTTCATCTTTGTTCATATTAATCACAATAATCACAGTTCAGACAACAATCATAGTTCAGACTTGTATTTTTTATTCTCCAACCGGTGGAATTCAAGTTTAATATTCCCGAAATTGATAAGCAATCCAATTTCGAGATTGTATGCCTCCAGGTAGTTTATTGCCTGAGCCAAATGTACAGGTTCTGTATTTATCAAGGCCTTTAATTCGACACTAACTTTTTCTTCAACTAAAAAATCGACCCGACGGGTTCCTATTTGATATGTGCGGTAATAAATTGGCATTTGAAACTCGCGGCTAAATTCAATTCCAGCAAGTTCCATCTCAATTTCCAATGCTCTTTGATAAATCACTTCCTGGAAACCATTGCCAAGCATTTTATGAACCGTCATTGCACAACCAATAATTTTTCCAGTTAGCTCTGAATATTTATATTCCGGTTTAACCTGACTCATTTTTGTTTTGTTTCAAATTTAAAATGTTGTCTGAACTGTGATTATTATAATTTTTATGAATGGCATGATGCAATCTTTCATTTTTATCATTTTAATCACACACATCACAGTTCAGACATCTTAAGCCGCCAATGCCTCATTTAATTCATTAATAATTACTTCTGTTTCTTTTCCAAATATTGTCTGAACCTTGATTTTTCCTGATTAATGGATTACCTTGATTCAATCATGCCAATCATGAGAATCTTTTAAATCATGGTTCAGACATTTTTTTCATGGTTCAGGCATTTTCATGGTTCAGACATTTTCACCGTTGAGCAATTTATTATTGTGTACTCTTTTGAATTCCAGGCTTCTGCCTCCGAAATTAATCAACAGCCCAATTTCCATTTTATAAGCTTCGAGGTAGTTCATTGCCTGAGCTAAATGAACATCTTCAAGTTTTACAAGGGCTTTAAGCTCAACCATTATTTTCCCTTCAACAAAAAAATCGACTCGCCTGGTTCCAATATCATAATCGCGATAAAAAATCTGCATTTCCATTTCCCTTTCAAATTCCAGACCTGCATATTTCATTTCTATTTCAAGGGCTCGCTGGTATATTACCTCCTGGAAACCATTGCCGAGGCGTTTATGGACTTCCATTGCGCAGCCAATAATTCTCTTCGTAAGTTCCTCGTACAACATAATCAAGCAATCAATTAATCCTCTAAATCATGGTTCAGACACCTTATGCTGCCAATACCTCATTCAATTCATCAATTATCTTTTCATAATCTTCCCTGAAAAGCTGGTAAAATTTCCCCAGGCCACCATTCCGATTGAAAGGGTCAAGATCAAAATCCTCCTTTTCAATATGGAAACTATTGGTTACATATTCCTTTATCATTCGCAGCCACTGCATTTGCTCTTCGTTAAACTTGGTGGCACCGGCTTGCTTTTTAAATACCCAATCCTGGAAATTCTTATCCACGGTTTTATCATACGCCGTCAGCGTGGTATCCAGCCCGCTTACTTTTCGGATAAGGGAAACAATGGCGGTAAGTTCGTTTCGTGCCGAGCCGTTGCATTGCTCCAGGGCTTCGTAGGCACGCCAGATTTGCATAGGTGCAAGAGTGGGTTTATCGTTTTGCAGTTTTTCCAGCACTTCCTTAATCATGGTGTAGGTGAGTTCGCGCCTGCGGAAAGGCTGGTTGTAAAAGATCTGCAAAGCCATCAGTTCATCCTTGTGCTGCTGCATCCATTCGGCAAAATCTTTTACCAGTTGGGTAGCTTTGTCTTTGTTGTCTTTGTCCCAGCCAACATTCAATACTTCATCAGGATTGGCATGATCAATGCGCTGTTCGTGTGCCTTGCGTACATTTTCGATATATTCGTTCAGTTCGCCGGTAAACACTTTGGCAGCGACATCCAGGATTGCGGAATGTTGATTTTGGATTTCGGATTGGATAGCGTCGGGGGATTCACCGCGCATTTCATTTTCAATGCTTGCCGTTAAGTCTTCAATTACATCGGGATTATATGCATTCAGGAGGTCTTTCACTACCTGCGAAACGGTTTTACCGTTGGTTTTATCGGCAAAATGTTTTTTCTCCTTTTCGGAAATCTGTTTATCGAGGCGGGTTAATCGGTTGGCAATGGTGGTAAACAATTCCTCGTCGCGGGCGCCTACGGCAATGGCCTGCAATAAATCTTTCAAAGGCACGCCGGGCTTTTTCTCCAGGGGACGGCTGTCGGTTTTCAGGCTTTGGGTTACGCCAATGGCATCCACAATTACAAAATGGTCTTTCGTATATTTTGCCGAAGGACTTACCTTTTGCAGGGTATCCAGGTCGATGGTGCGGGTTCCGCGGCCTTTCATCTGCTCAAAATAATTCCGGCTTTTTACATCCCGCATAAAAAGCAGGCATTCCAGCGGTTTTACATCGGTGCCGGTGGCAATCATATCCACCGTAACCGCTATACGCGGATAATAACTGTTGCGAAACAGCGAAAGCGTATTCTTAGGGTCTTCGCCTTTTTCAATTACATTTTCATCGGCATCCTTGCGGTCTTTCTCCGAATTGTAGGTTATCTTTTTGCAGAAACGGTTTTCTTCGGCAAATTCTTCGCGTACAATCTTGATAATATCGTCGGCATGGCTGTCGGTTTTGGCGAAGATGAGGGTTTTGGGAACTTCAAAATTGCCGTTTTCGTCAATACGGTCCGGAAATATCTCCGGCAGGTGTTCGCGGAAAGTCCGGATAATGGTTCTGATCTGGTTGGGATTCACCACATCTTTATCCAGTTGCTTGGAAGAATAATTTTCATCTTCATCCTGCAATTCCATGCGTTTTTTACGGCTCAGGCGTT
>JBAXED010000211.1:0-3737 GCA_037140615.1 Prolixibacteraceae bacterium
AGAATTCTAAGTTTACCGACCATCATTTCCTTCTGACCTTCAAACTTCCTTCGGCGTAGCAAGGACTTGATTCTGGAGTTTAGTTCAGACAGGTGAAAAGGTTTGGTGAGGTAGTCGTCGGCCCCTAAATCCAAGCCAACTATTTTATCATCCAGTGATTTTTTGGCCGAAATGATGATTATGCCGGTTTCCGGATGGCTTTTTTTGATCTCGCCGACTAATTTAAGTCCGTTGCCATCCGGCAATCCGATATCAACCAGCACACAGTCATATTCATACAGGTTAACTTTTTCGATTCCCATTTCCAGTGTTCCGGCCTGCTCAGAGCGATGACCTTCCTCTTTCAGGAAAGAACAAATTGTATCCGACAACAACTTCTCATCTTCAATGACCAGAATCTTCACACTAATGATTTTACTCAAAAATATGGCTAAATTCTGTAGAAATTTAGGATTCTCCCCACAAATTCGGAACCGAATCGAAAATCCAACTCTTGAACCCGAATTAGACCCTTCGGCAAGCTCAGGAACCGAATCAAAAATTTTGGGGAAAGTTTCTATTTGACCACTATGCTCTTGATGTTCACAAACTCCCGGATTCCTATATAAGATAATTCCCTGCCATATCCGCTCTGTTTGATGCCGCCGAAAGGAAGTCGGGGATCTGATTTGACGAAGTCGTTGACGAAGACGCAGCCGGCTTCGAGGCCTTTTTCTGCCAGCTCTTTCCCTTTTAAAAGATCGGCAGTAAAAACACCGGCCCCAAGTCCGAAAACAGTGTCGTTGGCAATTCGGATGGCCTGTTCAATCGTATTGAAGCGGTACAGTACTGCCACCGGACCAAACAACTCTTCGTGGTAGGCCGGCATGCCTGGGGTTACATTTTCAAGTACAGTTGGGGGATAGAACGCTGCCATTCCTTCGGGGATAAAGCCACCCATCAGCAATGTGGCACCTAGTGCGCAACTTGAAACAACCTGCTGGTGCAGTTCGTCGCGCAAATCAATCCGGGCCAGCGGACCAATGGCCGTTTTTGGATCAAGCGGATCTCCGTAAGAATAGGCGGCCATCAACCGCACAAATTCAGCTTTAAATTCTTCATAAACCTCTTCTGCTATGATAAAACGTTTGGCACCGATGCAACTCTGTCCGGCATTGAGTAACCTGCTGGTAACACACAGTCGGGCAGCGGTTTTTATATCCGCATCTTCCAAAATCAGATAGGGATCGCTGCCACCGAGCTCCAGAACGGATTTTTTCAAGGCGGCACCGGCTGCCGAAGCGACAGCTTTCCCTGCAGGAGTACTTCCTGTGAGGGTTACAGCCTTGATGAGCGGGTGTTCGATCACTGACTTTACTTGCGAGGAGCCGATCAGCAAAGTCCGGAACACATTTTCAGGAAATCCGGCATCAATGACCAGCTTCTCAATGGCCAGTGCGCAACCGGAGACATTGGAAGCATGTTTCAGCGCCCCGGTATTGCCTGCCATCAGGGCAGGAGCCAGGAAACGGAATACCTGCCAGAAGGGGAAATTCCAGGGCATCACAGCCAGAATGGTGCCAATTGGTTGATAGGAAATATATGATTCAGAAGATGCTGTTTGAACCGGTTCATTGCTGAGAAAAGCCTCGCTATTTTCAGCATAATAGCCACATGCCAGGGCGCATTTGTCGATTTCGGCCAAAGCTTCGCGTTCTGCCTTACCCATTTCAGACACCATCATGGCCGCCAATCGGACTTTGTTTTCCAATAATTTGGCATGGAGATTTTTCATCAGAACTGAACGATGTTCGAAGCTTGTCAGCTTCCACTTTCGGTAAGCAGTATCTACCTGCTCGATGATTTGGTTAACCTCCGGAGTTGTGTATTCCTGGTAGGTATGGAGGATTTTGCCCGTTAATGGATTGATGGATTGCATCTGGATTTAAATTGTTTTTATTGGACAGATCAAATACCCATCCGCCAGCTGGCGGATTCGGTTGGGATAAATATTTTCTAAAGGATATTGCATAGAAAATGTTGGTTATCCAAAATTAGCGCATTTTCTGAAAAGAATTTGATAATTCGTTATTGATATTGAAAGGGGGTAACTTTATATTATGAAGTTAAAGACATTAAAGCATGGATTACAAAAATTGGACTCTGGGGGGGTACTTTTGGCATGAATGTTCATGAATCAATAAATCTTCCCCCGGATGGAGAGCCCTGCTGTAGAAATGTTTAGGAATCACTGTATCTTCCCCCGGAGGGGGTGTCCTGTTTGTAGAAATCATGGTGCAGCTAGAATTGGAGCTCCGGAGGAGCGATCTGTTTGCAATTTGACAGGTCGAACCTCCGGTGCTCAATGATCCGATTCCAGCATTTTTCTACAAACAGATCACCCTTCCAGGGTTCAAAGAATAAAATTTTAAAGTGGAATAGTCCTTATTTGTCGATAAAAAAGGAGGATGATAATAACCTCGCGATTATACCACCCTCTAGCTGTCGGATTAAATAACAAATTATTATCTCATGAAAAATATGAAAGTTGACAAAGCTTCTCCAGAGAAAAGGTCTGATACCTATTCACAAGTATATATTCAAATTGTATTCGCTGTACATGGCAGACAAAATTTTATTAAGGAGCATATCAGAGAAGAGCTGCAAAAATATGTAACCGGACTTATCCAAAGGAGAAATCAAAAATTACTTGCTGTCTACATTATGCCCGATCATGTTCATTTATTAATTGGATTAAAACCCGACATTGCTGTTGCGGATTTAGTCAGAGATATAAAATCAATTTCATCACAGTTCATTTCAGAGAAGAAATGGATACCTTTAAAATTCAATTGGCAAGAAGGGTATGGTGCGTTTTCCTATTCAAAAAGCCAAATCGATTTTGTGGTGAAATATATATTAAATCAGGAGAATCACCATCACAAACGGACATTTAGGGAAGAATACATTGATTTTCTTGAGAAATTTGAGATTGAATTCAATGAAAAATATTTGTTCGAATGGTACGACAAACAGGTCGCACCTCCGGTGCTCTGATTGTTACGGATGCATGATTTTCTACAAGCAGGTCGCACCTCCGGTGCTCAGATTGTCACCGATGCATGATTTTCTACAAGCAGGTCGCACCTCCGGTGCTCAGATTGTCACCGATGCATGATTCTACTGATCTAGGTGCCTTAACTCTTGCACCTCATCGGATTCAACTTTTGGATTTGCCTCTTCGGTAGATGTTAAGGTTTCTGCAGGTGCTTCTACAACTACCTCTTCTTTTTTGTCGTCAAAGTGCTGGCGGTAGAAAATAAATATGGCCACAATTCCGATTGAGATGGAGGAGTCAGCAATATTAAAAACCGGTCTGAAAAAGATAAATTCCTGTCCACTCCAGAAGGGAAACCAGGATGGGAAATGGGTGTTTATGAGCGGGAAATAAAACATATCCACTACTTTACCCAATAAAAATGAAGCATATCCTCCTCCGGCTGGGAACAATGTGGCGACGGAACCATGACTTTCGTTAAAAATCAATCCGTAAAAGGCACTGTCGATAAGGTTGCCGGTCGCTCCAGCAAAAATCAGCGAGAAACAAACAATCAATCCGAACGGCACCTCTTTCTTCAAGAGTTTGGTAATATACCAACCCAAAACTCCGATGGCAGCGATCCTGAAAATTGACAGGAAATACTTGCCAATGTTTTTGCCAAATTCGAAGCCAAAAGCCATTCCGTTGTTTTCGACAA
>JBAXED010000212.1:0-3680 GCA_037140615.1 Prolixibacteraceae bacterium
ATAAACCCAAATCCTTTTGTTACATTAAAGAATTTGACAATTCCTTTACTCATTTGTTATAATAATTTTAATTCGGATCAAAGGTAATAATATTTATCACAATACATTAACCTGCCTGAAGTCGCAAAGTACTGATTCTTTCAATTTTCTCCGTTGCAAATTCCGGCGTGATGACCATGCTGGTTCCACCTTCCGATGGCATGTCGAACATGGCATCGATCATGATGGTTTCACAGATGGACCGCAGTCCGCGGGCACCCAATTTGAACTCTATGGCTTTGTCAACAATAATGTCGAGGGTCTCGTCTTTGAACTCTAACTTAATACCATCCATTTCGAACAGTTTGTGGTACTGTTTAACGATGGAATTTTTTGGCTCAGTCAAAATTCTGCGCAAAGAATCACGGTCGAGTGGAACGAGGTATGTCAAAACAGGCAATCGGCCAACGATTTCCGGAATTAACCCGAAAGCGCGTAAATCTTGAGGTGAAACATACTGAAGCAGATGATCACGGTCAATTTTCCCGTGTTCTGCAATGGCTTTGTATCCAACAACTTTTGTATTGAGCCTTAATCCAATTTTCCTTTCGATACCTTCAAATGCTCCACCGCAAACAAACAAAATATTCTTTGTATCAACAGGGATCATCTTCTGCTCAGGATGCTTTCTTCCTCCCTGAGGTGGCACATTCACGATGGCACCTTCGAGTAATTTCAACAACCCTTGCTGCACACCTTCACCGGAAACATCACGTGTGATGGAAGGATTATCGCCCTTTCGCGCAATTTTATCAATCTCATCAATAAATACGATGCCGCGTTGGGCTGCTTCGACATTGTAATCCGCCGCCTGCAGCAACCGTGTTAACAAACTTTCGATGTCTTCGCCAACATAACCAGCTTCGGTTAAAACTGTAGCATCCACGATAGTAAAAGGAACGTGAAGCATTTTGGCGATTGTTTTGGCCAGCAATGTCTTGCCAGTACCTGTAGGACCTACCAGGATAATGTTCGATTTCTCGATTTCAGTCCCATCTTCTGTGACTTTTTGATTCAACCTTTTGTAGTGGTTGTAAACTGCAACGGAAAGGATTCTTTTGGCATCATCCTGCCCGATAACATATTGATCTAGAAATGCTTTGATTTCCTTTGGCTTTTTAAGTTCAACCCCCTTGAGATCAAAGCCAACATTTTTTTTAAACTCCTCCTCTACGATGGAATGGGCCTGTTCAATACAGTTCTCGCAGATATGACCTTCCATACCTGCAATGAGCAGCTGGACATCCTTTTTCTCCCGTCCGCAAAACGAACATCTGTCAACTTTCTTCATCCTATCAATTTTATTGAACAGTCGCGGCCTCAGATTTATCTTTTCTGACGCACCAAAATTTCATCGATCATGCCATATTCTTTGGCTTCTTCAGCAGTCATCCAGTAGTCTCTGTCAGAATCTTTCTCTACTTTTTCAACTGTTTGACCAGAATGGAATGCAATGATCTCGTACAATTCCTTTTTTAGTTTTGAAATTTCCCTTGCAGTAATTTCAATGTCAGATGCCTGACCCTGGGCTCCGCCCATTGGTTGGTGGATCATGATCCGCGAATGTTTCAGCGCTGAACGCTTCCCTTTTTCACCGGCTGTCATCAATACTGCTGCCATGGAGGCGGCCATACCGGTACAGATGGTGGCGATATTGCAATTGATATATTGCATGGTGTCATAGATACCTAATCCGGCGTGTACGGATCCTCCGGGAGAATTAAAATAGATCTGTATGTCCTTCCCCGGATCAGAAGATTCCAGAAAAAGCAGCTGGGCCTGGATGATATTGGCCACATAATCATCAATAGGGATACCCAGAAAAATGATCCTGTCCATCATTAACCTGGAAAAAACATCCATTTGTGCGATGTTCATCTGACGTTCTTCGATGATGGTTGGGGAAATATAACTGGCGTGGATTGACTCAAACTTATGAAGGGACAAGCTGCTGATTCCCATTTGTTTAGTCGCATATTTGCGAAATTCATCACTTTTTAGACTCATGGTAAAATGATTTAAAATGAAAAACTTTGTGAAAATCGAACCATTTTCTTTTGTCTAAAAAGCAAAAGGTTCGATCCACAAAGTTACTAAAATTCCCCCGATCAATGAATTATCATTTTGATAATCTCATAAAATCAGGTCTCTATTTTTCAAAAAGGTCGTCGAAAGCTTTCTGTGTAACTTTTTTGACTCCCAGTTCGGCATTGATTTTGATGTATTCAAGAACCAGCGTTTCGGCTTTTTTCTCAATCAAGCGATGACGTTCTTCCTCATTTTTAAGGATCGATTTTGCGTAATTGTCCAAGTACTCATCCGGCACACTAAACATTCCATATTGACGGAACTGCATAAGTGCCATCTCTTTGGCAGATGCAACAACATCAGCCTCGGTTACCTGCAACTGATTGTCTTTGGCCAGGCGATTTTTTATCAAAGTCCACTCGAGATCTTTCACAAAATGGTCGAACTCTTCTTCTACCTGCTCCTTCGAAATTTTCTCGTTGGAATAGACCAGCCACCTTTTCAAAAACTCTTCAGGCAACTTCATTCCGACGAAGTTGACCAGTGCTTCTTTCGTATCGAGTAAAAAGCGGTATTCGGATGAATAGCCAAGGTTAGATTTCAGATCTTCAGCAATTTTTTCTTTAAATTCCTCAAGGGATGTAACTTCTGTCACGCCACCCAACGATTTTTTAAACATCTCTTCGTTAAGTTCTGCAGGAACGAAGGTATTAACTTTGGAAACAGCCAATTCAAAATCAGATGTTAACGCTTCTGACTGGGCATCATCCATTTTCAGAATTTGCTTCAGGTAGTGGTCATTCTCAAAGGCTGTTTTAGGATTTATTTTCACAATATCTCCGGCTTTCAGTCCGACGACAGCACTCTTAGCCTTTTTAGCTTTAACCATTTGAAGTGATACCTGGGCATCTTCCACTTGAATGCCGCCTTCCAAAACGACTCCCTTTTCATCAAGTTGCTTCAGACTACAAACCAGATTGTCCTTGTCGGTAGATACTTCAGCATCCACGTAACTTCCAAAACGATTCTGAAATGCTTCAACCTGATTGTTGATCATCTCATCATCGATTTTGATTTCATAATAGGGCAATTTTCCTATTTTTTTGAAATCTATGTCGATAGCAGGTGAAATACCGAGGTCAAAAACGAATTCGAAAGTCTCATCGTGATCGAAGTCGATTGGTTTTTGCTCCGTTTCATTGGGAAGAGGTTCACCCAGGATCTGGAGGTTTTCATCGTTGATATATCTTGTCAATTCGCTGCTTAGCATCTTATTAATCTGCTCTGCAAGAACTGCTTTACCATACATTTTTTTTATTAAACCTGAAGGTACCATTCCTTTTCGGAAACCCGGCATATTGGCCTTTTTACGGTAATCTTTCAGAGTTTCATTTACTGTTGCCTCATAGTCGCTCTTCTCAATTGATAATCTGATTACGGCATTCAGTTCATCTGTGTTTGTTCTGGAAATGTTCATGCGTGTGTTGTTTTGTTTCCTTTAGATTTAAAAAAAACCGCCTGAGCTTCCGGCAAAGAAGAGGCGGTTGTTCATTTTCAAGTGCGGACGAAGGGACTCGAACCCCCACGCCTCTCGGCACCAGATCCTAAGTCTG
>JBAXED010000213.1:0-3655 GCA_037140615.1 Prolixibacteraceae bacterium
CAGTCTCCCACTCCCCTAGTCCTCCCCGTCCCCCAGTCTCCCCGTCCCCCAGTCTCCTCGTCCCCCAGTCTCCAAGTCTCCCCGTCTTCTTCTAGCGCGTTCGTCGAAAAAAAGGGGTCACTGATCGAAATTTTTCTCTAATCCTTTAAATAGCCGCTATCTTTCGTCTGAAATTAAAAACAGTGACCATGAGACGACTAAAAAAACTCTTTGTGATCGGTTTGATCCTCTTGCTGACGGGTTGTACCGATTTTTTTATGATCTGTTCTCTGAATCCTTTCTATCTGGAAAAAAACATTCATTTTCTTCCGGAAATAGAGGGCAGTTGGAACGCAACCCGCAGACCCAAGTTGTCGGAGTCGGGAAAAGACGAGGGCCCTTCGGTTTGGAACCGGTTGGATACTACTTCTGTCTGGAAAATCAAAAGGCATATTGCCAAAGACACCTACAAAACACCTAAGGGAGCAGATACCATTGTTTATAAGAAGTTAGACTATTACGATGTTTCTTTGGAAAGTTGTAAACCTGACTCTGTAGTTTACCACTTTAAAATGGTCGTTTTTAAGGTGAACAAAGGAGTCTATGCCGATTTTATGCCTGTTGAAAACAGTGGATTGGAAAAAAGCCGGTTTGCGGTCGAAAGTTACTTCAAGGTTCATACGCTTGCCCGAATTAACCTGACAGAAAAGCAAATGAATCTATCCTGGTTGGGGGCAGAATACATGAAGGAGATGATTGAGAACAAGCGTGTCAGGGTGAGTTACCGCTGGGTTAGTGAGGCAAAAAGGCTGCTTCTTACCGGAAGTTCTGAGCAACTGACCGGAATGATTGAGCGATATGCGGATGAGCCCAGGTTCGTTGATTGGGAAAATCAGCAGGCTATGCTAAAGTTAAACCGAATAAAATAAGAAAGCCATGAAAATGTTTAAATATAAAAATCAGCTTATTATCATTATCAATGTGATTTTCTGGATTCTCTCTATCAGTGCCTGGAATATTGTATTCAATCCCGGCGTTGAATCAACCGCATCAATTCAGGGTCTTCCCGATGACGCTCTTGTAATAATGTTGTTTGATTTTTTCATTGTGCTTATACTTTTGATTCCATTTATCTGGTGTTTTAAAAATATCAGAAAAGGGTTGAAAATCGCTGTGACCATTCTGTTTTTAGTGGCTGCATGCTATCTTTTGTTCGATTACTTCGTGCAGGAAAAAAAGAATGAGGATTTCTCTTTCATTACTGATCTGTTCATTTCAAGGTTCTTGTATGTCCTTGTTTTTCATCTTACAATTGCTGCAGCCGTTTATTACAATATTCAAGTATTGGTGGCAAAATTTCTAAGGGAAAGCAGATTCGGAATTTATCTGGCAACGATTTCAGGTTTGATCGTTTTGGCTGCTTGTGCAAATTTCACTTTGTTTGATTATGTGATAGATAAGCTGTTTCCTTCTCTTTATTTTATATCCTATTACAAGATATGGGAACTTATGTTGATTGTTGGTGCTTATCTGGCATTCACGACAGTCTCCAATTTCGCATGGCAATATACGGCAGTTCTGATAGCCAACCGGGACAAGGCTCAAAATGAATTATCAGCTCTGAAAGCTCAAATAAATCCTCATTTCTTGTTCAACAATCTCAATACGATTTATTCGATGGCTTCAAGAAATGATGAAAAGACCAAGGATGTGATTTTGCAATTGTCAGATTTTCTGCGGTATGTGCTTTATGATACGGCGAGTGAAATGATTCCGCTTGAGAAGGAGGTTGACATTATCCGGACGTATGTAAGTTTGCAAAAGGAGCGGGTCAATCCGGAAATTACGAGGATAGAGCTAACCACAGAGGGCAATTTTACAGGTATAGAAATCGCACCTCTGCTCTTGCTGCCTTTGGCTGAAAACTGCTTCAAACATGGAACTGGGTCTAAATCCGGAGCAATCAAAATGCACATTGGTTTAAAGGGAAAGCAACTTCTTTTTACAACAGATAATACCATTTCCCTTCGTGAAAAAGGGCGCGAAAATGAAAATGGAGGAATTGGCATTAGCAATGTTGAAAAACGTTTAAATTTGCTCTATCCCGAACGCTATGAACTGCATTATGGAGAACATGAAGGAAAATTCAGGTTGGAGATGAAGATTGAGCTGTGAGAACTGAGAACTGAGACATGAAACATGAGACATAAGACATGAAACATGAGACATAAGACATGAAACATGAGACATGAGACATGAGATTGCAGCGAAAATCTTGATTTGAGCGTAAGTACTTTAGTTCACTTTAGTCACTTTAGGCACTTTTTAAAAACTATGATTTGCATCGTTATCGAAGATGAACCCGCTGCCCAGTCGTTACTGGCGCACAACATTTCCCTTTGTCCGGGACTGACTTGCTCAGGAATTTTCGCAGATGCATTTTCCGCGCAGGCTTTTCTTGACCATGATACTGTTGATTTGATGTTTTTGGATATCAATTTACCGGAAATGTCGGGACTTAGCTTTCTGCGTTCGCTTGTGCATCCACCGTTGGTTATTTTTACGACGGCTTATCCGCAGTATGCCATTGAAGGATTTGATCTGGAGATAGTTGATTTTCTTCTGAAGCCATTCTCTTATGAACGTTTCAGCAAGGCGGTCAACAAGGCAAAGGAGCGGCTTAACGGCCTGAAACTGTCCCATCATCCTCCTGCGAAATTTAGTATCAAGTGTGACCGTAAAATCTATCAGGTTGATGCCGAGGATATTTTATTTGTGGAAGCACTTGGTGATTATGTGACCATCTTCCTGAAAGACAAGAAGCTTGTGGTTCATGGGACGCTCAAGAGTTGGGAAGAGAAGTTGATTGGACATCCTTTTCAGAAAGTACATCGCACCAGTCTGGTCAATTTTCAAAAGATCGATCACATTGAGGGAAATGTGATTCACATTGGTTCGCACAAATTGCCATTGTCCGAAAGTTACAAGCAGGATTTGTTGAAATTGATGTTCATTTAGCTAAAATCTTATCTCGTAGGACAACCCAAACAGGTAGCGGTTTAAGGTCGTTCCACACGTAAACATCTCATAGATTTTAATTTTCTGATTTCCACTAAAATGGTAGTTGACACCGGCAATGTATCGAAATTCATCGAAGATATTTCTATCATATCCTTTTATCAGATAGAGCGATTCAACGCTGATGAGTGGTTCCAGTTTCCATGAGACTTTCCGATAGCAGCCTTCAATCTTGTTGCGCCAATAATAGGCATCTGGGGTACCTGTACGGCTTTCCTTATACATTGTAACCTGAAACCGTTCACGAAAGAAAAATGTAAAATTCGAACATTTCAAGGCTGGTTCAAGCTGAAAATAGAACCGTTCTCTGAGTTCCAGGTAACCTGGACGTTTAAAATTCATCCAGGTGAAGCCAGCTCCGGCATTCAACCACGAGTGGAAAGCATATTCTCCTTTAAATCCAACACTGGTACGATCGATGGAAGTGTTATTGGCCCGCGTATAGAACTCTCCCACAACCCCAAAAGCAGCTTTATGGAATTTCTTCATGGCAGCAAAATCCAGCCACATCCCACTATCTGTTTCTTTGGGTTGCCCAGCCTCTGCTTCTAAGAATAATCCAAGCAATAGTATGGTTGCGAATATATATTTTATCATT
>JBAXED010000214.1:0-3570 GCA_037140615.1 Prolixibacteraceae bacterium
ATATGAATTATGATCCTTCTACTGCGCATAACAATTATGAAACATTTGAAAATGTAGCTGCCGGTTATGTCATGATGAAATTGAATTACAAAGAAATCGTGACTTTTGTTCCTGGGTTGCGCGTGGAGAACTCAAATAATACTTATTATGGCGTCTATTCAACCGTCAGCGGTGATCAGGGCGTTAGCGGAGCCTTTCGTGCAGACACTTCGGCTCAGAAATACACCGAATTTTTGCCAAGCGTTCATTTAAAGGTAAAACCTACCAAATGGTTGGACATCCGTATGTCGGCAGTGAAAACATTGGCAAGGCCGGATTATTTATGGGTACTTCCCCGTTTTAAGTATACATCAGAAGGAAATTCCGTTGGCAGATCTAATCCTAACTTAAAACATGCGACTTCATGGAATTATGATGTATCCTTAACTGCTTTTACCGGCAATTTTGGTATGTTGTCCATTGGCGGATATTACAAAGAAATCACAAATATGTTTTATGCGCAAAATGACGGAACAATGTCAATGGATGAGGCAATAAGTCATGGTCTTCCTCCTCGTCCGATTAATATGGTAGAAGATTACGTCAATTTACCAAAAGCATGGGTAAAAGGTTTAGAGTTTGAATATACCACCCACTTTAATTTTTTGCCTTCACCCTTTAATCGTTTTGCTC
Organism: Prolixibacteraceae bacterium; assembly: GCA_037140615.1. Taxonomy (GTDB): domain Bacteria; phylum Bacteroidota; class Bacteroidia; order Bacteroidales; family Prolixibacteraceae; genus CAINVV01. The sequence goes on from JBAXED010000214.1 coordinate 673, forward strand.
TTGGATTTAATGTGACCAGATTATGGTCACAAACAACCTATAAAAAATGGCAGAAAGTGGATGGTTTGACCTTGTACAAGGAAGTCAGGCCAATTATGTCTGTCGATTTTGCAAGATCCAGTTACAAAGAGGTTTTTAGTGCAATGCCTGCTCAGGCAGATTATACAGGTAACTTATCATTGGGGTATGATTATAAGAAATTCAGTTGCCGAATTTCTTCAGCCTATCAGGGTTATCGCTTATCTGGTATCAATGTAAGTTCTGAAAGTGAAGCGGATCAGTTTCATACCAATTACCGCATAAGTTTTGATGCGACAGTGAAGTATGAGATTCGGAAATCGCTGAATGTACTGGTGAATCTGAATAATTTCACCAATGCACCAGACCGGAGCTACCGTTATACTTCAGATTATCTTACATCAAGAGATATCTACGGTTCTACTTTTGATATCGGGATACAATATAATTTTTCTAAATAATAGATCTCTTGCAGGTTATGTTAATTGTAAAAAAACAGTAAAATATTAAATTCCATATCATGAAAAAAGTAGTATTCAAATTTTTTGTACTGACAGCTTTGATGGTTGTTTTTCAGCAACTTCAGGCTCAAACAGAAAGGATTGTAAAGATTACCGGGATTAATCCCAAAGATGTAGCTCAAACCAATAATTTGGTATATGACCAGATTTTCACTGCAATCCAGGCCGATGCTCCCAACAGAAAAGCAGGTGTTATTACCAAGTATGAACTTCAAAGAGGGCAATGCTACCTGAACGTATCAATTCTTAGTCCTGATTTTGATTTTTATCTAATTGCTTCTCCCATCGTAGCTGGTGCAGATGCACAAAAGAATTACAATCCTGTGATTTTGACCTCTCTGACACCAACAGGTGGGAGTAATACTATGATGAGACCCCTCAAAAATTTATATTTAGAGAATATTGAGCTGGATGGATTACTTCCCAATGGCGCAATGCCAGGCCGGTTGATTGAGATTCTTGGTATAGGATCTACTGCAACTTTAAAAGGATGCAAATTGCAAAATACCGCTCAAGCGCAAATTACTATTTCGGTGGATGATGTGAGTGTCTATTTGAGTGACTGTGTAATTGGCAATTCAGGACCATTAATGGGTTATGGTGGTAACGGGCGTACAATTGATAATCGTGCCCCACTTAGAGTGAATGAAATTGTCATTCAGAACTGCACCTGTTACAACAATACTGACAGATTCTTCAGAAGTATGCTTGGTCAGTCCATTAAAAAGTTTAAACTAGACCACGTCTCTATTTTCAACAGTACCGGTCGACATGGTTGTTTTCAATTAGCGAGAGCTGAAGAAATTGAAATAACAAACAACATCATTGTCAATCCTGTTGCTTTTGGTGATCGCGTTACCTATAAAATAAACTATAGGGATGAGCAGACTCAGCTAGATAAAGCTTTCGCAGTTTTTACGCATGACAGCACAAAAGTAGGTCAACCGGTGACTCAGAAAGTTACAATGAGAAACAACAACATTTACCATGAAACTAAGTTTGAAAATTTCTTTAATGTGGTAACAACTCCTGCCGACTCGGTGCAGGTTGTAAGAGTTCTAAGCAATGTTTTATCCAGATGGGCAGGAAGTAATGCTACCAATGCACTTTGGTTTCGTGAAGAACTGAAATTCAATAATATTTCATCGTCAGATGATTTGTTGGCATATGTCAAGGAATGGTATCTCCATCCAACATGGGCGACTTTTTCTTCCTATAATTTTTCGAAAATTTTCCCTTTCGAATGGGATGTAAAATATCCAACTACTTCCAAGTCTTATACCGCTGGAGACAAAGGATTACCACTTGGTGATTTGAATGCCTGGCCTGATCGCAAGTTGTTATGGACAGCAAGTTTAAACAATCCAATTACACCCTTGAAGTCAATAAGCTTAGGTTCGGAAATTGTAGGTATTGACAAGAGCTATCCAAATCCATTTTATGATCAGACAACCATATATTACAGCCTTACTGCTCCCCAGAAAGTAGAAGTAAGGATTTACAATTCATTAGGTCAACTAACGAATACGCTTGCAAACGGATCATTGGATGCAGGAAGCTACAGTGTTGTCTGGAACGGAAAAAATAACTCAGGAGCCTCATTACCAAAAGGAACCTATTTCATCCAAATTGTTGGCGAGAAAGACCAAATGGTAAAAAAAGTGGTAAAAAACTAGCAGAACTGCCTGATAGCAATATCTTCTGTCGGGAAACAATACGCAACTACTAAAATCGGGTGAATCAAACCAATGGTGTTTGATTCACCCGATTTTTAAATTTAATGCTCTATTTTGGATTTGAACATGTAGGATACATTTCGATTGAAAGATGTAAAAATTTAGGCAATGAAATTTTTCTTGCCATAATAAAAGTGCTTTCGGAGGAACATCTCATTTAAAAAGATACTTTAAATGACCAATTTATCTCATTAGAATTGTTGAATAATAGGGAATCATTTATAAGCTAAGTTAAGCAATGCTATCGCCATTAATGCTCAGATATTCAAAATATACTCGACAGCTCAGCCACCCTGCAATAGTATTCTAGAAGGTTCGATATTTCGATGTACCCCACTACAAGGAAGGACAGGTCAGTAGAAATACTGGCCTTCTCTATTTATATCCCCTCGCGAACACAAGGTATCTTCTTCGCATTACCCAAAATCCATCCACAAGACAAAGCTTGCTCTGCAGGATCAATGAATTATGTAACTTAAAAAAGTAATTGTGTAATAAAATATTGCCTTTTGGCTATCATCTTTGCTTTGTAATTTAGTTTTCTTCTATTATTTGAAAAGGGTCTGTTCTCAAATTTTCGGCTGGCACATCAAATCTTAAAATTAAGATAGTAATAAAATAGG
>JBAXED010000215.1:0-3321 GCA_037140615.1 Prolixibacteraceae bacterium
TTACTAAGATGCAATCCGAGTCATTTATACGTTTTATAATTTCTTCATCTGTTTTAGGAAAGTCGTTAGATATTTCAATTGGTATTTCTGAAAGTGCAGCTAATTTTTCTATAATTTGATTTGTTAATCTGCAGTTATCAATAATTGTTATTTTTTTAAATTTCATTGCTGCCCTTTTTTGTGACAAAAAACTGACAGATTTCAGGATACAAGGCAATTGCAGCTGATCCTCCAACATAAGCTTTTAAAGGACTGGGCCCTTTGACATCAAAAGGAAATAATCCAGCGAAATAGGCAATGAAAGACGAAAGTCCTAAGAGGTTAGAATGTGTTATTTGGAAAGTTGGTTTCATTGATACTATCATTTGATACTATCAAAGTTACGAAATTTGAATGGATGGTAACGATCTTTCGGGTTTTGTATTAGTATGGATTTACAGATTTATTCAGTGAAAAGACCCCTGCTTGTTGGTTCTTCGGGTACAAAATATTACTTAAGGATTAACATTATCATTTATAAAGGCAATATGAGGGTCTTCAGGATAAAAAGGTTGACCTTGTTTTAGCCAGATGCCTTTGGCTGTGTTTGTAACATCCAAAAATATTTCACCACATTTTGGTTCAATGGTTCTTTTTTGGGTCAAATTATAATTCCCAAGTTTCAACTGAATTATATCCCAATGTGCTTTTTTATAAAAAGTAAAGGGGCATACAGCATTCTCCCTGGCACCAATAGTTGTTTTATAAAGTCCAATATCCAATGCCGACACTGTAGTCTGCCCACCAGCCTCACCAATTTGCTGCCCTGCAGCAACTGAATAATTTACTGGTTGGCTGCAATGGGTATAAGCTGTTCCGCCGGTTGTATAAGTTTGACAAGAATTATTCATTTCAGAAGTAATAAGGCTATTGATTTCAGGACTTAGCTCACTAACATGTCCAAAGCGCAAAAAATAATCATTACCAATACAGAAGTCGAGGTCAAAATCCTGTCCATTTTGTACACCGGACACGGATCTTTGTGCAGGGTTAATTTGAATTAATTTTATGTTGCCTGGCGCATATATAGGAACTTTTGTTGCTGGGTTTGCAAGTCCGAAGTAACAATGGTCTGTTGGAAAAGTATGGGCAGGAGGATTCAGATTTCCCAAAGGGACAATACTACTCAAATCCGAATAGTTCAATGTAAAAACAGTAAATGAGTCGATTGTATTGTTGCAAGAAACTTCATGATCATCATGTTTCTTGCATGTACAGATAATTAAAAAGAATGCAATCGCAAATAGTACATATTTTTTCCTACTGAAAGATTTTTAACTCGTGACAATTTAAAATCTAAAAGTTGTTTTATTCTGTTGCAAGTATATAATACCAACTTCCTCTTTAAAATAACAGCCACCATTTCAAAAGGGTTAAAAAATAGAGAACAATAATGTTTCAATAAACGATTGGAAAAAATAATTAATTGATTTGTAAATTTTTATAATGAATTCTTCGTCAGGATACTATTGCAAATATTCCAGAGTTGAAAATTGTGCAAATGATGCTGATTGATTTGTAGGGAGTATAATGAATATCCCAAAAAATTTCTTGTTCTGATCGCAAGGATGTACAAATGATCAATTGTGTTTCGGAATCAAACACTGACAATTTAGAGTGTGATAAATAATTATCAGGAATTTGTTATCGAACTTGAATTAAGGTTAGTATTCTGTTTTGCAATTTAACCGATCCTGCATCCATGCGCCAGCGGATATTAATTGCATCTCCAGCTGCGACTTCAACAATACCATGAAGGCCAATGTCTTCCTCATTCATGGAGCTTATTCTTGACCTGGTTGAATATTGCTGCAATGTATTTCCCTTATAAATACTTAAAAATGTTTTTGCGCTAGTTACGGAATTTGATGCTGTAAACATCGTTCCCTTTATTGAGGTATCGAAACCAGTTATTGATCCAGCTGAATCATCGGTCCCTAAATCCCCATTAACAGTTGATGACCCAACAGTGGTAACATTACCCAGAATTGTGAACATTGCAAAACTGGCTAATGAACCAATTAGGGAGCTAGGGATAGAAGGAAGTGAAATTGTAGAGCTATTCAGACTTATCGCTCCACTTATGCTTAACATCCTGCCATTAAGTTTACTGCTAAGTCCCATTGATACAGCACCAGCGTGGGATATTATTGTTCCTTGCCATTCTGAATAAGAACCCAAAGACATAGCGCCCTCAGCTATCCAATATACATTGTTGGCAGTAGCGCCACGAATCAATACTAGTTTACTTGAGGCTGCTGTAGTCCAGGCTGCGCCAAAAATGAAAATAAATTCAGCATTGGCATCATCTTGTGCATCCAAAGTTATGACTCCAACATTGGTTGCTGCTGCGACAGTTTCTTGTGTGTATACGCCGGGTGTTAGTGTTTCGTTGCCATAACCAATGGCATGTACTTTGGTTCCCGCTCTTACTGTCAGACCATTATACAAAGTTCTTAAATCCTTTGTTGCCTCAGGAGTACGAGCCACAGCTACAAGCTTGAATTGGCTGTTAAAACTTACCGCATATTTTCCTGCCAGTGCTGGAGAAATCGTCATTCCCGGTATTGTTTCATCTGCCGTAGCAAAGGTAAATATTTCGTCTCCTGCAGATACCGAGTAAGACTGACTACCACTATTCGCCAATACATAAGCTTCAGTGGCCAAAGTTCCTGAAGTTGGAAGTGTCACTGAAGTGGTACCAGTGGTCGTTAATGTCGTGCGAAATTCACCAGGCAACGTAAGAGTGGCCGCATCACTATTGGCTATTCCGGTACCACCATTGGAAGGTAAAATAATACCCGATACATTTGCCGCTGTTCCGGTGGTACTTTGGTTTAGCAATGGAAAATCAGTTGCGATGGCAATTGATGGAATTCCTGTGCTCGTTGTGTTCTTTAAGATACCAGTTGCAAGTGTTGCAAATGAAGTACCGTTTATTTTTTCAACAACAGTTGCAATTTGTGTTCCAGTAACGTCGCCAACGAAATCTCCGGTAAATGAGCCTGTTAATCCAATATCTCCCTTTGCACCGACTGCTCCCTTTTCTCCTGTTAATCCTTGTATGCCAGTGACTGTCCCGGGGTCACCAAGTAAACCTTTATCCCCATCGACTCCTTTATCTCCAATCAATCCTTTTTCACCTGTTGATCCGACAGCTCCTTTATTTCCGACAGTGCCCTGATCACCGGTTACTCCTTTCGTCCCAACGGAGCCTTGATCTCCTGTCAAACCTTTATTTCCAAGTACACCCTGGTCGCCGACTATTCCCTTATCCCCTGT
>JBAXED010000216.1:0-3314 GCA_037140615.1 Prolixibacteraceae bacterium
GTAGTTTTCAAAGGGCGAAGTTAATCATTCGGATAATTCTATCAGACATAAAATTACAATTTTAAACAAATGTGTCAAAAGTGAGACATCCGTTATACAATGGCACAAAATTGACATAAACTGAAACATGATTTGTCGTTACCCGGTATTTGCCGTCATAATTTTGATGTTGGAAGGTTAAAAACTTGCCATAACTAAAACTGCACCAACAAAAAAATGAAGAACTATTGGAAAATGGTTTGCATGCCTGCAATCCTGTCGATGCTTTTCTCTGCCTGCATTTCGGGAAGCACAGACCCAAATATTTCCAATGACCTTATCAAAAGTCAGCTCAGACTTTTGGCTGCAAATTTCAAAGAAGCTAATTCAAGTATCAAAAATGACCAGACAGATTATGTGACTGTCAGGAGCTTGAAAAATGACAAATCCCTTCAGGTCATTCCATCCAAAGACTGGTGCAGTGGTTTTTACGCAGGATCTTTATGGCTTGGTTATCTTGTTACCGCAGACCGGGGGCTGCAGACTCTGGCAAAGGAATTCACTACTCCTCTGGAACAGGAAAAATTCAATGGAAAGACCCATGACATGGGATTTAAAATGCTTTGCAGTTTTGGACAGGAGTATAAAATCAACAAAGATTCGGCGAGCAGGGAAATCCTGATACAATCGGCCAAAACACTTTCCAAGCGGTTCAATGAAAAAGTTGGCGCGATAAGATCGTGGGATCACAGCCAGGACAAATGGGCTTTCCCTGTAATCATTGACAACATGATGAATCTGGAGTTACTCTTCTGGGCCTCCAAACAAACGGGAGATCCTCAATACTACAATATAGCTGTCAAGCATGCTGAAACCACCCTTGTCAACCATTTTCGTGCCGACAACAGTTCATACCATGTTTTAGACTACGACACAATAACTGGAAACGTATTAAAAAAGACTACGCATCAAGGTTATTCAGATGCCTCGGCATGGGCCAGAGGTCAGGCGTGGGGATTGTACGGCTATACCATGTGCTACCGCGAAACAGGAATTGTCAGTTTTCTCTATCAGGCAGAAAAAATAGCCGCATTCATCCTGAACAATCCCAATCTTCCTGCCGATAAAATACCCTATTGGGATTTTGATGTTCCGAAAACTCCTCAAACTCCCAGGGATGTTTCAGCTGCCGCTGTAATTGCTTCAGCATTGTTTGAATTGGCGCAGTTTGTGCCTGCCAGGAAGGATTATTACACCCAAATGGCTGAGTCTATCTTAAAAAGTCTGGAGAAAGACTATTTATCGAAAAAAGGAACAAACCAAGGATTTTTACTGGACCATTCTACCGGGTCTTTTCCACATAATTCGGAAGTAGATGTACCAATAATTTATGCAGATTACTATTATCTCGAAGCACTGTACCGGGAAAAAAATTTCAAAAACTAAATATTTAAATCAAGTTTTTAAACATGGCTAACCAAAACAAGAATCAGAAACTTAACGACTACGGATAACTTGCTTATGAGCAAACAAATATCCGTTACAATAACAAACGAAGGGATTATGACCAGATGTTAAACGAAAATCAATTAAATGGATAAGTATGAAAAATGATGCTACGCAAAAATTTTTCCTCAAGAATCATTATCGGTTCTTGGCAACTTTTTTTATAGTTGGGATACTTTTATTATTCCAACTAAGTGCCTTTGCACAGAAAAAAACTATTTCAGGTACCATTATCGGGGAAGATAAACTATCTATCCCAGGAGCCTCCATCGTTGTGAAAGGGACAACCATTGGAACTGTAACCAACTTTGACGGGAAATACACGCTGGAGATTCCCGCCACGGCAAAAACCCTTGTTGTAACCTTTGTCGGACTTGCACCGCAAGAGGTTCCTATCGGGAACGGCAATGTTTACAATATAATGTTGGCTGAAAATAAAATCAAAATCGATGAGGTTGTGGTAGTTGGATACGGTGCTCAGAAGAAAGAGAGTGTCGTTGGTGCCATTGCACAAATGTCGAATGAAAAGCTCAAAAGGACAGGTAACGTGACTGACTTAAGGCAGGCCCTTGAAGGCCAGATTCCCGGTGTCGTTGCTTTGACAACCTCCGGCGAACCGGGTGGTATCCTTACCGGAGAGAGTGCTACCAACATCTTCATCCGTGGTCAAAATACCTGGAATGGCGGTCAGCCGCTTGTTCTGGTTGATGGAGTTGAAAGAAGCATGAACAACATTGATGTGAACGAGGTAGCCAGCATGTCTGTTTTGAAAGATGCATCTGCTACTGCTGTATTTGGGGTAAAAGGTGCAAACGGTGTTATTTTGATTACCACCAAACGTGGTACTGAAGGCAAGACCACCTTGAATTTCAATTACAACACCACCGCATCCATGCTTTCCAAACAACCGGCTAAACTGGACTCTTACGCTGCAATGATGGCAAAGAATGAAATTATAGAGCGGGAAGGTGTATTGAATCAATCATCCTGGGGTGCCTACGTACCTTATGATATCGTTCAGCGTTACCGCTTGCCACAGACACCGGAATATGCACAAATTTATCCCAATGTGGATTGGCAGGACGCCATGTTCAAGAAAATGGGGTTTGCCCACAGGATGACACTTAGCGCACAGGGTGGAAGCAAGGCTATCCAATATTTTGGCTCGTTGGCTTATCTCCACGAAGGTGACATGTTCAAGGATTATAACAACGGAAAAGGCTACGATCCAAACTACAACTACGATCGTTTCAACTTCCGTAGCAATATTGACATCAAGCTGACCAAAACGACCAAATTCAAACTGAATTTATCGGGCTATTACAGTCAGAAGAATACCAACTACAACAACTACGGAAGTACCAGCAGGGCTGACGCATGGATGTGGAAGGCAACCTACGGACTGGCTCCCAACCTCTTCTTGCCGATGTACGATGACGGAAGATGGGGTGCCAACCAGGAAGGTGGAAACAATACGGTGAATCCCTTGGCCATTGTTTACAACATTGGTATCAGGCAAACAAGGACCACCCAGTTGAACTCCGATTTTACGCTTGAACAGGATCTTGGTTTTATCACCAAAGGTTTGAAGGCAACAGGCTCGCTGTTTTTTGACAACAGTATCCGTTCTGAAGGTGGAATTTATGACGTAAACAACCACGGACGTGCGGGAGAACCTGCTACCAATATCCTCTACAAGCAAATCTACCCGATGAAATATACAGGTCCCACCCAGAATCCTGCTGAGTACACTGTATTGCTACCGGTGAGCGACGAAGAGTATGGCTGGGTGCTGAGGCCCTGGACCATCCTGGATGAAGCAATCGTTG
>JBAXED010000217.1:0-3312 GCA_037140615.1 Prolixibacteraceae bacterium
ATGAAAACCCTTTCGCCCGAATCGGCCAATCTTCTGGCAAACTTTTCCCACCCAACAATATTTTGAATCTCATCTAAAAAATAGACAGGGGTTGTGGTGAACAACTCTTTAAATGCTTCGACGATCAGATTTAGTTCGGTGATTTTTAGTTCCAACAAGCGTTCATCTTCGAAATTTACATACAATATTGACGACAAATCGGCACCTTGACTTAGCATGTCTTTAATAACCTGTAACATACAATATGTTTTCCCCGCCCTTCTGGAACCAACCAGAACATAATTGCCGGCTTCTTCGAAAATCACATCGCGCTTAACAAGTTCGACTTTCGAAATAAATTCGTGGTTCTCAACCAATATTTTCTTAATCGTTTCCTTATCCATGGCGTAATTAGTTCAATTCTAAAGGACAAAAATACTATTAATATCTTGTATGCAGGATAAAATATGAATAATAATACTTATATACAAGAAACATATACAAAAGTTGGAGTTGTTTTGAGGTATCTTCCGGATAAGGGAAATTGAAGTTGAGTCAAGGAAAAGGGGGTTTCCTATTCCCTACCACCTGTATTACAGTGTCGGGCGCCCCTGCGTGGGCGCCCGACACAATTTTCTAATTACAGATCCGCACCGGCAGCAGGTGCTAATTCATCGGACTATGGGATTACAAATCTGCCCCAGGGCGGGGGAGGGGGTGTTTTTTTAGAAATAGGTCTTTACCGCAAACTCAAACTGGTTAATAAATATCTCTTTAAATCTCGATAGGTTGTTTTGTTCGTAAAAAAGCAACATTGCTTTTTTGTAATCTAAAGATTCAACAGTCCTGAATGAAATTTAAAATTTCTATTTGTTTTGTTTCTGGCAAAACTTCAGACTTTATGGCTCACTATTGTATAAAATACGGCGCAAGTCTTGACACAAATGAGCTTTATTTTTTTTATTTTGAGCTATAACGACCTTGGCTTGGGGTCTTGGTGTCATTAGGAGATTAGCAGAGCTTTTTATCACTACCATCTTTTCTCCGGCAATTTCTGAAGTCTCTAACTTGAGTTATTCTTCCAATGTGAATATTTGTTTTTGAATCTGCTGTCAGCAAAGTCCAAGGTGACTCATGGCAATACTTGTACTGCTAAAGTAACGAAAGCAAAGAGGGAAAAAATGCAAACGATTACTTTATTGTAGCTATATTGCCTTTAATAGTAGCGAGTGCAACCAAGCAAGCAGCAATCCAAATTATCCGATCAAGATACGGCAAAGCCCTTTTCAACGGCAATTTCCAAAATTTCAATTTTGGGTGATTCGTAAGGATTTGCATTCGTCTGGAAATCCTTGAAGTCGGTGGAAGTAATTTGTTCCATTTATTAGATTATAAGATATAACGAACAGACTGACTGGTTATGTTAAGTATTAGCTCTGATAAAGAGATAAATTGAACCGGTATTGTTTGATCTACTCAAATTTAAGAAATAGAAGAATCAAATAAAATAGATTTTTAGATAAACTTAATCCTGCAAACAGCGAACTGACATCCCAGACTCCTTGTAGTCGTAGTTATCTGTGACCACACCGGCATTGCCGTTCACGAACAGGCGATAGGCGAACGTACTCATGTCCGTAGATGACCACCAAATACCAAAACTCGATATGTAACCGAATGCACCCCCAAAGTCACGTTCACCGCCCGGAAGGGCCGTAAAACCAGAGGTGTTAGTTCCGGTATTCGGACTCGGCCAATGCGTTGTCCCTGTTTCCTTAAGTTGGTCGCCGGCTGTAGCGCTTCCTAAATAAGTAGTCAGCGTTGTCCACTCTGTGTGTGTAGGTACATGCCAGCCGGTCGGGCAAAGTTTTGCGGTATTGACAGCATACCAGTTGTATAATGCCCCATATGTGCTTTTATAAGTTGTTGCATCGTTGTTGTACCAACAATAACCTGGTGTTATAAGGTTTTTCCAGGCTGTGCCATCAGTTACATTAGGTATTTCAGTACCATCTTTGTATTTGGTGGTTTTCAGGTTAGATGTCATCCAGGTCTGGGTGCCGATGGTGACAGTAGTGTAGGTATTCCCTTCAACATCAATTGCTGGATCGATTGGTGCCCCACTTGGAGCCGCACCAGCACTTGTTGTACTGACAGCAACAATATATTTCTTGCCACGTAAAAAACCACCAGTAGGGGAATATTGTTTAATATATGTCCATGTTGAACCAACCAAGAGTCCAACATAATAATATTCCGCAGTTGCTTTGGGATTGATAACCATGTAAACTTTTTTTGCAGTGCCTGAAAGTGTGGAGGGAGTGGTTAGCGTTACTACTGCCTGAGTTGTCGTCCCTGTCTGGCTGGCAAAAGTATAAGCTACACCCGGATCAGGTGGAGTCTGGGTAATGTTTATCGTACCACTGCTAAAAGCAATGGTATTGCTAGTGCTCGAAAGTTTAACAGCATTTAGTGTCCCCGAACCTGTTATCTGAAACTCAAGTACGATAAAGAGATGGTTGTAACTTAGGTGCACAGCAGTATTACTTATTTGAGCAATACCAGGAGAGTTTACGGTTACAGGTGTTGCGACCATAAAATCAAGGGCACCGATATGATTGCTGTTGTCAGCAGCTGATTGTATTTGTGCAGATGCAAGTGAAACCGGAACGACAGTAGGTGCTGCAGAACCTGCCTTATAGGGGTAATAAGCATAAAAGGTATGATCGGTACTCGCTACTCTCCAGTACATTTCTCCTGTAAAAGCAGAAGAAGGGCCAGAGGCTGCTGCCGAAAATTGAGCATTGACAATTGCAGTGGCTCCACCGTTGGTTGTTCGTGCATCTGCAGAGTAGATTCCTACCTTATCGCTGGTCTGGATCCATTCGGTTGTTTGTCCGTTAAGCGCAGATTTAAGTCCTGTCCCGGCATCTTGCCCGGTGACCAAAATCTTGCTACCAGTTTGAGTAGCAGCTACCGGGTTTATCTCCTTTTTGCAGGCGGATACCAGTACCAATAAACCTATCATCACCGAGAGTGTTGTATATCTGATTGTTTTCATAGTCTGAGTTTTTAATTATCGTTGTTCACTCCTAACTGTTCAACCTGCTGCTGGATTCCACGTGTCGTCGTTCCAGCCCTGGATTGAGTCGGCAAAGCCTTTTTCAACAGCAATTTCCAGGATTTCAATTTTGGGAGGTTCGTAGGCATTTACAGTCTGCAGTATATTATCGCAGCTTTTGGGAATAAGTTGTTCCATCTTGGGTGGGTCAATTTTAATAAACAGCTGATGAAAGGTGTCATCGTTACTGATTATGTAAATTGACGCATTAT
>JBAXED010000218.1:0-3282 GCA_037140615.1 Prolixibacteraceae bacterium
ATCTGTAAGCCCGCTATATCTTGGAGATGATAGCATTCAAAGTGAAATGACTAACAGAGATCCGCGATTACGTCAGACAATTTGTGCTCCGGGTGAATATGCATTTAATCCTGCAAACACAAGTATATTGGCTCGTGGACAAGGCTATAACAAGAAAATGCCGAATGTTCCAGGAACAGAGCCAAATTGGCCTACCCCGGGCGGATATAGAGAGATTAAATATTGGAGGCATGACATAGATGAAGTAAACCTTGTTGGAGCCGGAATTATGCCATGTATTATTTTCAGATATGCTGAAGCTTTATTAATTAATGCAGAGGCACAAGCAGAGCTTGGACAATGTAATCAGGCTGTTTTAGATGCAACAGTGAATAAATTAAGAGATCGGGTAGGAATGCCTCATTTACTTATAGGTAATATTCCTAATGATCCTGTTCTAGATAATAATTATTCGACATACTGCGGATATATTCCTTCCCCTTTATTGAGAGAAATCAGACGGGAGCGTAGAGTTGAACTTGCATGGGAAGGTTATCGCTGGGATGATATAGTTCGTTGGAAAGCAGGGAAATTTCTGTTAATGCCGGAAGCAACAAGAGGAATGAAATTTAATCAGTATCAGTATCCTACGCTTGTGGTTGGAAAGGATATAGAAGTGGATACACGAGGTTATATTTCCCCTTACAAGTTGACTTTACCCGCTGGCAGACATTTTGTTGAACCTAAACAATATTATTTCCCGATTCCAATTGAGGATCTCATATTGAACAAGAATCTGACTCAAAGTCCCGGCTGGGAATAGTGGAACCTACTTAGTTCTAATTCAACATATTTGAAAAATCAACCTTTTTATCTACCCTGAATCCCTAAAGGGAAAGGTTGATTTTTTAATTTTCTCCATTAGTAGCGAGGTGTAAAAACTGAAATTTTTTTCCCTGAATTGAATCTGTTAAAATAGATATAGGATGCTATCATAAGGAAAAGATTTCAAACCGTTAAAACCGTTAAAACAAAGACAAGCCGTTCTCATTGGTGGACTACAAAACGCAGTATAACAACACTTTGATATTCGAGCGATTTGTGTGCATGATTCCTTTTAACCCAAACACGCCAAAAAATCAGAAAATCTTCAAAGAACTATTGATTTATGGCAGAATTGCCGATTAAAATTTACCAAACTATTGTAAATATTATGAATAGTAAAATAAAGATAGAGGCTTCAGTAGCTTGTGCAAACTTCAGGAATTTAGAAGGGGAGATTCGTGAGATGGAATTAAGTGGAATAGATTATCTGCATATCGATATCATGGACGGAATGTTCGTCCCGAATTTTTGTTTAGATTTTTCGATTATGAAAACAATTAGTGAAATAACAGATATTCCCATGGAATGTCATCTAATGATAGAAAATCCGGAAAGGTATATTGAAAAGGCTGCCCAGATGGGTTCTAAATATATTTCAATTCATACCGAGGCTACCCATCATGTGCAAAGAGCAATGGTACAAATACGTGGCTTGGGGGTAAAATCCGGAATTGCTTTAAACCCTGCTACGCCAATCAGCGTATTGGATTATATTCTTGAAGATTTAGACATGATTGTTATTCTGACAGTTAATCCTGGATTTGCAGGTCAGGCCTTGATACCGGGAACAATAGGGAAGATACTGGAAGTACGTGAATTGTTAGACAGAAAAGGTTTTAGCAATATCGAAATACAAGTTGATGGCAATGTGAGCATGGAGAATATCCCAAAGATGGTAAATGCAGGAGCAACGATGTTAGTTGGTGGAACCTCGAGTGTTTTCAGAAAAGGCCATTCGATAAAGGAATCAGTAACGATGATGAGATCTTTGTATTAACTAATCTATAATATTTAAAAGAATGCCTGGACAATAATAGCCAAAAAAATAAATCATTAACAAACTAAAACAACATGGTAATAATTAATTCTTTTGGACCAGCAATCGCAATGTGTATCGTTACAATGATTTGTTGGGGTTCCCATGCCAATGCTCTGAAACTTTTAAAAAAATCATATGCTTATCCTTATTATTACTGGGATCAGGCTTTGGGTTATTTTCTTCTTCCTTTAATTTTGGCCTTGACTATGGGGTCAATCGGTGAAAATGGACAGTCCTTCATTTCAAACCTTATGACCACGGATACTTCCTCCTGGATGTGGGCAATTGGTGCAGCATTTGTTTTCAATTTGGCTAATATTCTTTTTGTTGCCTCTGTTGACATAGCCGGAATGGCGGTTGCATTTCCTATTGGAATTGGGTTTGCTTTGGTAGAAGGTGTTGTTATTAATTATATTGCAAAACCCGAGGGTAACCCAGTGCTAATCGCTGGAGGTACTATAGCAATTGGAATTGCGATCCTATTAAATGCCAGAGCATATGCAAGGATGAATTCTGAAACAGAAGCTGATAAAGCTTTGATGAAAAAGGGTATTATTCTGGCGATTTCAGGTGGTCTTTTGATGGGATTGTTTTATTATTTGCTCCAAAATTCAATACCTGCAATTCTTTCCCCTGAGTCGTTATCTAATATTGCTGGGACTGGTAGGTTTACTCCTTACACCGCAGTCGTAGTTTTTGCTGCAGCATCTTTCCTCTCAAACTTTATTTACAATACAAACCTCATGAAGCATCCTTTCAAAGGAGAGCCAGTTACATTTAAAGGGTACTTTGCAAAAGGGTATAGTAAAGACCATGTAGTGAGTATTTTAAGTGGTGGCTTTAATGCCTTAGGTACAACTTTTAATATTATCGCTTCAGGAATGATAGGAGCAGCGATAGCATATGGAATTGGTCAGAGTGCACCTATGATTGCAGCCATTTGGGGTGTATTTGTGTGGCATGAATTTAAGGGAGCACCTAAAGGCACTAATAGTCTTATTACAGCTATGTTTCTTTTATTTCTGCTTGGTATTATTTTACTTTCACTATCAAAATAATATTTAAGTATGGAAATAGCAATTGGCTCAGACCATGCAGCCTTTAGTTTTAAGGAAGAGATAAAAAAATATCTAGAAGAAAAAGGATATAAAATTATGGATTTTGGGGCGTTTAGTTCTGAACGTGTTGATTATTGCGATTTTGGATTTTCTGTAGGTGAATATGTTGCAAAAGGAGAATGTGAGAAGGGAATAGTCATCTGTGGATCAGGTATAGGTATATCAATCAGTGCCAACAAAGTGAAAGGTATCCGAGCTGTGGTATGCAGTGAACCATACTCAGCAAGACTCTCACGCCAACACAATAATACGAATGTCCTT
>JBAXED010000219.1:0-3268 GCA_037140615.1 Prolixibacteraceae bacterium
AAAAATGTTTTTGAGAAAACCAGCTGACCACCAAAAAAAGTCGAGTTAGGAAGTATCCTGGTAAGTTTTTTGACAATGGTGTATACTTCGCTAACCGGGTCGGTTCCGATGGTCCACATACTTTTCCCATAAAAGCCGAACTGGTTGGCAATTTTTTCATATTTTCTTCCGTCTGCCTTCACCGAATGTTTAAAATGATCCAACTCTTCAGAACCCCTGTAAATTTTGGAATTGATCACTCCGATTCTTATAAATATAAAATTCTCATAAATGCCCTTAAAGCTCTCATTGATCCTTAAGAATGAATGAAGTCCGGTGCCTCCAAATCCGGAGACCAGGATAATGGCAGTCTTGGAATCGGGATTGAATTTTATGGGAATCGATGTTTGTGGCAACTTATGATATGGAGCGAGTTGAAGCGCATCATGTAACTCGGAAAGTGCATGCTGACGAACTTTCTGCAAACGAACAGCTGTTTTGAAATAGTGTCTTTTTATATTTATTGCAATCAGAACAAATACTCCGGTAATAACCAGCGTAATCCATCCGCCTTCGCCAAACTTGATGATTGTAACTGAAATCAGAATGAAAGAGGTTAGAACGAACCCTATTCCATTTACAGCCAGCTTCCTCTTCCAATGACCCAACTTGTCGCGATCTATCCACCAATGACGAACCATTCCGAGCTGCGAAATGGAGAAAGTAATAAACACATTGATACTATAAAGTACAACCAGAAGTTGCACAGAACCATGCGAAAGAGCCATTAATAATATCGCTGAAAATCCCATGAGAAGCACACCATTCATGGTCACGAGCCTGTCGCTCAGGGAGGCAAATTTCTTAGGGAACCATTTGTCGATGGCCATGTTGGCCATGATCCTTGGTCCGTCAATAAACCCGGTTTGGGCAGCTACGAACAACAAGGCTGCTTCAGAAAACAGGGTAGTGAGGATAAAACTTCTGGACCAGAAGGGTTCCCAATGGGCAGTTACACTATCGAACAATACTGCATTAAGGGTCTTGGTCGGACTAATTTGTACATTGTATAAGGCATAGGCAACCATCAAACCCATGACGATAAACGAGAGGGAAATTGCCATCAGCAGCATGGTTCTTTTCGCGGTCTTTACCTTGGGTTCACGAAGAATTGGCATTCCATTGCTGACCGCTTCGATTCCGGTAAATGTACCGGCGCCCATGCTGTAAGCTTTGAGAATGATAAACAGGGTTCCCCAGATGCCTAGTTGGGAGACTGAGGAGTGGAGCTGGTTGGATGTTTCGAGTGATACTGCCTGAAAATCACTGGCTTTTATCGCGATGGCATAAAAGATAACAAATACATGCGACAGGATAAAAATCACAAAGATTGGCGTTAAGGAAACTACCGATTCTTTGACACCACGCAGATTTAATAAGATCAGCAAACATACGCCACCGATGGCAAAGCCTAGTTTATGTACCTGCATAGCTGGTGACAAGAAACTGAAGAGCGCATCTGTTCCACTGGAAACAGAAATGGTAATTGTTAACACATAATCGATGATAAGGGCACAACCCGAAATCATTCCTACCGTTGGAGATAGAAGTTTACTTCCGACCAGATATCCTCCGCCACCCTGAGGGAAAAGCTTGATGATCTGGCTGTAGCTGGTGCTAATAATAAATATGGTAAAGACTGTTCCCAGTCCAACGAAGATGGCAAGCATCGGATGCCCCTGCAAGTTTCGATAGGCTTCTTCCGGACCGTAGCATGACGACGAAATTCCGTCGGCCCCCAATCCTATCCAGGCAAAAAAGGCGACAAGCGATAGTTTATGGAATATTGATTTATCCTGAATGGTCTTTGCCTTTCCAATGAAAATGTTCTTGGATTTTGCTAAGAATGGAAAGGTTTCTTCTGCTGCAGTCATACTATAATTAACTTTTGGTTTCGCAGGCAAAGGAACGGTTCATTTTGTAAGGTAATTATCAATAATTGGGAGCAAAGTATAAAGATTTTATAAAGAAGAAAGATGGTTTTTTGAGTGCGATCGATACTATGAAACTTAGGCTCAAGGAACATAATTTTTGTATCAGTTTGTAGGACTTTACTGAATATTTCTTATATTTGTATATAGGCTAATTTAAGTTAACCTCTTAATAATCAAAATAAAATAAAAAATTATGGAACCACTTATCATTGCTGGAATTGCTATCGTAATTCTTTTCTTTTTTGCAGGAATCCGCATTGTGCGTCCTACGCACCGTGCCTTGGTGGAAAGATTGGGTAAGTACCACCATTTTGCTTCTTTCGGTTTTAACTGGATCATTCCCGGAATCGACAGGATGTTCATTATCAACGTTACAGAGAAGATGATCAATGCCGAACCTCAGGAGATTATCACCAACGATAACCTGAATGCCCGGGTCGATGCACAGGTCTATTTTAAAATTAAATCTGATGAAGATAGTGTGAAGAATTCTCAGTACAATGTGAATAGCATAGAATATCAGATAGTTAACCTTGCCAGGACGACCTTGCGTAACATCATTGGCACGATGACATTGAAATCGGCCAATAGCGAAAGGGGAAAGATCAACAAAGAACTTCACTCGACCCTTTTGGATGAAACCCATAATTGGGGAATTGAGATTGTGCGGACTGAGCTCAAGGAGATTGATCCTCCGAAGGATGTTCAGGAAACTATGAATAAGATCGTAAAGGCAGAGAATGAGAAGATTGCTGCCATAGATTATGCCACAGCCACTGAAACCAAGGCTGACGGTGAGAAGCGTGCTGAAATCCGGAAGGCGGAAGGGATCAAGCAAGCTGCCATTCTTAGGGCTGAAGGTGAGGCTCAGGCCATTGCCTTGGTCAATGAAGCAGCCGAAAAGTATTTCGTCGGAAATGCCCAAATGCTTCGCAGGATTCAGGCCATGGAAACATCCTTGAAAGACAATTCAAAAATTGTTGTTCCAATGGGATCTGACCTGGTCAATGTGATGGGTGAGATGGGTGGTATCATACCACTCAGGGAAAAAGCTGTTTAAAAGAATATGAAAATTGGGAAATTGGGAAATGTGGAAATGTTCGCTTCGTGCAAAAGCCGAAATAATTTCCACATTTCCACATTTTCGCATTTTCCAATTGTTACATTTTCTCTTTGTGAAAAAAGTTTTATATTTGCACCCGCTAACCCAAAAGAAAGAGGCGTTATTTGGGATTGCAATCAAGCGGGAATAGCTCAGTTGGTAGAGCACGACCTTGCCAAGGTCGGGGTCGCGA
>JBAXED010000220.1:0-3215 GCA_037140615.1 Prolixibacteraceae bacterium
GAAGTCCAAAATTTAAAAGGTTCGTCCTTTATCATTAATGAAAACACTAATGAAAGTACAAAAAAAACTAATAAGTAGAATCCCCATTGTTCCATTCTCTGGTTTATTTTAAATTGAAAATAACAGGTTTGACGTGATAAAATTTAATCATTGACTATAAAGATAAAATTACGTTTTCAAAAAATCATGATTATAAGTTCTCCAGAATTTATCTGATTTATCTAGTGATACTTGTTATTCATGTCAAATTATTCGATATCTAACGAAAGTTGTCCCTGTCCTAACCATTTACTCAACAAAACCTGGTTACCACTTTTGATAAATCGTTTCTTAATATCATATAAAAAAAGAACATTATTTATCGAATGTTCCGAAATTTCCAATTCGGACATCAAAATTCTTTTCAGTTCTGTATAATAAATTCCATAACCCCTTTTTAAAAGAATTTCCTCTGTCACATCTCCAATCGAACCAAAGAGACCTCCCTTATTTCGTAAGTCATAGATACCTTGTCCTTTAAATCCAAAGATTGATTCTCTTATCAATACATTGTGTACCATTGTCTCTGTAGATTTATATCCTTGATTTTCTAACTGTTGTTGGATATTGGTATAATGTAATGGTTTATCACTTTCTTCGTGACTATTCCGACGCATTCAGCGCCACCCATTCCGATGCATTCGGCGCCACCTATTCCGACGCATTCGGCGCCACCCTGTTAGGGTGCTTTTTTAGCAATTAGCACGAAAGTGAAAGGTCAATCGACCTGACATTCCGACACATTCGGCGCCACCTGACCAGGCGGATTTGTAACAACGAGTACCTTGCTGAAAACAAGGTACAATGGCTAAAAAACCAATCACGATGTTACAGATCAGACGTATTTTACAACTTTTAAAGCAAGGAGAGTCCAAGCGTAAGATGGCTCAGATACTTCATTCGGGGCGTCATACGATCGACAGCTATGTTTTGAAGATCGAACAATCTGGCATAAGCCTGCCGTTATTAATCAAACTTTCTGATGCAGATTTGGCATTGCTGTTTTATCCTCCGAATAAGGAAACTCAATGTGATCAACGCTATGATGATTTAACGACAAAGCAAGACTATTTCAGTAAAGAACTGACAAGACCCGGAGTCACAAAGCTCATCCTCTGGCAAGAATACAGAGAGGCATCACCTGAAGGTTACGGCTACTCACGTTTTTGTGACCACCTTGCGTTAAACACCCGAAAGAGTGATGCTACCATGCACTTTGAGCATCAACCCGGAGAGCGTGTTCAGATCGATTTTGCAGGCAAACCACTTAGCTACATTGATAGGTCGACCGGGGAATTGATCTCTTGTCCGGTACTTGTTTGTGTTTTGCCTTACAGCGGTTATGCTTACGTCGAGGCCCTCCCTAATGCATCTCAGGAGCATTTGTTCCCGGCTCTGGGCCGATGCATGAGCTATTTTGGCGGTGTGCCACAGAATGTGCTAAGCGACAACATGAAGCAGTATGTTCACAAAAGCAACCGATATGAACCGGTCTTCACAGAGGTATGCGAACAATGGTCGTTGTATTATAATACAACGCTGTCAGCCACCCGGGTATCAAAACCCAAGGACAAGCCTTCGGTTGAGAACTCGGTTCACCTGGCATATATGCGTGTTTATGCACCCTTGCGGAATGAGGCTTTCTACAGTCTGAAGGAGCTAAATCATGGTATTCTGGCCAAGCTTGATAAGCATCACCGCCTGCCCTTTCAAAAGCGCACCTACAGTCGTCTGGATCGTTTTGTTCAGGAGGAACAAATACTTCTTAAACCGCTTCCAGCGGAACCTTTTCTTCTCAAACACACGGCCTTGGCCAAGGTGCAGAAAAACTACCATGTCATACTCGGTGAAGACTGGCACCAGTACAGCGTCCCTTACCAGCACATCGGCAAGCAGGTAAAGATCATTTACGACATGGATGAAGTTGAGATCTACCTTGGCTTTCAGCGGATTGCTGTTCATCAGCGTGATTACCGTAAGCATGAGTATACGACACTTGAAGAGCATATGCCGGAAAAACACAAGAAGCATCAGGAAACCAAAGGCTGGGATACCGATTATTTTCTTGGTAAAGCCAAAGAAATTGGAGAGTCTTCCTTTGTGATTATGGACAGGATCCTTCAATCCAGAACCTTTACGGAACAGGCTTACAATGCTTGCCTTGGACTATTAAGATTATGTGACAAGTATGGCAAGGGCCGGTTTGAAAATGCCTGCAAACGGGCCATTGAAGCGCCACGGGTAAATTATCGTTTGATTGATAAAATCCTGGCAAATAACCTTGACAAGCAATCTGAAGAACAAATAGATCTTTTTACAATCCCGGATCACGAGAACCTCCGGGGCCCACAAGCTTATCAATAAACCTTTAAATATAACCGACATGAACACACAAATTACATTAGATCAGTTGAAACACCTAAGACTGAATGGAATGGCCGACGCATATCAGGCCGTCTTGTCATCACCGGTTCAGGAACAGCCTTCGATCCATCAATTTATTGCCCGGTTAACGGAGGCAGAAACCCAGCACCGGGTTCACCTTAAAACACAGGCTTATCTGAAACTAAGCAAACTCAGGTACAATGCTGTCATGGAACAGGTTTACTGCAATACGGCCCGGAACCTTACCCAGGAGCATTTGCTTTCAATTTCTGACTGTGGCTTTATTGAACGATACGAAAACATCCTCATTACAGGTGCAACTGGCTGTGGCAAGAGTTACCTCGCTTGCGCGATCGGCAGGCAGGCCTGTTCCTTTGGCTATAAAACACTCTATCTTGGAATGACCCGCTTTCTGGAAAAAATTGCCCAGACAAAACTGGACGGTACCTATCTGAATATGCTCAACCAGATTGAGAAAACACACCTGCTGATCCTTGACGACTTCGGATTGCATCCGATGGATAAAATCACCCGGCTCGCACTACTGCAAATGCTTGAAGATCGGTACGGTAAGAGATCAACACTTATATCTTCTCAGCTCCCCATTGACAAGTGGCACCAGTATATCGGAGAAAACACCATTGCCGATGCAATTATGGACAGATTGTCAGGTAATGCGCACAGATTTGATCTGAAAGGGGACTCTTTAAGAAAGAAAAGAAATGAAAAAAATGATTAATATTGTTTAACAAATCCGCCACCCGAATAGGTGGCGCCGAATGCGTCGGAAT
>JBAXED010000221.1:0-3130 GCA_037140615.1 Prolixibacteraceae bacterium
GCCGAAGGAAGTTTGAAGGTCAGAAGGAAATGATGGTCGGTAAACTTAGAATTCTTCCTGAAAATCGGCAGGTATATGTGGGAGAAGAACTTCTTGCAACGACCAAAAAGGAGTTCGACCTGCTGTTGTATTTCATCTCAAACCAGGGTCGCGTGCTTACAAAGGAGTCGATTGCGGAACATCTTTGGGGCGACTT
This sequence comes from Prolixibacteraceae bacterium, assembly GCA_037140615.1. Classification (GTDB taxonomy): domain Bacteria; phylum Bacteroidota; class Bacteroidia; order Bacteroidales; family Prolixibacteraceae; genus CAINVV01. The sequence continues at coordinate 197 of JBAXED010000221.1, forward strand.
CGCGGATGGCTCAGATACATTCAATTTTGTCTATTCCCATATCAAAAATCTACGTCGGAAAATTCTGGAGAAATCAGGCATTGATTATTTCAGGAATGTGTATGGAACAGGTTATGCGTTTGAGACATAAGACATAAGACTTGAGATATGAGAAAATATTGATCATCGTGTTCTTTACATTAACCTTTTAACTTTAGCCTTTAAATCATGAAACTGCAAAATAAGATCAACATCCGTTTTTTGATGGTCACGCTAGTTGTCTTTGCGATAGCCGGGATGATCTTCTATTTTGCGCTGGGTCGGGTTATAGACCAAAATATCAGGGAGATGCTGGACTCGCGAAAAACCAATATTATTTCATACTTGCAAAGAAACGTGGCAGATAGTATCCCGCCTGCTTCTCCAGATCAGTCTATCTATATCAGGAAAATAAAAAAAACTGAAAACTATACTTCAATCTCAGATACAATGGTCTTTGACAAGGTTGAAAAAGACATGATACACTGCAGAAAAATGGTTTTTACACTGGCAGTTCAGGATAGGCATTACGAAGTTACACTGCTTCAGTCGTTACTTGAATCCGAAGATTTGCAAGCTCTCATCATTTATTTTATGGTTTTCTTGTTTTCTCTGATTCTGCTTGCATTGTTTTTCCTGAACCGATGGCTTTCCTTCAAAGCCTGGAAACCATTTTTCTCCAGTTCTGCCATGTTGAAATCCTGGAAAATAGGTGAAAATAAGCAGGTCCATTTCGATAAGACCGGTATCTCTGAATTTGACCATCTAAACCGGACACTGGAAGAAATGATTGAAAAAATGCAAAGCGATTTTGTTAATCTCAAAGAATTTACCGAAAATGCCTCCCACGAAATACAGACACCACTCGCGATTATAAAATCAAAAATTGAATTGTTATTGAACGATCCAGTGCTTAACCAAAAACAGCACAAGCAACTGCACGATGTTTTTGAAACGGTGATTCGTCTCTCCAAACTAAATGAAGCCTTGCTTCTTCTTTCAAAAATTGAAAACAGACAATTCGATGAAAAATCCGAAATAGATCTGACCAGTTTGATCAAGTCCAGATTGATCTATCTTGAAGAGTTGTTTGAACTAAAACAGATCGGATTGTCCACAAATTTGGATCATCCGTTTATCGTTGCTATTCACCCGATGCTGGCAGAAATACTTATCGACAACCTCCTCGGCAATGCTTTGAAACACAACCATCATCACGGGAGAATCATTGTTACTTCCGAAATGACAAATATTATTTTTGAAAATACCGGTCCTTCTTTAACATTTGATCCTCAGAAAATATTCAATCGGTTTGTAAAACAGAGTACTTCAATGGCTTCAAATGGAATGGGACTTGCCATTGCAGACGAAATTTGCAAATCAAATCAACTAACGCTGGAATATTCCAATAATAATGAGCTTCACAGGTTCAAATTAAGCAAAAAAGAGGACGCAAAAAACCTCCAATAATCCCAAATTTCTACAAACTTCTGTCCTATTTTGCATGAAAATATTTTGCAACACCAACTTATAAAACTGGTACATGTTTAAAAAATTTGTCACACTACTTATTTTAATTTTCACTCTTTCTTCTTCTTTTGCTCAAAAACTACCTGGTGGATCCATTACCGGGATTATTGTGGACAAGGAAAGTCGCTTACCAATTGAATTTGCAACTGTGATACTGGTAGCCGAACCCGATAGTTCGCAGATAAGAGGGACAACAACAGATGCCAAAGGGAAGTTCAGTTTTGATAAGGTCACCAATGGAAAATATAGGATTGTCTATAGCTTTATTGGATTTGAGAAACAGAAAATGGATCCATTCGTGCTCAACGAAAAGACCCGCAACCTCAACCTGGGGACGCTTGGACTAGCTTCATCAAGCCAGGAGATAAAGGATGTTGAGGTTATTGGAGAGCGGTCGACTTACTCCAATACCATTGACAGAAAAGTGTTTAACGTAGGGAAAGATTTGATTGGGAAAACAGGTTCGGTAAGCGACCTGATGCAGAATGTTCCCTCTATCTCGGTAGATATTGAAGGAAATATCAGTCTGCGTGGATCCGAAAATGTCATGGTACTCATCAATGGAAAGCCTTCTGCATTGATGGGAACCAATCGGGCAGCAGTGCTGCAGCAAATGCCCGCGAGTTCGATTGAAAGAATCGAAGTCATCACCAATCCTTCTGCGAAATTCAAACCGGATGGCACTTCGGGAATCATCAACATTGTCGTCAAGAAGAACAAAAATCTTGGGATGAACGGGACCGTTCAGGCAAATGCAGGGAACGAAAAACGCTACAACGGAAATGTTATCGCCAATTTCAATACAGGCAAAATGAATGTCTATGGATCCTATAGCCTCCGTCAGGATGATAGGATCAGGTATACCCTGGATTCGCGTAAACGCACCGACCCTTTAACAAAGGTTGTGGACTACACCATGATGGATGCGACAGAACACTCCAGACCTATTTCACACATTCTAAATGGTGGGATTGATTTTTCCCTCAACGACAAGAATGAAATAGGCATATCCGCAAATTACAACAACCGCGATATGGTCAAAGATGGCTTGACCACTACGCAAAATTCTGATCAAAATCACCGTCTGACCAAGGACTTTGACCGTATCCGGATTGATCCGGAATATGAGCGTAGCCTTGAGTATGCCATCAAATACAAGCACTTATTCGAAAAAGAAGGTCATGAATTGGCCATTGATTACACCTCCTCAGGCCAGAAAGAACAGGAAGACAACCATTATACCAATGTCTTCAGGATGCCGGCCCAGCCAACAACCCTTGACAATACGCTGATCAAACAGAACGACAATGAATCGCAATTTTCTGCCGAATATTCCAATCCTCTCTCCAAAACCAGCAAGCTGGAGGCAGGTTACCTCCTGGAAAC
>JBAXED010000222.1:0-3104 GCA_037140615.1 Prolixibacteraceae bacterium
TATGGCAAGAATGAAAATCTTGAATCCTAACCCTTAGATGAACAGACCATCTGATACCTCCCTGTTTGGGGTCGTAAAAGTAATACTTTTTTTATTAAGACACAATTTTGCCTTAAAAAACAAAGTTTAAATGTGAAAGTAGTCTGTAGGGGATTCGAACCCCTATGGCAAGAATGAAAATCTTGAATCCTAACCCTTAGATGAACAGACCATCTGAAACTCTTTTTTGGTTGAAAGAGCTGAAAAACTTGCAAAACCTAAGAACAAATCAGTCAATAATCTGCCTCGATTTTCGCGATGCAAAGGAAGGATTTTTATTTCAAAAAGACAATAGAGATGCTTAAAAAAATTATTTGAAAACAAGCCATTTCTCGCCCTTGGCAGGAATGTCACATTCAACCCATGCGCGACCCTCCGGATCAATGGAAATTGTGCGGGTTGACCCTGAAGAATCGGTAACTGAAACCGTGCTTTTAAGGCCGGAATAGTAAAGATTGATCCGGATCTTACGGTGAATGGATATATCTAGTGGATTATAAATCATCAGCAATCCTTTCTCTACTCCTTGTGGATCAACATGCAGGATGGCATCATAATCCTGCCCATCCGGCCTTCTGATATGAATAATATCTCCATCAAGTATCTGACGGTGTCGCTTATAAAATTTCACCCAACGCGCCACTAGTTCCCTGGTTTCAGGAGCGTCATACAATTGCGGACCTCGATAGCAAGCCTGAACACCGGCACCAAATAGGTTAGCCAGTCGCTGACCATAGTGTTCCAAATGTTCCCTTAACGGCTCAATGGTAGCTGCTTTGCCACCACCCTGGTATTCGACTAGTGGTACAAACATCCATCCCATTGACGGAGTCTTCCTCCAGGTTCCATCATAGATATTCTGTCTTTCAATGATCTCCTGCTGCTCACGCGGAAGTGACCAGTTGGTCTCCCGATATCCCATTGCACTTTTGGTACTTCCATTGAGGTAATAATTATCAGGAACATTCAGATAGATTCCTTTACCTCTGCACCAGTTATAAAATATAGCAATACGCTGTTGTTGTTTCCATTGAGAATCAGCGAGACTTTTGTGACCAGGGTGCAGAACCGATGCACAAATATCCCCGGGGTAATTTCCATCATGTTCAAGAATATCGAGACCCGTCTTTGTATAAAAATTGTAAAGTTTGTCAAAATATTCTATACCCCACTCACTACCCAAACAGGGAGAATTACCAAATCTAGGTTTCTGGCCTTCAGGCATCACAACATCCTCCCTTTTATTGATGCTTCTGGAGGCAAGCAAGGAATATCCCCCAAGCGCAATTCCCTTTGAATGAGCATAGTCAGCCAGATTTTTCATGCGCGACAAATTTGCATCGCTTTGGTCTTCCAGGTTAAAACCACTACCAAAAGTCATGATAACCATCTCGAATCCTACATCGGAACTCTGGTCGATGGCCTTTTTAACCGCCTCATCATCAGCCTTCCGCACATGCATTAAAATGGGATTTTCGGTTACCCAGGGGGCAAGAGCCCTCATCACACGTCGCTCCTCAAGACCCTTCCGCTCCTGGTCACGGCTATCGTGAATCAGTTCCCATGTGCGGTAAGTACTGAAAATACTCCCAGGCTTTATTTCCTGAGCGGGTCCGATTTTGGGACTGACTTCCAGCAAGCAGGGCATCGTCCTTTGATAATTCACTTGCGTCCGGTAAAGCGAATCCAGACTCCACGAAGCACTTGTCTCAAAGACCTGCTCATCCGTCATTCCGCCAAAACTATAATCTGTCAGGATGGAAATATTGGGATAGGACCAGTGTTTGCGGTCATCTACTTCGCTACCTGGCTCGGTGGCAGCCAGAATTTCACTCTTAAAGCGATCAAGCACAACCGACTGCGAAGAGTTGTTCTCAACGGTTACCCATTTGCAGAGAAGCGGCATATTATCGTACAATTCGTAATGAACGGAGACGACCAATTTTTTCAGCAAATCAGGAGAGATGGCATCTGAGGAATTCTTGATCTGCTTCATTATCAAATCAACGGCAGCATCTTCCAGCCGGTAAACAAAGATCAACTCCATCCCGGGAGCAGGCCAGGGCAGATCTTTTGGCATCCACCCTGGTCGCTTTTTCCACGGGAACCGTTCCTTCATCTCCTCAACACGGTAAGATAAGAACTGAAAAGAAGCAGGATTCGACTCCATCCCGTCGATCCATTTAGGCAGCAAATAGTTATGGATTGGCTGACCGGTAAGTCCCCCTACCGGGATAGTCAATCCGGCGAATGTGAGTTCGGCCTCAGGACGCACAGACCGGAGGAATGACTCATCTTTTGTCAGTAAATCCAGCGAGACTGTTGCACAGTTTGGTTTTATGGAAAATGTTCTGCTTACCAAGCCATTTGAAAAAACCAACTTGCCATCAGGAGTAGTGTACAATTTCGCTTTTGCGTCAACTTTATCAACCAGCCAATCCCCGTAAACGGTCACCCTCGACTTGTCGTAAACCTTAAGTTCTGCAGGCGTCCGGGCCCATAAAAACAATGGAGAAAGAAGTAAAATCAGGAATCGCATTTTTTCGAATGATATTGAACTAGTTCATTGGTTCGCTAAAATATAACAAAGAAGTGAAAAAGGGTATTGAAGATTCTTAATTATATATATTTATGCTACAAAATCAGATTATACCTGCTCTCTGAAAAAACATAGTCTCGCAAGAAATTTCAAAATATACTGATCATGAAGAATTCTTTTCCACATCTCTTTTTTATCCTTCTATTTATCTGTACAACCAGTTTAGCAAAAGAATTTCATGTTTCAAAAACCGGAAATGATGCCGGCGAAGGTTCTGCCTTGAAGCCATTCCTTACGATATCACAAGCTGCCAAAAGTGCTTTTGCAGGGGATACTATAACTGTGCATTCAGGTATTTACCGGGAATGGATCAATCCCATCCGCGGGGGTGAAAGTGATGCTAAAAGAATTCTTTATCGCGCATCACCAGGGGAAAAAGTAGAAGTCAAGGGCTCCGAAATAATATCCGGATGGAAAAAGGAGAAAGACGGGGTATGGAAGGTGACTATTCCCAACTCCTTTTTCG
>JBAXED010000223.1:0-3026 GCA_037140615.1 Prolixibacteraceae bacterium
GGATCACCGATGCTCCTGGATGTCGCATACCGGTCGCAGTTAGCTTTTTCCGACAATTGAGACGAAACGGCGGGATAATACCCTCTTGAAATGGAATTTCCAATAAACAATACCCGGGGTTTGGTCAGGTCAGGTTCATGGCTCCACCAGAAATCGCTCCATTCGATATTTTCGCGAGTGACTTTGGTTGTGCTGCAGCCACAAATGATGGATGCCAGCACCGACAGGATAACAAGAATTCTAAAATGCATAATTGTGTTTATTTAGAGTCTGTCTGTAAAGTCAACTTTTTTTGAAATTTTAATTCAATCTGTTAATCTGATCAAAGTATTGATAATCGATTTACGAGTAGATTACTGTGTTTTGAGTTTTTATATTAGAATTTAGCCCGGAAATATCCCAAAACCAACTCTAACAAACATAATATGACACAATAAAGTACGCAAACTAAAATGCGTCAATATTGATTCTATTTTACCGCCCAAAATATTTAGACAAGTCCAGCTATTCGGGACAAAGTCATGTTTGTGATTACCCTGATGTTGTAAGCCAGGACACTCCACATAACTTTTGCTTTAAAATGATTAAATCCCTTCCAGGCACAAACCCTCAAGTCGAAGCCCCGTTTAAGGTTTGAAATAGCGGCTTCAATACCGCTGCGCCACTTCTTTAACATAGTTTCCATTTTAAGACTGGATGCAATGTTTTGGAGGCTGCCAACAACTTTATTGAAAACAATATGTACGATACCCTTTGATTTACAATGATCTAAATTTTCTTTACTGCCATATCCACCATCGGTTGAAGAGTCCCTGGGTGTTACACCATAATTTTCTATCACCCTGTCGATGGTAGGTTTGAACAATTTAGTATCTGCCGGGTTGCCCTTGGGTATATGGCAATCAATAATCAGATTGGTTTTGCCGGTAGCCAGATTGATTTTGTGTCCGAACAACACCTCGCGGCCACCTTTAACAATTATATCTGTATGCCGTTCGTATATTGAAAACAATTTTTGACTGTTTGGTACGCTCTCTCCCAGAATCTGTTTCCGATATGTTATGCTGTAAATCTTTTCCATAATTGGTATCAACTCTTCAAGTTCTGTGACAAAAATATAGGCTTTAAAGCTGTGGCTGTCGAACTTTTTTTTTACAATATTGGAAACCTGATTAATTGCTTTAGTAAAGGTAATCAACTGTTTATTAAATAGATCGACTTGCTTGTCCTTCGATTTGGTGACATTTATCTTAAAATAGGTGCTTTTTGCAGACTTGGTATAATCGATAAATGAGAGCGACCCAACCTCTTCTTTGAGGTGGCTCAGCAAGCGGTGGCTTTCATGAATACAGTCCCAGACGAGTGAGTTATTGGTTGGGTAATGGATATTGCTTTTAACAACTGTGCTGTCCTGTCTGATCTTGCTTATATCTTCATAGCCTTCATCAATGGCAAATTTTATGATCTCAACCAATACTTTGTGAAGCGTTTCTTCACTTATCCTTGAGATGAACTTCTGAAAGGTCTGAAAACAAAAAGGTGTGCGCTCATCGAGCTTAATAAAAGTAGCACAGATCCGGGAATCGCTTTGTGCATATTCAAGTTCCCGATAGTCGTAACCTTTTAATTCTTTATAAATCGCTGCCCTGACAATTTGCTCAACTGTAGGAGTATCGCCTCTGCCAAAATTATTAACTTCATCATTACCAGCAATATCGAATTTGAAAATACGATAGATTTCAGGATGTAGTTCAAGAATTGTATCAATCACACCAAATTCAGGGTTCTTAGACCAATCGGACTTCTCAAATTTTAGTACCAGGTCGTTAAATATTTTCATGGTAAAAGCTATCTTTTATTCGGAAACAAGATACAAAGAAGTTTTTGATAAACCAAAGATAATTAACTGATATTCATATAATTTATATATTACAGACAGACTCTAATTAATTTGATTTTCAAAAATATGTTAGATATATCTAATAGAAAGATCAAATATAAAAAATTTAAGTTTCGCATCAACGCTAAGCCGCATTTAATGCGGCGTTCATTTTGATGATTTTTGTAATTGACTGATTATCATCTGCAATTTTATCCAATATTTGTTCCATATCTATATCGAAAATATCGGCAATTAATTTTAGAAGTTCTAAAAGGTAGCCCCATATTTTCTCTACGATTGTTAATTCCAATGTCTCAACCCCTGCTTGTTTAAACAACTCACCCAAACTTTGATAGTCTAACAATCTCTTGGCAAGCGACAGGATGTTGTACTGGATCATACTGATCGTTGTGTCCGCTATCTGGGCATCAAAATCCAGGGATTGGCTCTTTCCAAGCCTCAAATAATTTTTGGCCTCCTTGAAAAAAACTTCGACGCTCCAGCGGATACTGTAAATCCGGTAAGCTTCTTCAAATTCCAGGTCGTTGTTCGTTGTCAGTAAAACGTTCCAATTACCCCGATGAGTTGTCTTGCAAAAGAACAATCGTATCTGGTTCCCTTTATAGTTTACATCTGCAAAAGTGTACCAAACATTAAGTTTTCTGGATCGTTTGGTCTTCTTATTCCGTTTCTGTCTTTCTACAAGCTCCTTTGCAGTATAGGATTGCCCCTTAAAATCATATTTGGCTTTTCCCATTTTGGCCATGCCTAACAGATGACATTTAATTTTACGTTTTAGAATGAATGAAATCAATTCATCGCTTACAAACCAACTGTCAACCAGCAAATAATTAAAACGGATACCTCTTGAAATTGCATTACGGATCATCATTAGTAAATTGTCGGTTTTCTTCTCAAAGTACTCAGCTTTACGAATGCTTCCGGCTGCTTGAACGCCTCTTTTCTTTGAATATCTGTCTTTTAACTGTTTTTGAGTTAACCCATAAGGCTTCTTTTCATTTTTCCCTTTTTCTCCATGCAAGGAGAAATCAATTCCAAAAAAACTCTTGCCATCATGGTATCCAAGAAACAATCCTTTAAACCCAAGTTTACTACTGTTGGTAACATGAGACCAGATCCTCCC
>JBAXED010000224.1:0-2974 GCA_037140615.1 Prolixibacteraceae bacterium
TCATTTTTTGTACTCCATCATCAACATCTCCGGAAGCAAACAAAGTGGTATTTGCAGAATAATAGTGCCGGCGATAGTGGCTTTTGGCCCCTTCAAGGGTTGCCAGATCATAAGCATCCGGCGATGCGATTGGTGCATATGGATGACCAGGTCCCATGAGGGAACGCATAAAACTCCGCTGGGCAACGAGACCAACTTTTTCGGCATCAACCAAAGCTCTTTGTTTGCGTTTTTGCCTGATAATCTCAAACTCATTTTCAGGGAAAGAGGCATCCTGGATAACTTCGGCAAGCAAAGGCAGCAAGTGGGGGAGATGTTTTTTTAAAGACAATAAGGAGACGTAATTGTTGTCGTAATATGGGTGAGAACTAAATTGTGCACCATAAAAGTCAATCCGATCAGCAATCTGTCGAGCTGTTTTACCCGATGTGCCTTCCGAAATCAACGAGGCAGCCATTAAACTTTCCAGTTTGGCATTTTCGTACCAGGTGCCGGCTTTGAAGCTGAAATCAAGCTTCACGACCTCCTGAGTCCCTCCATAAAGGGTAAAAAAGGAGGTTCCGCCGGGGAGCAACTGATGTGCCGGTTCGACAAAATCAATTTTCTCCACGGAGTTTACCGGAGGGGCTATTTTCCTGAATGCACTCATTTTTTAGTATTTTGGAGAGTCAGGTAGTTTAATGTGTTGCGGTTGCCATTTCGAAAGAGCCAGCCTGCAGTTTCCAATAGATCTGAGGCGGTTATTTCGAGGTAATGTTGACCTTGTCGGTTTATCTCGGCAGCATCGCCCATTATTTCGAACGAGGCTAGCTGAATTGCCTTTTCGAGATATCCTATTTCGTTTAGCAACAGGTCTGCTTCCACCCTGTTTTTTACTTTTTCGAGTTCATAGTCCGAGATGGCAGTTTCGGCGGTTATCATGATTTCTTCCAGCATTTTTTCTCTTGCAACATGAATGTCTATTCCATGGGAAGCTTTTCCTGTGGCAACAAAGAGTCCGGGTTCACTTTCCCCCGATAGGTATGCATCTGCCTCTGTGAATAGCTTCTGCTCTTTGACCAGCTTGACCTCAAACCTGGAAGAACTACCGTTTGACAGGATGTCTGAGAGCAGATCCAAAACGTAGAAATTTTTCTCGGTTCGGCCGCCCATGTGCCATGCCACGTAGAAAGTATCGATAGGCACATCCCGGTAGACAGTTAATTCACGATCGATTTGCTGAGGAGGTTCTGTTAGGGAGGGATAAGGGGCGATATCCCGGTAGGGGATGTCGCTGAACCATTTTTCTGCCAGTTTAAATGCTTGTGCAGATTCGATGTTGCCGCTGATCACGAGCACTGCGTTGTTGGGTGCATAATGGTGGAAGAAAAAATCTTTTACATCGACGAGGGTTGCCGAAGCGATGTGCTCGGGCACCAGTCCGATGGTTGGCCAGCGATAAGGATGTACCTTGTATGCGAGGTCGCGCAGGAGATGCCAGACATCCCCGTATGGTTTGTTGAGATTGCGTTGTCTGAACTCTTCGATCACAACCTTTTTCTGAATGTCCAGCCCTTTTTTAGAAAATTTCGGACCTAGCATCCGATCCGACTCCAGCCACAAGGCCGTCTCTATATTGTTGGCAGGCAATGTGATGTAATAATTTGTAAGATCGTTGGAAGTAAAGGCATTGTTGGCACCTCCGGCACGTTGAACAGCGGTATCGAAATCGGGCACGTGGACGGAACCAGCAAAGGTGAGATGCTCAAATAGATGTGCAAAGCCAGTCTGATTCGGATTTTCGTGCTTGGAACCAACATTATAGCAAACATTCACTGCAACGAATGGCGTACTGCGATCGGTATGAACAATGACTGAGAGCCCGTTCTTTAATACTTTTTTATCAAATTGAATCATAAAAGGCAAAAATAAACCTGATTTTCCACGTTGCAATCTGAGTTTTAGGAAAAAAAGTTTCTCAAAGATAGTGAATCCTTTCGGATGGTGGTTTTCCTTCATATCCACTCAATATTACCATCCAATAACTATTTCCCCTCCCTATCGGTTTAGGTTATCCTTTTATCACTATTGAGCTTTAGTTTTTATGCAGTATAAATAACTAAAAAGCTGTTCTATAACATTTAAAAAAGTTGACTAAAGATTAATTAATTAGTAAACTCGCAAGGTTTAAAAAACTATCCGAAAGAATGAAAGCTAAATTGGTTTCATTCTTGATTATTTTAAGCCTTTTTACTTATAATCAGACACTTTAAATCCAAATTAATTTACAATGGAAAAATTAGAAAAATTGAAAACCGTAAAATTTTATAGCGGCGAAGTGACCCCTCTTGAAATGCACAAAGTGCGTGTTGTTCAAAAACTAAATCTATTGCCTGTCGAAGAACGGAAGGATGCCATCTTTGGAGCCGGGTTCAATACTTTTCTTCTGATGAACAAGGATGTATTTCTGGATATGCTTACAGATTCTGGTACCAACGCGATGAGCGATAACCAGATAGCTGCCATGAGTGTTGCCGATGATTCTTATGCCGGATCGGCTAGTTACACCAAACTTGAGAAGGCTATCCTGGATGTTTTCAACCAGAAATATTATTTACCTGTCCATCAGGGTCGTGCAGCAGAGCACATCATCTCCAAAACCTTTATTCAGCCGGGCAAAGTTGTGCCAATGAACTATCATTTTACCACCACAAAAGCGCACATCGAAATGTGTGGTGGGGTAGTGGAAGAGATTTACACTGATGAGGCTTTGAAAACCAAGAGCAGCTTCCCGTTCAAAGGGAATATGGACATTGGAAAACTCAACAAGGTGATCGAGAAATGGGGAGCCGAAAATGTGGCTTTTATTCGTTTTGAGGCCGGCACAAACCTGATAGGCGGTCAGCCGTTTTCGATGCAAAACCTTCGCGAAGTATCCGTCATTGCGAAAAAGCATGGCATTAAAGTTTTGATGGACACGAGTCTGATTAACGAG
>JBAXED010000225.1:0-2938 GCA_037140615.1 Prolixibacteraceae bacterium
TAAGAAAAAGTTTCTTCAACCAGCGCACGAAAATGAAGAGATCCTTTCAACACGTATCTCAGGACTAAAGAAAGAAGCATTTTTCCTTCTCGCCACCCAACTCCAGAGTTTCTCCATCTACAAGGAGAATTTCTCCTTGCTAAGCAACAGTTACCTCTCCCCGGTGAGCAAATCAGCCTTGAAAAATTATGCTTTTGTCCTGGAAGACACGCTTCAAACTGAGAGTCAGGACACCGTTTTCCTGATCAGGTTTCATCCTGCTAAAGACCGTAACGTCGATGGGTTAAAAGGGTTTCTACACATTAACACGCATGGCTATGCAGTTCAGAGTGTCATTGCTGAACCAGCAAATGCGGGAAAGAATGAGATTTCGGCTTCTGTGTGGCAGCACTACGACAGGCTCGAAACAGATCAGTGGTTTCCATCCGAATTGAATGCGGCCATCAATTTCAAGATGATGACCTCCGTTCCTGTTGATCCACAGTCGACGAAAAGAATTCCCATAGAACTTTCCGTCACAGCCAACAGCCGCACTTACCTGTATCAAAGAGCGGTAAACGTCCCTCTCGACATGAAATCCTTTACCAAATACGGGATGACTGTTTCCAAAGAAAAGAGGGATTCTTTCGTAAATTCGAGGGGATTTCGCTACATTCCTTTAACTGCCAAGGATTCGTCGACCTATGTTTATTTGGATAGTCTCGGTAAAAAAGCCAGGTTGTACCAAAAGGTGAAGTTATTGCACGCTCTTTCCCTTGGGACAATCCCGGTAGGTGTTTTCAACATCAATTTCATGTATTTGCTGGGTTTTAATATCAATGAGGGGTATAAACTCGGACTTGGGCTGAACACCAACCGGAAATTATCCAAGTATTTTGCTTCGGGGATCTATTTCACCTATGGAACGGGCGATGGCGATTTCAGACACGGTGAATGGCTCAAAATTTACCCGACCGGATACCCCGATTTTACCATACAGCTTGGATACCGAAACTTTAAGAAAGAGTATGGAGAAGAAGAGATGCTTACCGACTACAACATTTTCGAACCGGAATATTTTCGCTCTCTCCTGATTACCAATATGTTTCATGTAAAGAATTACAGTGCGAGCATCGAGATAAGACCTGTTGAGCCCTTGAATGTCAAAGCTTTCATTGAAAGTGGAGAGATTTTAAGATTCCACTATGGAAATTTCAGTCAGGTGCAATGGGATCCATTTAAACTTACCCGTACAGGCTTTGAACTTAGATTTTCGCCGGGCATTGCCTTCCTGAATGACACGGAGGAGCTGATACAAAGCTCTCCTCCGAAATCAGAATATTATTTTTCGGCGATCCAGGGAATGAAACTTTTCGAGAGCCAATTTCAATACACCAAGATTGACACAAAAGCAAAATTTAACATCCGCCTGTCGGCTACAGGAAATACATCGATCATGGTCAGGGCTGGTAAGATATTTGGGAATGCGCCAATTACGGAATGGTTTCATGGATATGGCAGCTATACGGGTGCCTTTACACTACTTCCGCATTATTCTTTTAGTACGATGAGGTTGAATGAGTTTTCGGCCGATCAGTATGCGATCCTGCACCTCCGTCACAATTTTGGGAGAGGATTTATTCCGGCCAACTATTTTATCCGTCCGGAACTTATATTGGCGCACAACATGGGTTTCGGTTCGCTCGAAAAGAAATACACAACCTCTTCAGGAGCAACTGATTTTAGAAAAGGATATTACGAATCGGGGATTGAATTGAACAAAATTTTAAGCTCTGGTATTGCCGGATTTGGCTTCGGTACTTATTATCGATATGGCCCATACCGTTTAAGCTCCAACAAGCTAAACTTTGCCTATAAGTTTACGATCAATTTTAAATACTGAGGAAGGCGTTTAGCTGTTAGCTAATTCCTAAGGGCAAATCCGTTCTTCATTTTGTAATTGTCCTGTTTCATCTTAATAAACGCTGCTTTATCGCTTTTCATAATTTCTATTTCAGGACTGTCTTTCATTATTTTATTGAGTACTCTCACGTTTTCATCACTCCATATAGAAAGCTCAACGATGATAGGGGTTAAGGCTAAGCCCTTTTCAGTCAAAAGATAAAGATTTGTTTTTTTATTATCTGGAAGCTGTGTTTTAGTTATAATCCCGAATTCCTCCAAATATTTTAGCTTAGAAGAAAGAATATTAGTGGCAATGGCTTCATCACTTTCGATGAAGTCTTTGAACGTCTTTTTGTCTTGTATCAGCATCAGTTTGATGATAACCAATATCCATTTATCCCCTAAAATATCAAGGGCGGATGTGATAGGACATTCGCACCGAAATTTATACTCCATATTAAATCAATATTAATTTTACTTGCAAAGAGCAATTTATTTTAATTTTTTACTTGTATTTCAAAAGTAATAATTATTTTTGCTTGCGAAACAAAAGTAATAATTAAAAATTAATAAAATGGAAAATCAAGAAAAAAACACTGAAAGCGGTAATGTAGTAAAACCTGCCTACATCATGGTTCATATGAAGGTTGATAGCCTTGAAGAACTAAATCAACGTTATGCACAATTTGCAATTCCTATTTTGTACAAGCATGGTGGGCAAATGATTGCAGGCACTCCTGAGCCAAAAGTAAAAGAAGGAGACTGGAATGGCAATTGGGCTGCCGTGCTTCAATTTCCTAGTATGGAAGCAGCAGAAGGCTGGTACAATTCTGAGGAGTATCAACCCTATAAAAACCTCCGTATTAATGAACTACAGTCTGAGGCAGGTAGAGTGGTAATTATACCAGGAATGTAATTTGTAGTTTTCACATTTATAAACCAAACTTAGTCAATTTCTAAGTTTGGTTTATTATTTAAAAATTTAATCAGACATAAAAAAATGAAAAAAGTATTAGTAACAGGAATATCAGGATTTGTAGGACAGCATTGTGCT
>JBAXED010000226.1:0-2929 GCA_037140615.1 Prolixibacteraceae bacterium
AGGATGAATTTTTTCGCAAAATGATGATGGGCAAAATCCGGAGGGACGAAGAAAAACCTCTATCTGCCATGTGGAGCTATCTTACGGTCCCCCGCTGGTATGCTCCCCGCTGGTACCACGAAGGCATTGCCTGTTTTATGGAGACCTGGATGTCGGGTGGATTGGGTCGTGCCATGGGGACTTACGATGAAATGTATTTCAGGAGTATTGTGAATGAAAAGGAGCCACTCTATTCGCTCGTCGGACTCGAAACGGAAGGATCATCCATCGATTTTCAGGTTGGGGCTAACGCCTACCTGTATGGTTCCCGTTTTGTCACCTTCCTGGCAAGCCAATATGGTGTGAATAAACTGAAGCGCTTCTACGCCCGGACCGACAGCAGCAAAACCTATTATGCCAAACAGTTTAAACAAGTCTATGACCGTCCTATTCGAAAAGTATGGGACGAATGGACCAAATGGGAATACGAATTTCAGCAGGAAAACATCAGCCTGATTAAAAAGTACCCACTTACAACCTTTAAGGCCATTACTGCAAAACCGCTGGGAAACGTTTCAAACTATTGTTACAACGAGAAGACCCGGAAGATTTATGCAGCCATTAATTACCCGGGTGCCATTTCTCAAATTGCCGAAATAGACAAAAATACCGGCAAGATCCGCAAGATTGCCACCCTCGATTCACCGCTCTTGTATCTTTCAACCTACCTCGCCTACAATCCTGACAAAGAAAAAATATACATTAGCGAACAAAACGCCAAATTTCGCAACCTGGTTGAAATCGACGTTAAAACCGGAAAAAAGAAAATTTTGATCGGGACGACAAGGACCGGAGATCTGGTTTATAATCCGGCCGACCAAAGTATCTGGGGGGTCCGCAACAACAATGGCTACTCCATTCTGGTGAAAATTCCGGAACCCTATACCGAGGTGCTCCAGATGTACACCGCCCCCTTTGGCAAAACCCTGTTCGACCTCGATATCTCGAAAAAGGGGGATCATTTAAGCGCCTCCCTCTCGGGTGTAAAAGGAGAACAGTCACTGATCCTTTTTGATTTAAACAAAATGGAACAGGGCAATAACAATTTCAGTACAGTTCATGCGCTGGAAGACAATACCCTGAACCAGTTTAAGTTTTCGAACGACGACCAATACCTGATCGGAACATCTTATTTTACCGGTGTTTCCAATGTTTGGAGAATCAAGCTTTCAGACAAGAAATTTGAATTATTGTCCAATACTGAGACCGGATTGTTTATGCCCTTGCAATTAAACAACGATTCTCTGTTTGTGTTGAAATTCTACCGTGATGGGATGGTTCCGGGAATTATTCCTGTTAAAGTACTGGAAGATGCGAGTGCCATCAATTACATGGGGAATCAGGTTCATCAAAAATATCCCGAAGTTGAAAAATGGGCACTTCCGCCGGCATCTGCCATCAAGAGTGATTCAGCTTCTATCCTGGAGGAAGCCTATCTTCCAAAGAAAAAACTGAAGTTGATCAATGCCTACCCCGATATAGCAGGGTTCAAAAAGACGATCGCAGTCGGATACCGTCTGAATTGGCGCGACCCGCTGGGAGTTAATAACGTTGATCTTTTCATCGCAGGTTCGCCCTGGAGCAGCTATGAAGACAAACAAAAAATTCATGCCATGCTCAACTGGAGCTATTGGGACTGGCATCTGACAGCCTCGTTCAATCCGACTAATTTCTACGATATTTTCGGACCTACCCGAAGAAGCCGTGCCGGATATTCCCTGGGAATCAATTACAAGAAGACGCGCATGAATAAGGCACCTCGGAGCTCTTATTACGACCTTGGCATTTATACTTATGGCAATCAGGAAGTTTTGCCGTCATACCAGAACATCACTTCGCCAATAAGTAACTTTCAAATTGCAACAGCTACATACGGTCAGTCGAAGTTGAGAAGAACGCTTGGAGGAGTAGTAGATGAGAAAGGCTATTCCTGGGACATCAATACCACCTCATACCTTGCCAAAGGCGAGATATTCCCATCAATCGTTTCAAATCAGGATGTGGGATTTCTAATTCCCAACACACGGAATACCAGTTTTTGGATCAGGAACAGCATCGGACAATCACTGGGTGACAGAAGTTCGGGGCTTTCCCATTTTTACTTCGGTGGATTTCGCAACAATTATGTCGATTGGCAATCCCCAGAGCAATACCGTACCGCTATTGCTTTTCCCGGGGCAGGGATTGATGAGATTCCCGCTTACAATTATTGGAAAACAATGGGTGAGCTTAATTTTAGACCAATCAGGCTCCGCAATGTTGGCGGTACCTGGATGTATCCAACTTACATCAAATCGTCTGCTTTTGCAACACATTTGATGACCAACTTTGACAAAGCTTCAGATTTGGCACACATATTTAATGTTGGTGCCCAAGTGGATATTCAGCTTGTTATGTTTTCTTACCTAAAAACTACCTGGTCTGTCGGTTACGCTAAAAAAATCGAAAACGGATTGCCATCGACAAATCAATGGATGCTGTCGTTAAAATTGCTGGGAGATTTGGGCAAATAGGTTCTGGACTCGCCTTGGATCAAAAAATATAAAGCATCCAAAACCCCTTTAAATATTGCTGAATGAGAAAAAGGGCAGAATTATTATATTAAACAATACCAACTTTTATTTGTTTCAATCATATTTAAAAAGAAGTAACTTATTTACCAATTCTTTAAGAATTATTCATAGTTTTAAAATCCAGTTTCATATTTACCTAAAAATGAGAAATTTGAATCATTACAATTTTAAAAGGGCTGCAATAATATTGTTTTGCTTTATGTCGATGATGGCAGAAGCTCAACTTCCTAAGCTCGTTTTTTCTCCACAATGGTTACCTCAGGCACAATTCGCCGGGTACTATGTGGCCAAAGAAAAGGGATTTTACAAAGATGCCG
>JBAXED010000227.1:0-2913 GCA_037140615.1 Prolixibacteraceae bacterium
CGCTCGCAATGACGGTGCTCTATTGAACATTGGTTATATGCGAAGGGCACAATTGCCAACAATCGTTCATTAAATGCACCGTCATTGCGAGGAGGAACGACGAAGCAACCTGCTCAAGTTGAACGAATCATCAAAGAGGCACGACGAAGCAAACTGCCGCATACCTACATTTTAAAAAAAATATGGTCACCACAAATCTACATCGACCCGTTTATGAAATTAGCATCGCTGAAATAAAAAAATACCTTGATGCTGAATTAGATGATATTACTAGCGGTAATGCAAAATTTCTTTCGGTAGAAGAAGCCGAACAACAACTTGAAAACAGCAGCGAAATAGAAGCCGGATTAGAAGATGTAAAGGCTAATCGTATAACCTATATCAACCCTAAAAATATATGGGAAGGTATTAAATAGTTATAACCGTTCGTGAAATTCGTCCAAATTCGTGAAATTCATATTCTTTAACCAGATAAGAAATGTTGGCATCAAATGAAATAATTCAGTTTCTCACAGAGAATAAACCCTATCTCAGGAAACATTTTCATTGTTCCGAGATTGGACTATTCGGTTCTTATGCCAGGAACGAACAAACAGACGAAAGTGACATTGATATTTTGGTTGTCTTTGAACCGGAAACACCAAATCTTTACGATCTTGAACTGGAATTAAAAGAATACCTTAAAATGTGTTTCAAGAGAGACATTGATATTTGCGCTAAAAATTGGATTAAACCAATTTTTAAACCTTTGGTGTTAGAAGACGCAATTTATGCTTAATAAAGACTATTACATATTGCTTTCAATGCTCGAAACCATTGAGAAGATTATTCGATATACATCCAATTATCATACAGCAGAAGAACTTTATCAGAACGATCGGGATTTTGATGCTGCAATGATGAACTTTATAGTTATTGGGGAAGAAGTAGGCAAATTAACAGTTGATTTAAAGACAACAAACAAACAGATCAATTGGGAAAAAATATATTCATTTCGCAATATTATTGCTCATCATTATTTTGGGATTAATGTTGACATTGTATGGCAAATTATTACTATCGACTTGCCAAAACTTAAAGTTGATCTCAATCTACTCCTGAAGCAATAAACAAGTATTAATTGGAAAGAAGAAGCCAGAACCAAACGTTCGTGAAATTAGCTTACATATACCTGTTGATGATCATCTTGCAACTATCTACGCAGTTGAACGCCTATTCACAATCTCTTCCCGTTGGTACTCCCGGACTTGAAGAATACTACCGCCGTGCGCAGTTGATGGGAAAATTAGATTCCACCATCTCCTTCTGCTCCAACCCACTATTCACCCCCTCGACCCCTCGGCTCCGCTCGGGGACCACTCCGCTCGGGGACCAATTCTCCGTTTCTCCGTTTCATCGTTTCCCCGTTTCATCTTCCAACTCTCAACTCCCCCTCGGCTCCGCTCGGGGACCGGAATCATCTTCGACCACTCGCCCCCTCTCCCACTCGTCCACTCGTCCACTCGTTCTAGTCCTTCTTCCTGTAACCTGGCAGCAACAATTCAACACCCACCACCCATACTCCATGAACGATGGACCGATGATACCCGCCCGAGGCTACCAAACACTCCTAAGTGGCGGTATTTACGCTAAAATAGGCCCCCTCTCCATCCAGCTCAACCCCGAACTGGTCTACGCTCAGAACAAACGCTTTGAAACTTCCACCAACCCTGGTGCCATCGCAGCTTACAATAATTTCCATTCACAAATCGACCTACCTGAGTATTTCCCCGACAGGCCTTACAAAAAACTCTTCCCCGGACAAAGCAGTATCCGCCTGACATTCGGTCCGGTTTCGGCAGGAATTTCTTCCGAAAACCTATGGTGGGGACCGGGTACCCGCAATGCCCTGATGATGAGCAACAGCGCTCCAGGGTTCTACCACCTTACCCTCAACACCGTCAGACCTATCCGGACACCCATCGGATCCTTCGAAGGACAAGTGATCGGCGGCAGACTGGAAACATCCAACTTTTTGGGAGAAGATGCCAATGGCAACAAACAATATTACCCCACTACCAGCAGCGACTGGCGTTACCTCAACGCAATGGTGCTAAGCTACCAGCCCCGCTGGATAAAAGGCCTCTTTGTGGGGATGACCCGCAGTTTCATGATGATGGCCCAGGACGCGAAAAACTACAATGGTTATTTAAGGGTTTTTACCCCCATTTCGAAAAAGGATAACTTTGGCGACGGTGAATCGGCTTATACCGAAGACCAGCAAATCTCTCTCTTTGCCAGATGGCTCTTGCCAGCTGATCATGCCGAAATCTATGCCGAATATGCCCGTGGCGACCACAACTACGATCTGAGAGACATGTTTCTTCAGCCCAACCATTTCAGGGCATACATGATTGGATTCAAAAAACTATTTTACCATGATGATGCCATTGGCAAGTACGTCGAGTTCGGTCTTGAAGTGACCCAACTACAACAAAACTGGAGCAATTCGCAAAGAGCCGTTTCTTATTTTTCCGCTTATGGAGAGCCCTTGCGCGGCAATACCATCCAGGGACAGATGCTCGGTGCCGGCATAGGTCCCGGAAGCAACCTTCAAACTATATCTCTTTCATGGGGCAAAGGACTTGACAACATTGGTTTTCAGTTAGAGCGCTTTGTCCACAACAACGATCTCTATTATTCATATTCCAACGATAGCCGTGGCCACTGGGTAGATATCAATGTGGCCTTCAAAGCCCAGCGCAGCTACAAACAATTCCTTTTAGCCGCAAAGGTTGAAGGTATACGCTCCTATAACTACGAATACAGTTACGTTCCACCTGTTTCCAGCACAACAAGCTATTGGGCTCCCGGTAAGGACGCATACAATTTACAAGCCAATTTGGCGGTTACGTACAGGTTTTGAACAAAAGA
>JBAXED010000228.1:0-2903 GCA_037140615.1 Prolixibacteraceae bacterium
GGCCGGATTTTTTTATCTGTTCTTTTTACTTGTAGTTCGCCGGATTCTCATCCTGCCACTCGTTGATACCATCACGCAACCTGTTCCGGAAGGTGAGTGTATCCGTACAATGGTAGGTGAAATTTGTGACTGGATCAGTGTATTTGTACTTCAGGAATATTTTCCTGTCCTGAAGCAGTTTAGGCCTGTTGAAAACACTTGGGCCATCAGCAGAGACTACATATGTGGAACCTGGTGCACTACTGACAGCGATGTCAGTCCCGTTGAGGGTTAGCAGCATTTCGGTTTTCCCTGATACCTGGTCCAGAAATCCAGGAGCATACAATGAATTTGGAGAATTGGTCGTTAAAGTCCAAATTTTAGCTTCAGGCATCGGAACCGCGGTATAATACTTGATGGTTGAATCGGCCTTGGCAGGTCTGTTAACAACGGCAACACCGCCATGGAAGTATTTACCAAAAAGCATATTGTCATACCTTAATCCAATTACGGCATAACGTTTTGGCTCAAGAATCGTATCAGCATCTGCAGTAGTAATCTTGAACGGTAACACATAATTTGCCATTTTTGTAGCAGGATCCCCAAGAAACTTTGCCGAGTCAGGCCTGATAACTACCGATCCCATATGCTGTCCAGCCTTAATTACCATGGTGTTGGCGCTGCTAATGGTATAGTAGTTAGTTGGCAGTTGTTGAAATGCGGTAACTGTTGCGACAGGATCCTTGATATAGCCATTTGCAGCAGTCTTGAAGATTGTAAGCCGCTCAGGAGTAATAAGGCTTCCATCGAGAATGAAACTTACATTTCTATCTTTGGTATTTTCCATTACTCCACCAAGGGTAACCCCTACCTCGATTTTCATGCCTTCACCTACAACAAAGGTTCTGACATCGGTCTGGTACGGGAAGTAAATACCTGAATAAACGAAGTCCTTAATATAATCATTGTAGCATGCAGTCATCGCTATCGAGACAACAATAAAAGCTAGGAACTTTTTCATAATTATTTCTTTTAAAATTTTAATTCCATGATTGCCATCCTTCATTCTGCACCAGCTTACTCATCCTCATGATTTCATTGAAAGGAATGGGATTGTATGGAGACGGGAAGTCACGCTTCTCAACCTCAAGGTTAAGATCATAAGAGAACGTTGGTGTTGCAGAGTTCTTAGTGATGTTGGCACCGTGCACAGGTAAATTAATCACAGACTTCCAGTTGGCATCCGTAGTCCATCGGCGAAGATCGTAAAATCTTATTCCTTCGAAGCATGTTTCAATCCTTCGTTCATTTTTTACCAATGCATCAAATGCAGCCTCTGTAGTCTGAGCATCCAGATAGGGATCGGTGGCAGGTAAACCGTTGGTATTATCGTAGGTTTTCCTCACACGCAACAATTTAATTGCATCCTTTGGTGTCATTCCATAAAGCGCTGTAGTGGGATTGCGGGTAACATGGTTGGCTGCTTCGGCAAATGCAAGGATCATGTGTGACCACCGGATAAGAAATTTGGAGTGAGTTGTCGTCGCAGGGCTTGAGGCCGTCGGATTCCATCCCATGAAAACATATTTCTTAATATGGTAGTTTGTACGACTGTTGTTAGACTTGGTCCCAGCTGCATCAGAACCTATGTCTGAAGCATCCAGACCCGTATTCCAGTTTCCAAAAGTGTACATTACCGCTCCGGTATTGTTCAGTTTAGCCTGTGCCTGGTTATGGAAAATGATGGAATAGAACCTTGGATCCCTTCCGGCATAAGGATTAGCCGGATTGTACAGGCTTAACGGATCTGTGATAGGATAACCGTTGGCCATAGGAAAGGAATTAACGAGTTCCTGGGTTGCACCGAGTTCACCATTTGAACTACCACCAAAACCTCCTGGGTAGAACATTCTTTCCATACCGAGGTTTCCGGTATTGTAACGGGTAGTCATGACAATTTCAGCCGAATTTGGATTTGTCCATACTACTCCGGCAGTTGGACTGAAGCTGCTTGTGTTTCCAGGAACAACATCAGTGGTCATCTTGAAATTGATAACTTTCATGGCATTTGAGGCAGCACTGTCCCAACGGGCAGTAACATTGCCTGTATTAAACCTTGGACTTGCCCATGTGAGATAAACAAGTGCCTTCATTGCCTTGGCAGAAATACCATCAAAACGACCCCAGTATTTTCCTCCCGCATAAACCCTGTCTGCAGCAAGTGGTACCAAATAATCCCTGTGTGCAATAGGCAGATATTTATAGGCCGAATCACAATCGGCAAGTATCTGAGCGACACATTCATCATATGTATTCCTGGCCACATTTACTACATCATCAGTGCCATATACTTCCTTTACAATCGGGAATCCTAACATTTGTCCGTTTGTTCCTTTTCCACCAAACTTTTGGAGGAGGTCAAACTCGAACCAGGCACGAAGCGCAAATGCTTCTCCCTGAAGTCTGTTTCTGACCATATCGTTCCATTTGGTGTTGAATACAAACTTCGTATTGTAACCGCGCCTGTCCTTAAGGAAAAGGTTACAATTCCTGATTGCCTTGTAATTTCTGTCCCAGTATGTCTGAAATGGATCGAGACTGGTGGGCATGGCATTGAGAGCATACCTTCTGAGAACATGGGTTGAGTTGGTAAGTACAGCATCATCCGTTGCTCCGTCAAGATAGGCACCTTCATTGTCATTGTAGTTTCTGACGTTGGAATTTACCTGGTCGTAACACCAACCTACAAGTCCCTGGACCAATTGCTGGTTTTCCCAGAGAAGTTTATCATCATAGTTTCCGTTGGGATAGGTATCCAGAAATTTCTGACACGACATCAGAAAGACTACCATGATACTAATTCCTATTATTTTCTTCGTCTTCATAATTAGCATAAATTAGAAATTGAATTTTACTCCTGCTGT
>JBAXED010000229.1:0-2891 GCA_037140615.1 Prolixibacteraceae bacterium
GCACAATTCGCCGGGTACTATGTGGCCAAAGAAAAGGGATTTTACAAAGATGCCGGAATTGATGTTGAAATTGTTCATCCAACCACTTCCCTGCAAGTAACCGCGATGCTTAAAAGCGGTAAAGCAGATGTAATTTCTCTTTTTTTGACGACTGCATTGGCATGCAAAACCCAGGGACTGGACATCGTGAATATTGGCCAAATATCCCAACATTCGTCCATTATGATCGTGACAAAAAAGTCAAGCGGTATTGAAAAATTGGAACAATTGAAAGGGAAAAAATTGGGTGTTTGGAAAAGTGGATTTGATGAATTGCCAAAAGCACTAATCGCAGAAAAAAACATAAAAGTTGAATGGATTCCAATTTTATCAACGGTGAATTTATTTATGTTAGATGGGATCGATGCGATGACAGTTATGTCGTACAATGAATACGATCAGATAATTAACAGCGGATTGGATGAAAATGAACTTAATGTTTTTCCCCTCGCCGATTTTGGGTATGATATTCCCGAAGATGGACTATACTGCCTGCGGTCAACGTATGAAAAGAAAAAATCGGAGCTGAACAAGTTACTAATTTCAACTTTAAAAGGTTGGCAATATACAACTGACAACAAAGATGCGGCCCTGGACATTGTTCTTCAAACCATGCAGCTTGCCCATGTGCCTGCAAACAAGGCACATCAGGATTGGATGTTAGTCAAAACATTGGAATTGATCCAGCCGGGACATAAAAAGGTAAAGTTTGGTGAACTTTTGGAAACCGACTTCATGAACGCTGCCACTATCATAAACAAGCGTGACAAGAGTAGTTCCACCTACCTTTTTACTGATTTTTACAAGAAACTGATCGAATAAATATTTTGAAAACAGAAAAAATGAAAAAAAGGACCTTGGCTGCTCATATCATACGCAGCGTATTGCTTTTCTGCATCGGAATATTTGCAGTTATTTTCTCGATCTACTATTACTACACCCGGGAGACGATCAAAGAGACAACCCGTGAAAATGCCATCTTTTTGGCCAACAATACTGTCAATAGTATTGAGCAAGTCTTAAATCCCATTGAAAAAATTCCAGAAATTATTGCCCGAATGATGGAATCCTCTTTCCTAACGGAGGATTCACTAATACCATTTTTGCAGTCAGTCTTGAAGAACAACAAAACAATTTATGGTTCTGCCATTGCTTATGAACCTAATTATTTTCCCAAAAGGGGATTGTATTATGCTCCATATGTATATCGTCAGGGCGACTCAATTAGCACAACATTCTTAGGAAGTGAAACCTATGAGTACTTCTATATGGACTGGTTTCAAATACCTGAGATGACGCAGTCTCCATACTGGTCAGAACCCTATTTTGATGAAGGCGGAGCCAATATTTTGATGACGACCTATTCAGCACCTTTTTATACATACATAAATGGTGTAAGAACTTTTTCCGGGGTAGTTACAATTGATGTTTCACTGGAGTTTCTTACGCAAATTATGTCAAAGGTTAAGATTTTGGATTCGGGCTATGCATTTCTTATTTCACGAAATGGTGTAATCATTACGCATCCGAACCAAAAGTATGTGATGAATGAGAGTATTTTCACCATCGCTAAGGCAAACAACCAACCAGGAATGCGTACGGTGGGCAGAAATATGGTGCAAGGGAAAAGTAATTTTGCCTCTGCTGATTTTAAGAGCAAATATAAGGCCGGCAAATTGTGGATTAACTACAAATTGCTTCCCTCCAGTCATTGGTCCATCGGAGTCATTTATCCTGATAGTGAGATGTTCGCTTCGTTGCGGAAAATTAACATAATCCTGATGATTTTGGTGGTTTTCGGACTGTCTCTGCTGGCAGTTTTTATTACAAGAGTCATCAACAATATCACTAAGCCACTCAAACTTCTTGCAAATTCCGCCAGGCTGATTGCTTCCGGCAATTTTAATGTGAAATTGCCAGAGATCAAGACGCATGATGAAATGGAAGAGCTATGCGATTCGTTTAGCTTTATGCAGAAGGAGTTGGCCGAGTATATTATCACACTGAAAGATACAACTTCCGCCAAGGAAAAAATCGAAAGTGAATTACGCATTGCGCGCGAAATTCAGATGGCGATGATCCCTCACATTTTCCCGCCATTCCCGGATCTTCCTCAGATAGACGTTTTTGCGGTGTTGAAATCTGCCAAGGAAGTTGGGGGAGACCTCTATGATTTTTTTGTCATCGACGGCGATAAGTTCTGTTTTGCC
Source organism: Prolixibacteraceae bacterium (assembly GCA_037140615.1). Lineage (GTDB taxonomy): Bacteria > Bacteroidota > Bacteroidia > Bacteroidales > Prolixibacteraceae > CAINVV01. The sequence goes on from JBAXED010000229.1 coordinate 2,250, forward strand.
ATCGGCGATGTCTCCGGGAAAGGAGTCCCTGCATCCTTATTCATGGCCGTTACCCGTACCCTGGTGCGCTCGATTTCCGATAAAGAGGTATCTCCTTCCGTGATTGTTACCTCTCTCAATAAATCACTGTCCGACAACAACGAGTCCAGCATGTTTGTGACCTTCTTCCTTGGCGTATTGGATTTAAAAACCGGCTTGTTGAAATATTGCAATGCCGGTCACAATCCACCTGTCATTATCCGGGGCAAAGGAGATGTTGTCATGTTCGAAAAAACAAAATATATCCCGGTAGGTCTGTTTGAAGATTTCGATTACCAGGAGTTATCCCTTCAGCTGGAAGACGGCGATAAAATTTTCCTTTACACGGATGGGGTAAGTGAAGCCGAAAATGCCGACAACAAATTATTCGGTGATGATACTCTGATGAACATCGTTTCCCAAAATGCGAAAGCCACTCCACGCGATTTAATTCACACAATGGAAGCGGAAATTGCATCGCACGTAAATGGATTTACACAATCGGATGATATAACCATGATGACAATTGTTTACAATGGATAACGCGACTGTAGATAGAGAATTGTTGATTGACAATCAAATTGATGAGTTACGCCGGGTGGCAATCTGGCTGGAGGAAATCGG
>JBAXED010000230.1:0-2865 GCA_037140615.1 Prolixibacteraceae bacterium
CGGAAAGCACGGTTAAAATCGAACAAGGCAATCAATCCAAACCCAACGAAAAAGATGATTATGGATGGAAGTATTGCTTTTTTTCGATGGATAATAAAAAGTGCAATTATCAGGATGGCCAAACTAAATACAAAGACACCAAAGTGAGTAAGGGCAATGATAGCCAGTGAAATTGCGACGGCTATTAAATTTCTCCTGACCGGATTGATTAAATAATCCTCACAAAAAAGAATGAAGATAAATGCCAAAGGTATGGCAAAAGCATTCTTTTGCAGGTCACCCAGAATTACAAACGGGGTGAAAGAGAGAATGGCAAAAGATAGAATGGCGAGCGCTGCGGGAAAAGAAACAGGTTGCTCTTTCCGGGTTACCAGTTTATACAATGGAATGGCCAGCAGGGGCAAAGCGGAACAGTCAACAATCTTGATGACATAAATGATGGTGTCGTCGGTGACGGTGAACCCCAAAAAGGAAATGCCTTTCACGATCGAAGCGCAAAAATAGAAATAGAGTGGAACGTCTTTAAAACCGAGGAATCCGGTGTTTAAAATATTCCTTACTTGCACCGGATAATAACCTCCGTCCACGCCCAGGATCAGATCATGAGAGAAACTTATGTATAGCCTTACAGCAATAGCAATCAGGGTAATCAGGATAAATGCAAGAACCCTCACCGAAGATATCTGTTGAGTTTCAAGTCGCGCAAAGTTCGCAAAGTAACGCAAGGAGGAAAACCAGGCTTCGGGTGGATTAGTTTTCTGTTTGCCGACACGGTTATTCATTTCCGGGAATTTAAAACTGTAATTTATAGATGAAATTCGGGAAAAAACCCAGCTGGTAGGTGGTATTGATTGCCTTGCTCCGGTCGTCGTAGTTTTGTGAGAAAACGTTTTTGTGGTTGGTTACATTCTGGAAATCCAGCGAAAATGAATGGGATAGTTTTTTCTTCGCACTGTTTAACGTATAGCTTGCTTTTAAATCCAGACGGAAATAATTGGGATAAAAGGCAGAATAGGCATCGGTCGAGAGTTGCTCGCGACCTGTAGAATTTGAGGCTGTTAAATCAATGGGAGTGTAAGCCCTTCCGCCGGCGTAGGTATATTTCAGGTCGGTGGAAAATTTGTTCCGCTTCTCGCTGCCAACTTTCCATTCTTTTCCACCCAGAATATTGAAAACATATTTCCCGTTGAAGGCCGTGTTTCGTTCGACTCCATCGCTGCCCTTGTATTTTGAGCTGTAAACTGAAGAGGTAAACAGTCCGTAATATCCCTTGCTGAAGAATTTCTCGATGGTCAGTTCGGCGCCATAGTTGGTCCCTGTTCCACTATTTGTCAGGTTGTCCTCCAAATCGGTTTTAAAGCTTGCCCCGGTATTCAGCATAGAGTAACTGCTCGAAAACGTGTTGACCGGAACATCGTAGAGCGACTGGTAATAGACCTCCGTTTTCAACCGCCAGTCCTTGAATGGCTGCAAGTCGTATCCCAAAACAAAATGATGGCTTTTTGTAAAATCCAGACTCTTGTTGTTGTAACTGTAGGTGCCATCAGCGTTTTGCGATTGCAGAAAATAGACGTTGATGGGTTGCATTTGGGAATGAAGTCCGTAGCCGAAATTCAAAGAACTTTTGCCGTTGATGTCGTATTTCAGTCCCAGACGGGGCTCAAAAGAGACAGAATTGTTCAGGAAAAATAGCTGGGAATGCACTCCCGCATTGAGTGTCAGTTTGTCGTTAAAACTATATTTAACGTGTGCATAGGCCTGTGCTAGGTTGGTGTAACTGTTGTAATCCCAAATCTGCTTCCAATCCGACTTGATATCCCTTTTTTCCCTGTAATACAGATTCAAGCCTATCAATTCATTCTGCAAGCCTACTTTTACAAACAGTTTTGAATTGATTTTGGAATTGAAGCTTGTCGAAAAATTATACCCCGTTTTGGAGACATTGTTCTCTTGATTTATATACGATTCACTTGTTTGGCGGTCGAAGCCATAATCAGATTGTTCTGAATTTGAATAGTTTATTCCGATGTTAGAACTAAAATAAGATTTGTTGTTCAGTTGCTTGAAATGCTTCAATCCGATGATGCCAATCTGACTGCTCAAATCATGTCCTCCTCCGTTTCCGTACAATGAACCTGAATTTCCGCCGGCAATGTTAATGCTGCTATTGGCTAAGATTCCAAACAGGGTAAACCTGCCCAATTTGGTATTGCCACTGTTCACGTTAAACGACAAATCCTGGTAAGAAGGCAGGGCGGTTGTGCCAATATCTACACCCACAGCCTGAGCAACACCCGCCAAAGCATAGCGGTAACCCACCAGGTACGATGAACCTTTTTCCTTGTTGATCGGCCCTTCAGTGGTAGCTTCCAAACCGGTAATCAGGCCTGCCTGCAGCGTCGTTTCCCTTTTTTGAGAATTTCCATTCCGAAGGCCCAGATCGAAAACTCCGGCTGTTGCGTTGCCATATTCAGACGGAAAGGCCGATGTCAGGAAGTCGGAACTCTTCAAAAGATTGGTATTTAATGCACTGACGGCACCTCCGGTAGTACCAACCGATGCAAAATGGTTCGGGTTGGTGACGTTCATCCCATTGATGCGCCACAAGACTCCTACCGGGGAATTGCCACGAATCACGATGTCGTTTCGGCTGTCGTCCGGCGCACTTACGCCGGCAAAGTTTGCTGCCAGGCGTGCCGGATCGCTGCGGCCCCCGGCATAGCGGTTCACCTCTTCGGTTGAGAAGGTACGGGCACTTACAGGAATCAGGTTATTGATGGTTTTGTCTTTCGCGCTTGCAGTCACTACGACCTCGTTCAGGTCGGTCACAATCTCTTCCATTGCTATGTCCAGGATTGTTTCCTT
>JBAXED010000231.1:0-2785 GCA_037140615.1 Prolixibacteraceae bacterium
TTTTTCAATGTTTGCAATTTTTCGGGCTTTTCAGGAGAAAAGTAGTTTAGTGCTCGGATTGCAAACTTCGGTCAAACTGACCACCTTCTGCCGATTTAAATTGACCATGTGTTGCTGATTCAAATTGACCACCTTCTGCCGGTACAAATTGACCACCATGGTTACCCTCTAAAAACATCCGATTTTTCATGTCAGGATTAATACTCAAAATTGCATAAAATTATTCTTGATTGATGCTTTTTTTCTTTCTCATAGATTCGCCGTGTAGTTCTATGCGGTGAGATTGGTGTATAAGCCTGTCCAGTACCGCATCGGCAATGGTTTTTTCCCCGATTATGTCGTACCATCCCTGAACAGGTATCTGTGAGGTGACGATAATAGAACCTTTATTGTGCCTGTCTTCAATGATTTCCAGGAGCGTTATTCTGTTCTGGCTATCAAGTGCCTGAAGTCCAAAATCATCAAGTAAAATTACGTCCTGCTTTTCAATCTTTGCCAGTTCCTTCAGGTATGAACCATCGGCTTTTGCCATTCTTAACCTGGTAAACAGCTTCGATGTATTGAAGTAACTTACCCGATATCCCTGGATACATGCCTGATAACCCAGGGCTGTGGCCAGATAGCTTTTGCCTACGCCTGTGCTCCCGGTGATCAGAACATTCTCGTTTTTCTCAACAAATTCGCACTCTCCAAGACGTAAGATGAGGTTGCGCTCCAGATTTCGGGATGGGTCATAATTAACGCTTTCAATGTTTGATTTGTAATGGAACTTAGCGTTTTTAATGATTCTCTCTATTTTCCGGTTATGCCTCTCGTCCCATTCGGCATCAATAATCATGGAGACAAACTGATCGATTGTGTAGTGATCCGTTTTTCCCGTTTCTACGGCAGTTTTATAAGCACTGTGCATTCCATAGAGCTTCATTTGTTTCATTTTTGCAAACGTTGATTCATTCATAATCATCTGATATTAAATTTATTTGTAATAGTTTTTTCCGCGTATGTTGTTGTGTTGTGGTAATCCATCATCATCTAAGGTCTCATCTTTGATCATATCCAGGTTGTTTTCCAGGATGTTTTGTATCGTTTTATAGCTGTAAGAACCAAAGTCAAGGGCACGTTTACAGGCACTAACAAGTCTTTGTTTGCCAACCTTTTTCTCAAACGAAAGTATGCCCATACAACTCTTATAGGCCTGCTCGGGATGACTTCGGCTTTCAATGATTTTAAAGACATATTCACCAACAACAGGGTCAATACTGTTTGCCCAATTGACAAACCGGGGAGTCGTCCAATCGGTGACAAACTGATGGGTACTTGCTAAATGCTCGGATACGGTCGTATAGCTGTAAAGCTGATATATTCTGGTGTGTGTGGCGATACGATTGTATTTGTAGTAGACCTCGACCGTTGTTTTGGTGTAAAGGATCTTCACCTTCTTGCGGATGTATTGGTACGGCACGCTGTAAAAATGTTTGTCTGCACCCAACTGAACATGGCCGTTTTGCATGACCGTTGCAAGGGCCTGATATTTGATCTCAAAACGCTGTTGTGGCAGTGGTAACAGCTTTGGTTTCTCGAGATCTGTAAACAGCTCAAAACGGGTATATGGACGTCCGGTGAGCTTTTTGCTGTTATGAACCTCCAGAAGGTCGCTTATTCGCTTATTCAGTTCAGCGATAGAGAAAAATGTCTCATCCTTCAATGCAGCGTAAATCCTGCGGTATAATATCTTCACCGCACCTTCAACCAGTGATTTATCCCTTGGTTTGTAGGCTCTGGCAGGTAAAATGGTGGTTTCGTAATGTTCCGCCAGATCTGCGAGTGTTTCGTTGATTGTGGGCTCAAAACGGCTGCTTTTTATCACCGCCGATTTTAGATTGTCAGGAACAATTGCCAATGGTACGCCCTGGAAAAACTGCATTGCGTTCTCAACTGATACCACAAAATCTTCCTTCTTTTGGCTGTAGGTTGCTTCAGCATAGGTGTATTGGCTTGCCCCCAAAACGGCAACAAAAAACTCGACATCTGCTATCTCTCCAGTGTCTTTGTCTACGATTGAGAGCTTTTTACCTGCATAATCCACATACATCTTGTCACCCGCCTTGTGATTCATGTGCATCACAGGATTTACCTTTTTGCCCCACAATTTAAAGTAATGTCTGAACTGGGAGTTTTGATAACCATCGGGATACATTTTGATGTACTGCTCCCACATGCCATAGGAAGTAACACCAACTTTCTTGAGCTCCCTCTCCATGTGCGGAAAGAAATCAAAGAGTTTTTTTATTCTGGGATTTAAGGGTGCTTCTGCATCGTGAGAAAACGCCGTTTCAAGTTCAAGATCAGTCTTTTGGTTAATATCTTCAAACTCTAATCCTTGTTCTTCAAACAGTGCAATGTATTTCTTTACCGTATTTCTCGATAAGGATAAGTATTGGCTAATGAATAGCTTGCTTTTGCCACTGCAATGCAACTTAATTGCTTTTCTAATCTTACTCATGTCGGTCATTTTATTTGCCATAATCCGTTTCATTTTTGAACGAATGTATGGGTCCGACATGAAAAAAAGGATTGTTTTTAGGTGGTCACTTTGCTCCGGCAACCACTGGTCATTTTGAATCGGCAACAGGTGGTCACTTTGCTCCGGCAACGGGTGGTCAATTTACTCTGAAAGTAGGTGGTCATTTTCACCGTTTTTTCCACTCTAGATGATTCGATCCAATCCAGAATTTCAACAATTTCCGCTTCCGAAGTGATCTCTCCCTTTATGTACCTTAGTAAC
>JBAXED010000232.1:0-2733 GCA_037140615.1 Prolixibacteraceae bacterium
TCTACAAGGCCAGGATCTTTTTTGCGGATCAGGCTGGATATCCGGTTAAAATTGGTACAGTATGTTTTCAGCAGGTGGAAGTAATCAATCTCTTCCTGGGTCAATACCGGTATGGCTTTTACCTCTCCATGAATGGCCTGCCTGCGGCAATATTCTGATAGCTTAAGTCCGCATTTTCCGGCCAGTTGCTGGATGATTTTCTTTTCACCGGTAGAACACCTGATTATTATGACCTTGGTCTTATTCATGTTTCTGTTTTCCTTTCCTGTAAAAAAATCGTTCAATTAGCGCAAGCGGGGCAAGACAGTTTGTATATACAAACTGACATCTTGCATTGCCTCTTTGAAAGACATTTCCATATTCCATACTTCATCTCTCCATCAAAAATCTGCGCAAAAAAAATTGCTTTTTATAATAGTATCTTGCTATCCACACCTTTTCATTATCAGCGTTTTAAAATAAGCTAACGTCCTGAATTACAAAAGAATAAAAATGAATCAAATCAATACAAATTGAATTATTTAAGGCAATTGGAGGTCATATTTCCGAAGAAAAAGAAAAAACGGTCAAAAAAAGAAAAAGAAGGCAAGTCGAAAAGCCGGGACGGTCGAAAATGCCAGACTGTTCCGCCAATCAGATAACAATGTGATTTAACTTAAATGAAAAACTGAAGGCGGAACACTTGCCTTGGTCTTGCATTTTCAGAGAAACGGACCGGCTAAATTTGCCTTGCTTTTTGGATTTTGACGAAATTACAACTTATAAAAAACTATTGTGTGTGTAGGCAGAAAGGCAAGTGTGGTTCCTGTACCGGAATGGTGCGATTGGCTGGTATGAAATGGAGTTTGTTTCCGGCTTCGCTTTGGGGATTTCAGGTTTGGGAAAGCCGGGGCAAGCGAAATGGAATCAGGTTGGAAATCGCAAAATGGAGGAAAGGGACTACTCTTGTCGTGGGTAACCGAGGCTGGTGGCAGACAATGAACAGAATGAAACGTAAGGAGGCGGAACGAAGTGCAGCCCTGAAGTGAAATGGCGTGAAGCGGAAGCCATCGGCCGCAGGAGTTGGGAGGAGAACCGACTTTAATCTTGATTATCTATGGTTTTGTATTAGGAACTTGTAACGAGAATATGGTACATACTATCAAAAGTCATTTGAATATTTGTTGTTAGATTCCAAAAGACGTTTGATAAAATGTATATTTGTACACAAATGTCGTTCGAATAAATGTACTAAAGCCATTTTGTTATGGAAAGAATTGCAATGAAGGAGCTGGTATCCTGGAAAAATAAGCCCAGCCGAAAGCCCTTGATTATACGTGGAGCCCGACAGGTTGGAAAAACCTGGCTGATGAAAGAGTTCGGCAAAAATGAATATAGCCAGACGGCCTATGTAAATTTTGAGAGTTCGAAACTCCTGAAAACGCTGTTTGTCGATAATTTCGATATTAACCGGATTATAACTGCATTACAAATTGAAACCGGAATTCAGATTAATCCGGAAAATACACTAATTGTTTTTGATGAAATACAGGAAGCAGAAGGTGCGATAACTTCATTGAAATACTTTTGCGAGAATGCTCCGCAATATCATATTATTGCCGCAGGCTCCCTTCTTGGGGTGGCCATGCACAAACATACCTCTTTCCCTGTCGGGAAAGTTGAATTCCTTGATCTTTATCCGCTCAATTATGCCGAATTTCTGATGGCACTGGATCAACAACCACTGCTAAATCTCTTAAAAAGCGGTGATTGGATATTGATTAAAAGTTTCAAAGAGAAATACATCCAAATCTTACGGCAATATTACTATATCGGGGGTATGCCGGAAGTTGTACTTTCATATCGGACACAAAACGATTTTAAGGAGGTCCGTGTCATTCAGAAACGAATACTTACAGCATACGAACATGATTTTTCGAAACATGCGCCAAGTGACATTGTTCCTCGCATCAGGATGCTTTGGAACTCAATTCCATCACAATTGGCGAAAGAGAATAAAAAATTCATTTATGGAGCAGTTAAGCCTGGTTCACGGGCAAAAGACTATGAGTTGGCATTATCCTGGCTGATCGATTGCGGTTTGGTTCATAAAGTTTGCAGGGTATCAAAGCCCGGTATGCCATTGAAAGCCTATGAGGACTATAATGCTTTTAAGCTATTTATCGCTGATGTTGGCTTGATGGGCGCTATGGGAGATATTGACGTTAGGACTTTGCTTGAAGGAAATATGATATTTGAAGAATTTAAAGGTGCCTTGACCGAACAATACGTTTTGCAACAATTAACCACGATACCTGATTTGGTGATTTATTATTGGTCGGCAGAGCGATCAATCGCTGAAATCGATTTTTTGATACAGTACTCTGGCGAAGTAATTCCTATCGAAGTTAAAGCGGAGGAAAATTTGCAGGCCAAAAGTCTGAAAGCATTTTGTCAAAAATATTCGCCCAAAACGGCGATCAGAACTTCCATGTCAGATTACAGAAAAGAGGATTGGTTGACAAACCTTCCGTTATATGCAATAGGTGAATTAACCAAATTGGACTAAATAAATCGATCATCTGATTCATTTAAATTATACTGTTTTGGTATTTTTTGTATCTTTGCTTAAGTATTGTGGATCAATTATTTGCAAATTAACGATCAGTGTATGATACGGTGAGTTCTTCTGAAATTGAATAGGTAAAATAAAGATATACAGCTGATTACAGCGTTTGGTTCGAATCCAGTACA
>JBAXED010000233.1:0-2723 GCA_037140615.1 Prolixibacteraceae bacterium
CACATTTAAAAAATCAGTTTTATGAGGGTTTCCGGGTGATATGCCGGATTATCTGATTACCTTTTATCTGACCATGATCTGAATTCTATATCATAGATCGGCAAATATCTAACATTGATTAACGACGAATTCGACCCGGACTTGAGGAGGAAATTTAATCGGCGAGTCTACTCTACAAAGAAAAGAGAGAGGAGCATATGATTGATCGGCTATGCAATCGCCAATTTAATAGACAACGAGACATAAATCACTCTTTTCTAAGAATTTAAATCTGTTAAAGTAGAAGTAAATACCCTAATTATAATATTAAAACAGAATGATATTTGTTGACATTCGCCTGATAGTTCTGTAAGTCAGTCCTCTTTCTTTTTATAATATTCAATTTTGCCAGTAAGTGCTATCTTTAAGACCTTTTCTTTTAATGTGGCTTTTTGCTCTTCAGTAAGTTCAGAAAAGGAACGTGCAAGGTCAATTTTCTGACGTATGAAAGTTGCGTTTTCATTTCCCGAAATTAAAACGGTAACGGGAAGAGACCATACAAAATACATGGCTTCTTTAATGCTCAGGTAATTTGGAATCAGCGGGTCATTGGTTGTCCATCCGGCCTGTTCTTTTTTAACGAAGAATCTGCCATCTGCCAACGATTTGATGGAAAGAATTCCCATATTTCTTTGCAATGCTTCGGGTATGATTTTTTGGATAAAACTGAAATAGGACTGGTCGAGCACGTTTACCGGCATCAAAACAGTGTCGAAAATATCTGATTCTTTCGTTCTTTCAAGCATTCGTGCATGGGCGAACGGATTTTGGTGGCCGGTAAAACCCAGGTATCGGATTTTGCCTTCCTCTTTTGCTTTCAGTAAAACATCCAGTACACCAAGTTGAATTCTGCTTTCGACATCTTCGGGTGTTGAAATGGCATGAACCTGGTATAAATCGAGGTGATCGGTTTTTAGCCTCCGCAAACTACCTTCCAAATGTTCAATGACTGTTTTCGCATCCTTTCCTGTCGATTTGCTTGTTAAAAAAATCAGGTCACGGTATTTTGGAGTCAGGTATTTGCCGTAGCGAATTTCACTGGTCCCGTCGGCATAACTTTCAGCAGTATCGAAAAACCTGATACCACCCTCCATTGATGCTTCAATTACCTCCTGCGCATCACGTTCAGTGGTCCAACCCACATGGAAACCACCGGTTCCAAGCATGGTTACGAATTCATTGGTGCGGCCCAGTTTACGTTTTGGAAGTACGTATCCCAGACGGTCAGAAACTTTTGTTTCGGCAAGTGTTGTACCTGCTAATGTTATGCCAGCGCTTACACCAGCAAGTATTTTTAGAAACATTCTCCTGTCTTCCATAACTCTTTTGATACATTTGAATTTGACTTCAGACCAAAAAACTATGCTTAAGTTTGGCACTTATTTTCATAGTTTAAATTGTTATAAGGCCTTAATGGCGAAAGAAACAGCAATTTTCAATTGTGGCTATTCAGTCGCCAAGTTAATGTTTTATTTTTCCAATAGCAATCGGATATTTTCCTGCTTAATAAAAATCTTATGTCGAACTCACAGTATCAGACAAATTTCCAATTATAAACGAATCAGACATTTGAAGAGGATTGGAAATTAAAGTTCAAATCTTTACTGAAATTGATATCTATTTTTCTTCCCAGCCAGTTGGCTTTAACGCAGGATCATTCTCTTTCTTCAGGAAATCTGCATTTTCAAGCGATTGAGCTTCCCATTGGAGTAAAGCTTCATCCGGAACAACCTCAACAGGAACTTTCCACGATTTAGAAGTTTCATTATACGCCAGATTAGACTGTAATGAATAACATGAAATTAATGACCAGCGCGGATAATCAGACAGATTTGCTTCCGACCGGTGCAATAAATTGCTATGAAAAAACAGGGTATCGCCTGGTTTGAGCTCTACGAAAATCAACTCCATGGTTTTTAATGCATTGTCCACCATGACCTTGTCAGCACCTACCTGTTCACCGGCAAAACCATGATTTAATCTTCCTAATTTATGAGATCCCTTAATCACTTGCAGACATCCATTCTGCTTGTTGGCTGGCGACAAGGCGACCATTACACTAATAAGCTGATCGGGAAACATAAATTGGTTCTTGTACCAATAGCCATAATCCTGGTGCCATTCCCACGCGCCTCCAATTTTAGGTTCCTTTTGCATCAATTTGGAATGGTAGTGACAAACCGGTGAATTATCATCCAACAGATCGGAGATAGCCAGAATCATTTTTTCACTTCTCGTAAGGTATCCAAATACATCATTCCCTGGAGTAAACCATAATGAGAGTTTTGTCTTCTTTCCAGCCTGATCACTTAGATCTAAAGCATTTTTATTAAGATGATCGTCATGGGTGGCGACCTGATAAAGCTTTGCAGCTTCTGCATCGCTAAAAAACCCTCTAAGGATGATATATCCATCACGACGAAAGGTGACCTTTTGTTCTGTTGAAAGTTTAACCATGGTGATTTGCATTTATAATATTACAATAAATAATATACCAAACTGAACTACTTCTATTATGGTATCCAAACAACAATCAATCTGTTTTGTTTAGCGTTTTTATTAAAATGAACTATTATATAGCTTTAGGATTTAAGAATTGCCCTTCATTCGCTGTATTTATAACGTTACTACCATCGCAAAAGCCAACGGAAATGCAGGCTTTACGGACATAATGCCTTTGAGGT
>JBAXED010000234.1:0-2664 GCA_037140615.1 Prolixibacteraceae bacterium
ATAACCGCCGGATACTTTCCCTCTTTTTTGGGCAATGTCAAGGTCCCAGCCAGTGCGAAGTTTTCTTTTACATTCTGAAATGTCACATCCTCCTCATAATATGGGTAAGGTTTGACTGGCTCCTGCGGACGTTTAACAACTTGCTTCTGAACCTCTTCCCTTGACAAATCCATTGGCAGCTCTAACCCATTTTGTTTGAAAGTTCCGGTAATTGAACTACCCTTTAATTCTCCGGAATACTCCATCCGCAGATTGGTGACCTCAATCTTCAACTTAGAATTTACGAAGGTTGTACTCGTAACCGGAATCCCCTTGGCACCCTGGTCGGGACTGTCCATAGTTGAACTGTACCCTGTTGCGCTTCTGCTGATGTTAAAGACCAGCCTCAACTGCGTTCCCTGAACTTTCAGAATCCCATTCCACTGACCTGTAATGTCCTGCCCGAAAACGCCCAAGACAGATAAGACAAAAACCAAAATCACTATTACTTTTTTCATGTTTTTATTTTTTAGAATTATCAAATTTTTCCTTGTTACTTCCTCCGTTTTAAACTTTAGTTCACTCTAGTCACTTTAGTTCACTTTAGTCACTTCTTAAACTGCATCAACCACACCACCACCCCATCAAATACCGTCGTATTTATGGAATACTTGATGTACTGTCCCTCGCGGATGCTCACAACCAAGCCGGCCTGTCTCAGCAGATCCAGATGGTGCGAGATGCTAGGCTTGGTCATACTGAACCGGTCGGCAATCTCGCCGGCTGTCAGGTCACCCTTGTTCAGCAGCTCAAGAATCTCCCGCCGGGTGGGATCGTTCAATGCTTTGAAGAAAATATTCATGACTTAATAGATATTTAGACAAATATCTAAATATTATTTTAAATAAACAAATTTTTCTCTGCTATTTTTGTGAAATATTTTAATTAATGATACTGCAACCCATATAAGGCACCAACACATCCGGCACCCTAATCCCTTCCGGTGTTTGGTAGTTTTCGAGAATTGATGCCACAATCCGTGGCAAAGCGAGTGCGCTGCCATTCAAAGTATGTGCAAGCTGTGGCTTTTTATTGCCTTCTTCGCGGTAGCGCAATTTCAGGCGATTGGCCTGAAACGACTCAAAATTGGAGACAGACGAAACCTCAAGCCATCTCCCCTGCCCTGCCGACCATACCTCAAAATCATAGGTGAGAGAGGAGGTAAAACCCATGTCGCCTCCACAAAGACGAAGGATCCGGTAGGGTAATCCCAGCTTTTCGACCAGCGACTGCACATAGGTCACCATTTGCTCGAGCGATTCATACGACTTATCAGGATGTGCAATCTGCACGATTTCTACTTTGTCGAACTGGTGCAGACGGTTTAGTCCGCGGACATCCTTTCCGTAAGAACCTGCCTCACGGCGGAAACAGGCTGAATAGGCAGTCGTTTTGATGGGAAGATCTTTTGCCTCAACAATCACATCGCGGAAAATATTGGTAACAGGAACTTCAGCTGTTGGAATAAGGTACAATCCATCGATTGGACAATGGTACATCTGGCCCTCTTTGTCGGGCAGCTGACCGGTTCCAAAACCGGATGCTTCGTTCACAACATAAGGTGGCTGAACCTCGAGGTATCCTGCTCCGCGGGCCTGGTCAAGAAAAAAGTTGATCAGGGCACGCTGGATCCGGGCGCCAAAACCTTTGTAAACAGGAAATCCTGCCCCTGTGATTTTCACGCCAAGTTCAAAATCAATCAGGTCATATTGAGCCGCCAACTCCCAGTGTGGCTTTGATCCTTCGGGCAACACTGGAATGACTCCACCGGTCGCAACCACCAGGTTGTCTTCGGGAGTCCTTCCCACCGGAACAAGTTTGGAAGGAAGATTTGGCATCAATACCTGCAAGGCTGCCATCTGATTGTCAATGGTCACAAAATCTTCGTCATATTGGCGGATCAGCTCTTTCAAAACGACCGTCCGCTCTTTGGCTTTGTTGGCTTCCTCTGTTTTCCCATCTTTAAACAGGATTCCGATCTCCTTCGACAATTGGTTCATCTCAGCTTTGCAACCATCACTTTCGATCTGGTTATCGTTGCGCTTTTGGTACAGCGCCAAAACCTGCTGAACGATTTCACGTGCATCGAAATGTTTGACGGCGAGTCTTTCAATGACCAACTCCGGATTTTCCTGAATAAATTTTAAACTTAGCATGATGAGTTATGAGTTATGAGACATGAGACATGAGACATGAGTGATGAATTATAAATCAAAGTTACAACAAAAAAAACTCCTGCTTCATTGCCGGAGCAACAAAACAGGAGAGAATTTTATGAGCTGATTGAGAATTACTCTGCTGCTACTTCTACTGCTTCCACCTTCAAAGGCAAAACGCTGACGAACGATTTCGCGTTGGTCTTCTTTTTGAAGGCAACTGTACCATCGATCAAAGCGAAAAGCGTATGATCTTTGCCAATGCCAACATTTGCGCCTGGATTGTGAACGGTACCACGCTGGCGGACCAGAATGTTACCTGCTTTGGCAGCTTGTCCGCCAAAAATTTTTACTCCAAGTCGTTTGCTTTCTGATTCGCGGCCGTTCTTCGAACTACCCGCCCCTTTTTTATGTGCCATGGTAAATTGTTTTTAGAGGGTTACGCTACTATTTCGTTGATAACAATTTG
>JBAXED010000235.1:0-2645 GCA_037140615.1 Prolixibacteraceae bacterium
GAAAAAAAGCTTTCCTTCCGTCGTGCGGAATGGTTCATTGCTTTCATCTACCGCAATAGTGTCCGTAGATGGTTTCTGTTCGGAAAAAGAGATGTCGTATTTGACTCCGTATCGTTTTTCGAAATCAGAAGCGGCTATTTCGCATTTATTTTTGAACAGTGACAGATGTTCGTGCGAAACCGTGAAGTGAAGTCTCACAACTCCATGTGCATCAGTTCCGTAAAGAGCTCCCTCAACAAGATGTTCTTCGGCAGGCGTTCTGCTGATACCTGCGTAGTTGTGAAAATCAAGCAATCCTTTTGGCAGAAAACCGTAATTTAATCCTTCCGGGGATAGCACTGCTTTCAGGATTTCGACATATTTGAAAGTTCCACAAGGATGGCTGAGTGTTCCGATGGCTTTTACCAGAGCAGGATAAAAGGCAAAATGCTGTAATTTGTCAAAAAACTGACTAACACTCTTGTTTTTTGGATTTGCGAGCAGGCTCTCTGCCTCCTGATTGGTTTTTGCCTCTTCCTGGAAAGAAAAAAGTGATTGGAACATGCGGCTGGCTGCACCCGATGCGGGAACAAACTTGAGAGGAAGTGTTCCTTTTCCAAGTTGCGCCTCATAGAAGTTGACCATTTGTTCGCACTCAGCTTCTGTCAGACGGATTATTCCTTTCCCAATTCCGGCGGCTTCAACAGTTTTCAGATAGGGAAATCCCTTTTTAAAATGAGAAATCTGATTCTGAATTTCTGAAAGATTGCTTCCTCTTTCGACTATTTGCTCCAGGTCCGTGGCTGTAAACATGGCTATTGATTTTCGGTAATTCAACAGGTTGAATATAGGAAAATGAATATCATTACAAAAATTTTCGTTGATAATTCGTCGGAAATTATTCACAATCGAATGTTGATTAAAAACTCTAAAGCTTCTGCTATTTTTGTACACAAATATATGGCCATGCCCGAGCAGAAATTCCCATGGGGGAGCGAGAAACGATACAACGATTATTCAGCTTATTTTAGGAAGCGGTTTGAGGGTCGTGTGCAAAAAATATCCCTCGATGCAGGTTTTACCTGTCCGAACAGAGATGGTTCAAGAGGAAAGGGTGGATGTACCTATTGCAACAACAAGAGCTTCAATCCGGATTACTGTCGAATAGAACAAAATATTTCTTCACAGATACTCAAAGGGATCGATTTTTTCTCCGGGAAATACCCAACCATGCGCTACCTTGCCTATTTTCAGGCTTATAGCAATACTTTTGCTCAGGTGGAAATTCTTAGGTATGCTTATGAGGAAGCTTTGAGCCATCCTGAAGTGATTGGATTAGTAATAGCTACCCGTCCTGATTGTTTGAGTGAGGAGGTGCTGGATTTACTTTCTGAGTTTTCTGAAAAGTGTTATGTATCGGTAGAAATGGGTGTTGAGAGTTTTAATGAGAATACCTTGCGACGGATTAATCGCGGACATTCCGCTCAGGAATCGGTAGCGGCTATTCATCGTATTGCTGAGAGGAAGCTTGACAATTGTGTCCATCTCATCCTTGGGCTTCCAGGGGAGGATGATGCTGATTTTATTGGGATGGCCAAAACCATCTCCGGACTACCTGTTCAGAGCATCAAGTTACATCAGCTTCAGATTCACAAAGGAACGGCGATGGCATCAGAATATATGATTAATCCAGCTGCTTATAACTTGTTTGAAGTTGAGCAATATGCCGAATTGGTTGTACGCTTCCTGGAAAATCTTTCTCCCGACATCATCGTTCAAAGATTTGTCAGCTCTGCTCCGGCAGGTATTGTAATCGGCCCAAACTGGGGGCTCAAAAACTACGAGTTCGTGGCGAAAGTGGAAAAGCTGTTGGAAGTTCGTGATACCTGGCAGGGGAAGTCAATGTGGAAATTGGGAAATGTGGAAATGTGAAAATGATCGCCACGTGCAAATGCTGTGTTAATTTCCACATTTCCCAATTATTTCTTTCCGGCAGCCACTGTGTACATGGTTTCAGGATTCAGGTAGGTGATCGCAATTTCTCGGATTCGTTCCGGTGTAATAGTCTTGATCGTTTGGATGATGGTGTCAAAATAGCCAACCTCCAGTCCGGCTTCATACAAGGAAGAGAAGCTTTGGGAGCGTGCAAAGGGTCCGTCAAAATCTTCAAGCATGCGGCCCAGAAGAAAACTGCGCAATGGTTCGAGTTCTGATTCAGGAATCAAATCTTCACGCAATCGCTGCATCTCAAAGAAAATCTCCTTGATGGCGTCATCCGTTTTTTCGGCTGTAACCTCTGCATGAACCATGAAAATGGCCTCCCTGACAAAAGAAACCACGGAAGCGTGTATTCCATAGGTATAGCCTTTCTCTTCTCGCAGGTTGCTCATCAGTCTTGAACCAAAATAGCCTCCCAGAATGGTCGTTACCAATTTTAAACCGGCCGAATCGGCGTGATGTTGGTTGGGAACGAATTTGCCGATGGTGATGGCATTTTGATTGGCACTTTCACGTTCGATAAAAACTCTTTTTTCTTGTGCGCTTTGAACCAGTGGTTGGTCTTTCTTGAATGGAAAGGGTGTTCCCCATCCGGCACCAAAATTGTCAACAATCATTTTTTGTACTCCATCATCAACATCTCCGGAAGCAAACAAAGTGGTATTTGC
>JBAXED010000236.1:0-2645 GCA_037140615.1 Prolixibacteraceae bacterium
TTTAATGAATGTTGTCTGCTAAACGAAATATCAAGAAACAATAAAAATCCCTTTAAGTATTTTTCAGCAGCTTGCTGACAATGAAAAGCAATGGTATCATGATATTTTGGCAGGTACAAATACGTAACCTGAGCAGTACCTAAATCATGGTCAGCCTTCTCAATCCATTGTTTTACAATATCAATTTTTTCGCTCATAAAGTATTTTACTCCCTTTTATTGCCGAACTTAAAAATGAATACTGGTTTGAAAGTTCCTTCTCAAATTCGGATGAAGTGTAGATTTTGAAATCCATTGGAATGGTTAATCTGTAAAATAATTTACGTACTTCCAATCCCCTTTTATGTTTAGGAGCATTAGTATCCTTTACGAGAATAAAATCTAAATCGCTATTATCCGAGTAGTTACCATGGGCGTAAGAACCAAATAAAATAATCTTATCCGGATTGTAATTCAAAGCAATCCGTTTTACAATATCATTTATTTGTCTAGTTTCTATCATAATACCTGCGAAGATAATAGATTTCAGAATCATCCGCAATATTGCGTCAATCGGTGCTATCAATATAAAGGGTATTCCACTAAATAGAAGTTAAAATAGCGACCATAAAAAAACCTTGCTCAGCAAGGCTCTTTTTCCCTTAGAAAGGAAGATCATCTCCGGTGACCGGCTCCAATATTTCTTTTTGTTTTCTTGGTGCTTTTGCAGCTGGTGATTTAGCAGGCTTTTCTGTTTTTTCTTCTTCTGCCCAGAGTTTTGAGCCACCACCTTTCCCCTTTGGCAGAAAATGAATATACGTCCGACATTAATTATTTATTTAATTCGGTTGTTATTGAAAGCAGGCCATTGTATACTTCTTCATATTTCAGAGATGCGTGGGTTTCCATCATCTGGTTAATCAATTTGCTGTCTTCCATCAGATCCACTTCAGCGCGGAGAATGCCAACAAATTCATCTAAAATTTCGGCGTTTGCTTGTAGGATTACTTTCATATCCCTTCCCAGCAAAGCAGCCCCGGCATTAAAGGTTGTAAAATTGTCGTCCTCATACAGGTCATAGTTCTCGTCTACCACACGTTGCTCATTGATTTCGAGATAGGTAGAGATAATAAAAGCCATATCATCGGCATCTCTGTTGGTTTCGACATTCCGGTTAATCCATGCATTTAATTTGAGAATGAAAATTCCCGGTAAAGTAGCCACATGAATTACGAAGTTATCATCCACTGAAATTTCAAGGGCATGCTTTACCACATCTGTAAACCCAGAGACTGACATTGCCTGATTTTCTTCAGGTGGCCAGTAGATCATTTTATCGGCTTTGGCAATTTCCCCGAAAGGGACTATATCCAATTGATAATGGGTCTTGTAGAAAAATCGCTGTCCTTCCATCTTCGATTTCTCAAAACCCTCAATTTTACACAAGCTCTCTGAAATATCCTGAAATTTTGACCAATCGGGAATTGCTATAGCAATATCCAGGTCATTGGTTTTCCGGGCAGCAACCTGCTTATGGATACCACTCAGTATGATATCACGTGCAGTGGCGCCAATCACATAAAACTCTGATTCTATTGAATCGAAAAATCCGGTCAATTTCTCAAGCAATTCCTTTAATAAGGGATTGCTAAAATTTTCACTTGATATATTGTAGCTCATTCTTCAAGATCATATTTGCGGTTTCTATGTTACGATCGCTTCCACTGCTCATCAAATCAGCATAAATTAAAACAGGGGGAATGCCCAAGCACGTTTGTGGACTCCAGAATATTACCAATACTTCCACGTTTCCGGTTTCATCAGGTACAAGTCCAATGTCCTTGAAACTTTGCCAATTGCGGTAGGTGTATATGGTAAAAATACCGGGATGCAGGTAGTTGGTAAGCAAGTTTGCTCCCGGCTCACCCCCCCAAAATGCACGTCCATCGGGTTCATTCAGATTAATTTCTTTCCATTTGGTGTAGTTTTCCGGTCTTACAAAACGCATATGTCTCATTAATAACCGGGGTCTCAATACATCGTGGTAGGCAATAATCCAACGATTCAAGAGCTCTTTGGTGTTCTTGAGCTTCATCGTTTGCTTTGTTTTGAGAATGAAATTGAGATCAATAAGTTCCTGCATAATTGTACCCACAGAACCTAAAGAGATATTTGCAAGCTCTGCAAGTTCACGGTAGGTGAGTTGAGCCTTTTCGGGATCAACTAAAAACAGAAAAATCAACTTAATTCCAGCTTCCTGAAATGCACGTGGCTGATTGACTTTTGCCATCCGTTCAATCTTTTTCCCTTCAACCAAAAGCACCAGGTTATTTTGTCTGATATTACAATTCCCTGCAACATCCAGGTAAAATACTCCTTCATTCACATACTCTTTGGCTATTTCGGTCGGGATGTATTTTGTTAACAGAATTATTGGCAAGTTATTTTCACGAGATACCTCCTTGAGCTGTGCCAGAACAATTCCTTTATTACCCTTTGTGATCTCTGGTTTTGTCTCAACGACAAACTCTTCTTTGGCTATTTCCAGAATTGCATCGTGCCTGAGTCTGCCATCCTTTACGATAGCTTGTATACGGGTATACTTGAGAAGGCTATTTATGGCCTCTTCAAGAATGTATTTTTCCTTTTTCATAACCGCTTGTTCAC
>JBAXED010000237.1:0-2629 GCA_037140615.1 Prolixibacteraceae bacterium
ACCGGGACCTGCACCATCGTCAAGAAATAAATTATATGAACCATTGTAAAGTTAAATGAGATTTTAAAAAATATATTTATGAAAAGATTGTTCATATATAGAATATTGACCGTTCTGGTTATTGCTGCAGTACTTTTTGCGGCATGCACTAAAGGGACATCAGATGTGAAATTGGCCCAAAAGCTCTCTACTTCACAGTTTTCAAATGTCACTTCCAGTACAGCTACAGTTGTGGGATTCGTCGTTGCTTCCGGTGACGGTATTAAAGAAAAAGGCGTATGTTACAACACAGAGGCTACCCCTACAATTACTAATTCTAAGGTTGCATTTACAGGAACAACAACAACTGCAACCTATAATGTTAACCTATCTGGTTTGGCTTATGCAACTACCTATTATGCACGTGCTTATGCAACCGGATTGGACGGTACATTTTATGGGGAGGAAGTAACCTTTACTACATTACCTGTCCTCTCAACTGTTACCACAACAGCTATCTCGGCAATTACCGGTAATGCTGCCACTGGAGGAGGTAATGTAACTGTTTCGGGTGGAGCTGAAATCACTGCACGCGGTATTTGTTACAGCAATACAAATCTGACACCTACGGTCGCAGATACGAAAACATCTGATTCAAAAGGTACTGGTGCCTTTATCAGTGCATTAACCGGCCTGAAAGGTAATACAACCTATAATGTTCGTGCTTACGCCATCAATAGCGTAGGAACAAGCTATGGGGCTGTTGTATCTTTTAAGACACTGGTCGACCTTCCTGTCGTAACAACTACTGACGCTACAGCTGTCACCAAAACTGGTGCTGCCTCAGGTGGAAATGTAACTTACGATGGTGGAGGCACAATTTCCGCCAAAGGTTTAGCATGGAGCACTAGTGCCAATCCTACCATCTCTGGAACAAAAATTGACGGTGGTACCGGATTGGGAGCATTTGTCAGCAATCTCACCGGACTTGTAAAGAACACAGTTTACCATGTTCGTGCTTATGCAACCAATACTGCAGGTACTTCTTATGGCTCAGATATTCAGTTCACAACCGTAGCTGATATTACTAAGTTTTGGATAGTTGGAGATTACAATGGTTGGGGTAACAATGACAATGCAAAGTTTATTATTTCAACACTCACAAGTAATGGAGATGCTGAAGGATATGTATACTTGAAAAGTGGTGGATTCAAATTAGCCACTGATCACTCATGGTCTGATCCTGCAACCTTTGGTATAGCTAGTACCGGAAAACTAACCAATCCAGGAGGCAATATCCCTGTTCCTGCCGATGGTTATTATTATCTAAAAGCCAATTTGGGAGCGATGACTTATACTTTAACTCAAATGAACTGGGGCATCATTGGTAATGCCACTCCAGGAGGCTGGGGAAGTGATACACCAATGAGTTATGATCCAACGAAAGGGGTTTGGTCTGTTTACGCATCTTTGATAAAACAATCTCCTCCAAATGACGGATTAAAATTCAGGGGCAATGGAACTTGGGATTACAATTATGGAGATAATGGAGCAGATGGTTCATTGGAATCGGGTGGCACAAATATCGGTGTTGCCACAACGAATGACTATTTGGTTGTTCTGGATTTAAGTGTTCCGAATACATATACCTATAGTATGACAACATGGGGCTTGATTGGGGATGCAACCCCAGGTGGTTGGGGAGCAGATACTCCTTTGAAGTGGGATGCTACCAAGAAGGTCTGGACAGCGAATGTAGTCCTCATTGGATCCAAACAATTTAAGTTTCGGGCAAATCAAGGTTGGACACTCAACTACGGAGGGAAAGGCACTGGAGATGGAGCGGCCGATAATTACACTACTTCGAACGCCGCTCCTTTAAAAACAGATGGAAAAAATTTGGGAGTTCCTAATGGGGCAGATGGAACTTACACAGTAACTTTTGATCCAGTATCTCTTGTTGCAACAGTAACAAAGATCTGATTTGTTTTAGAGTCTGTTAAAAGGGGGGGTAATCAGTGCATTGCCCTCCTTTTTATTTAATGTTATAATGATTTGTGTTTAAATTGCTACAAGGAATAGCCACGTAATCATTTTCTGTTGGTCTCAACATGTCGGCATGGCCATTTTACGACAATTTTGCTTAATTTCAGCCTTCCGTTCCATATTAAAGTCCCCTCATGAGAAACTATATATTGTCGTTGCTGATGCTCCTGATTTTCAAGACTGGAGTTTCTCAGGTCATCACTTCAACTCCTGCCCTTCCCAGTGATAATCAGTTGGTAACAATCACATTTGATGCGACAAAAGGCACGGCAGGATTGAAGGATTATACCGGAGATGTGTATGCTCATATCGGTGTCATTACCGATAAAAGCAGTTCCAGTGCCGACTGGAGATATATCATCGCACCATGGGGAACCAATGTGGACAAGGCAAAAATGACACGCACAGGAGCCAATCAATACCAAATCACCCTCTCTCCGGATATCAGGCAATATTTTGCTATACCCGCTGGTGAGGTGATTCAGAAGGTGGCCATGGTCTTTAGAAGTGGCCTAATGACCGGCAGTGCCTTTCTGGAAGGGAAGGATACCGGAGGCAAGGATATAATGCTGGATGTTTTCGGAGCAGGACTCAATTTTGTTAT
>JBAXED010000238.1:0-2616 GCA_037140615.1 Prolixibacteraceae bacterium
GTAACTTGCAAATTGGAGCTGGCAGTCGCACTCAGGTATAAATTGCTGCTGCCAAAGGCTTTAGACTGCAACGAGTTAAATGTGATGATCTGGTTAGCCTTCGTCACATCGAAAGTTTGACTGATGCTGGCCGATTGGAAATCTTTGTTGCCTGCCTGGGTAACGGTAACGATAACATTGCCTGTTTTGCCAATGTTGGTAAGCTGATTGCTTGCATTCAGTGTTCCGGTACTTCCGGAGCCTAGAGAGATAATCACAGAAAGACCGGATGAGGACGATGCTGACAACTGGACGATCCCGACAGCACTGTTCAGTGGATCAGTATAGATATTTCCTGCTATCAGGAATGGATTCAGCGTGAGTATCTGATTGGCTTTTGCCACTGTCAGGGTGCAGGTAGTGGTTGCTTCAGCGTAGATGTCGGTGGCTTCCTGCGTGGCAGTGATAGTAGCAGATCCCGCACCTTTGATCGTTACGGTATGGCCAGATATCGTGGCAACTTCCGTGTTGCTGCTGGTGTATGAAAATGCTCCGCTGCTTGAAGATGTCGGATCATTTAATACAAATGGATCGTTTCCGTATGTTTTAAAGATCGATGGCATGGCTTCCAGCTTAAAAGGGACAAAACTAAGTTGATTGCCATAGCTCTTACCCATTGAATTTGCGGCCCAGGCTTTCACATAATAAGTAGTTCCGGCAGTCAGTCCGCTCATATGAGAAATAAATGAACTTGTTCCTGATCCAGCGGTACTGGCGCTATCCTTTGGAGTCATGCTCGGTGAAGTACTCCAGTAAATGGATTTCGAAGTTATAGGACTGCCTCCGTCGCTATTAATACTTCCACCACTAGTTGCTGAGCTTGACCCTATTTCAGAGATTGTGGTGGTTGTCAGTTCAACGCTGGTTTCCCGAATTAACAGTGAGCGTGTTGCAGTTCTAGCAGCGTTGTAAGAAACTCCGGCCGACTGGTTTGCAGAGATGTTACAACTTCCTGCACGAATTATGGTAAGGATTGAACCATTCAGTCCGGTACATGTGGCCACGCCGGAATCCGAACTTGTAAAGACTACCGGATTGCCCGAGGCTCCGCCTGTGGCAGAAAGCGTAAACGGCAAGTCACCATAGTTTTTAGTCGCTAGTGCATCGAAAGTAATATTTTGATCGGCCTTGTTTACCAGAAGAGTCTGATGAACTTCCGTTGCCGGGTTCCAAACATCGGTTCCGGCTTGTGAGGCAGCAATGACGACGGTTCCGGCTGCTGAAAGGTTCAGGCTGTTGCCATTTGTAATTATTGCCGGACCACTTAAGACGTTTAAAGTCACGAGTAGGCCAGAGCTGGCATTAACTGTCAGATCGAGGCTCAATCCCTGTGCATAGGTGACAGGATCCAATGAATTGAAGTTGATGGTCTGGTTTGCTTTGACGACATCAAAACTCTGACTAAGTGTTGCAGAAAGATAGTTGTCATTGCCACTTTGGCTGACATTGATGATGACATTACCTGTTTTACCTATGTTTATGAGTTCGCTATTGCTGTTAAGCGTTCCTGTACTCCCTGATCCCAGTGAGATGGTAACAGGTAATCCGGATGACGAGGAACCGGAGATTTTGATAGGATCTACAACGTCTTTGAGTGCGATATCCCCGACTGGTAATGGATCCAGCGTAATTAGCTGAACGGCTTTTTTAACAGTGAGGCTCCGCCCTAAAGATGCAGCAGCAAAATTTGAATTACCAGACTGAATTGCTGTGATTGTGCAATTTCCTGCTCCGGTAATGGTTAACGTATTGCCTGAGATGGATGCGACGGCTGTGTTGCTGCTTTCGAAGGTAATGGCAAGTTCGGAACTTGAAGTTGCTTTCAGATTAAATGGAGCATCTCCAAATGTTTTATCGGGCAGTTCAGCAAATGTAATAGTCTGCGAAGAATTGCTTACCGTCAGGGTCTGCTCTTTCGTAGCTGCGGCTAAATAATCGATGTTACCGGCCTGATTTGCATATATTGTGCAACTTCCACCTTTTATCAAGTTAACGGTCGAGCCAGTTGCTCCTGTGCAGGTGGCTATAGATGGATCACTGCTGGTAAAGATGACCGGATTGCCCGAAGCACCTCCCGTAGCTGTTAGTGTATAGGATGCATCGCCAAATGTTTTGCTGCTGGTTGCCGCAAAATTAGTGATATTCTGTGCTGCCTTCCCAACTGTAAGGGTTTGATTGACAGAAGCAGCTTCGTTGAAATTCATATTCCCTGCTTGAGACGCAGTAATTATTGTGGTTCCGGCACCTACGATTGTAACGGTATTTCCGGAAACAGTGGCAACGGAGGTGTTACTGCTTGTAAATGAAACAGTCAGATTGGAGGTAGAAGAGGCAGTTAGAGTTACCGGAGAGGCTCCAAAAGTCTTGGAAGTTAATGTACCAAAAGTAATTGTCTGCTCACTTTTCCCAACTGTCATGTTGGCCGGTATATAGGTGAATGCATAGTCTTCATCATTACCTGTTGAAAGCGTGATAGCACCTGTATAACTGCCGGCGTCTGAGCTATTAACCACTGTAGTACTTGCCACCGGTTTGGTTGCCAGAACAGTTTCAACCTGTCCGTTCATCCATCCCTGG
>JBAXED010000239.1:0-2586 GCA_037140615.1 Prolixibacteraceae bacterium
TGTAACTGCCGCCCCTGACGACATGCTCTTCGCCGGATTCGGGTCCTTTGGGGTCGGTTACGGCGAGTCCTGAAGATTTATAGGCCTCCGGACTGTACCAGTCTGAGCAGTATTCAGCCACATTGCCTGCCATATTCTTAAGTCCGAATGGATTGGCCTTGACAAACGAAGGCTCCTGGGTTTTCGAAGATGAATTGAGTTGATAGACCACGAAACTGTTGATGCCGGTGGTATCCACGCCGAATATTTTATTGCGCAATCCTTTGGCAACAAACCTTTTGGGATCTCCTTTGAAGAAATATGGGGTCTCACTTCCGCCCCGGCAGGCATATTCCCATTCGGCTTCAGTCGGTAGACGGTATTTCTTTCCTGTAACTTTGGAAAGCCACTGGCAATAAGTTTTTGCGCCATAATGCGTCATGGTGATTGCCGGACGAGATCCGCCTCCCCATCCCTGATCAGGAATGCCGAACGGAGGTGTTGGTCCGCTGATGGCATCCGGATTCGATGCATTTTTCTCCATGACTATCGTCGGATCGATCCGGCCTTCCGACATGGTCGAAGCATAAAATGCCCAGTATTCGTCCCACGTCACCTCAATTTCACTCATGAAGAAGGAAGAGACAGTAACCTGTCGCACAGGGCCTTCATCAATATTTCTAAATGGCTCCGACTCTTCGCTGCCCATCTTGAATACCCCGCCTTTGACCGGCACCATGTTGAAAGAGATAGCAGTATTTGGCACCTGCTCCCTAAATTTTGCAAAAGAGGTGATCGCTGTCGGGGCAGTAAACAATTCTTTGGAAGTAGCGGCAACGGGCAAGCCTTGCATCTTCTGGTGTTTGTAATTGGGATTGAAATGCCCCACATAAAGATGGCAATTGATGCATTGCAGGTTCAGCTTTTCGGCATTGTTCTCATAGTAAAGGTGCGCGGTTCCGCCTTCGGCTGAAAGTCCTTTGGAGAAAAGTGTCTGGTGACATTTCAAACATGATTCATTGTAGACGATCTTTGAGGCATGCTCCAACTCACGTTTTGCCTGCCAGTTGAAAGATGCGCTATCCTTAAAATAAAATCCATAAAGATCGGTTAATCCGGTTTTAGCCTTCACCGACAGGTATTTAAAACTCCCTTTCGGGGGAAGGTGGCACTCCACACAATGAATTTTGACTCCGCTTTTGTTGTAGAAATGAGTAGATTTTTTCCATGAATCTTCAGCGTGTGGATGGATGTGGCAGGAGGCACAGTATAGATCCGTACTGGTATAAGTGAGTGCTTTTTCGGCTCCCCAGATGAAAAATATGCCAATGATCAATCCGACAAGAAAAATCAGTCCGATTAGTTTTCCCTTCCTTTTTTTCGACATTTTTGATAGTTGTATGGTTGCAAATTCAGCGAAATCCGCCCTAAAAAACAGCCAAAACTAAGAAATAAATACGGCAAAAAGAGCTGGAAGAGGCCTATTTAGAACCATTATTAACTTGATAATGTCAAGGTTTATAAGCGATCAGGGCAAGTTGAGGTGGTTTCTGAAAACCGTGGGATTTTATTTTCTCTTTGAGTGCCCAGCTACGTGATTCGTAACTGTTTTTTTGTGGTAATTCTCCAGCCAATTCAACCATCTCGTCAATTTTGTGGGTAAACTGCCAAACTTTTTCTTTGGAATTTAGCATAGGAGGTTCGTTGTCAGAGATGAAAATTTTTTCTGCCTCCACATGGGCCTCCTGGAGCAAGGCAAATAGTTCGGCTCTGTTGTAATTGTGCCTGTGATACCCACCTTTGGCGGTGTCGATATCCGCCTTGAGCGTATGAAACTCGTGGTGCGCCTCCTGGGCAGGATTGAGGGTGTCGCAGATGGTCTCGTTGATCAGCAACCGTCCGCCGGAAACCAGCACTCTCATCATGGCCTGAATCGCCTTCACCGGGTGTTCGAAATGATGCAAACCATTGGAAACGGTCACGAAATCGAAATAACTCTCTTCGAAAGGAAGCTTGCGAACATTGCCGAGAACAAGGTCCACTTTGTAGGGGAAAAGCTTATTTTTTGCCTGGGCTAAACTTTCCTTGTTGGGTTCCAATCCGGTGGCGGAGTCAAATGAGGCGACCGATTCGAGCAGAAACCGAAGAAAATCCCCTTCTCCAGTGGCCACATCCAGCAGATGGCCCACGCAGGCATTCTCCAGATAGGATCGCAAATCGTTCAACTGATACATGTGAATTGGATTAAAAGCGTATGTTACTTTACCTCGTAACTGGCTGTTCCGATGTTATTTCCATCAACGAAAATGTCGATGGCGTATTTTCCCACAACCAAAGCAGGAGATCCTGCATTGTCCCAATAAATGCTCACCGGTAAGTCAAGGCCTTCATATTCGACCTCCCGGGTAGCGGAATACGGAATCTTCAATCCTTCAAATTTAAACAGGTCATTGTCCGATTTGGTCAGCAGGAGCTGATCCGGACGCTGGATGCGAACGTAAATATTTTTGGCTCCTCTTTTGGCTGTCATGTTTTTGCCAAGGGTAAAGTCGATCTTGATACTCTCTATTTTGGATGCCTTTGTTTGCTCCTTTCCCCTTTTGTTGA
>JBAXED010000240.1:0-2549 GCA_037140615.1 Prolixibacteraceae bacterium
AACAAACAGAAAAGGCCATTAAACTGATCAAAGACTTTTGTCAGGAGAACTTATCTTCTGAGCTAAGACTGCGCCGAGTTACTGCCCCTCTTTTCGTGCTAAAAGGTACCGGTATCAACGATGACCTGAATGGCGTAGAACGTCCGGTTACTTTTGCGGTAAAGGAGATGAACGACGCGAAAGCCGAGGTCGTTCATTCACTGGCAAAGTGGAAAAGGCTGATGCTGGCCCACTACGGAATCCCGGTAGGATATGGAATTTATACCGATATGAATGCTATTCGGCCGGACGAAGAGTTGTCTAATATTCACTCCCTTTACGTGGATCAGTGGGACTGGGAAAAGGTTATCACAGCCAAACAACGGGATATTGATTATCTGAAAAAGGTTGTCGACCAGATTTATTCGGTTCTTTTGAGAACAGAATTCGTAGTGTATGAGAATTATCCAACCATTAAGCCAATGCTTCCGGACGAGATTACCTTTGTTTATGCGGAAGAGTTACTTCAACGTTATCCGAAGCTGACACCCAAAGAACGGGAACAGGAAATTACCAAAGCGCATGGTGCGGTTTTTATCATTGGAATCGGCGGTAAGCTTAGCAATGGGATAGAACACGATGGCAGGGCACCGGATTATGATGACTGGACTTCCCCAAATTCGGGTGGCTACAAAGGGCTAAACGGAGATATTTTGATTTGGAATCCTGTACTTCAGCAATCTTTTGAGATTTCATCGATGGGAATCAGGGTAGACAAGGAAGCAATGCTGCGTCAGTTGGACATTGCCGGAGCGAACAATCGCAAAGAGCTGCTGTTCCATAAAAAATTATTGAAGGATGAATTACCGCTATCAATAGGTGGTGGCATTGGTCAGTCCCGCCTTTGTATGTATTTCCTTCGCAAAGCACACATCGGGGAAGTACAAGCCAGCCTGTGGCCTGAAGATATGGTTCAGCAATGTGCAGAACACAACATCTACATGGTATAAACGCTCTGGCGCAAACAAAAATCCCTGAGTCATGACTGATTCAGGGATTTTTTTGTATTTTTGCGCCCTATTAAGGCCGGCCCGGTAGCTCAATGGATAGAGCAACAGCCTTCTAAGCTGTAGGTTCTTGGTTCGATCCCAAGCCGGGTCACTTTTACCTCTGTAAACGATTGATTTACAGAGGTATTTTTTTGAATACACACGTTTCTATCCGCCTCATTGCGCTTGCAATTAATATTCTTTTGTTATTCCCAAAGCAATGTACTAACTTGCAGTAAGATTCTAAAGCATAGGACAGTTAACCCTAATATTAAATACAATGATGTCAAAGAAAATGGGAATAATCTTTATGTGCTTGATAGCAATATCTGGTGTGATTATGTTTTTGTTTAAGCAAAGTGCAGTCGCTCAAATCATTGCAAGAGCAATCCCTGTTGCATTTCTTGTTTACTTCATTTCCCAAAAGGATTTCAAAACGAAATATCCTAAGGCAGCAGAATTAAGGCCTCAGATTGTGATCCTAATAGTTGTTATGATAGCCTTGACTATTTATCAATATGTCTTAAAATAATAGCGTTGATAATCAGGAAATGAAATACAAGCCATCAAATACGCAATCGATTGTACTGCTGTTAATTGTATTTTCAGTGATTTTCATTCTTAAAACTCAATCACCTGAGAAATATAGTAATTTGAAATTTACAACTCGTCTGGGAGCGACTTCCTATAATTTATTGAATAAATGGCATTATAAATTCAATTACCTGGATGGTAGCGTTCAAGGATCGTTTACTGCAAAGAACGATCATGCTAAACTTTTGTATTCAAGTAATATCGAGGAGGGGACAATCGTTTTCCATTTGTATGAAGGCTCTGACAGTCATTTTATCACCTTGCCAGTCAGCAATTCTATTGATTCTCTGACAGGCGTTTTTGAAAAGGGAGAGAGATATGAGATTCGAGCCATTGCAACAAATGCAAAAGGGGATTTTGATTTTATAATGGAATAAAGCTATTCTGACTCTTTCCAGTGCTTGCCGAGACTGAAATAATTTTGATAAATCCCCAAGGGGTCTTAAATTCATTGATTGCATTTTAAATTAATGTGTTATGGTACAAGCTATCGATTATGCCATCAGACAGTCGAAAGATGGGAAGGATTTTTTTTTAGAATTATATTTTGTAACTTTAACTTAAACTTTGCTATCCAAAAAAACTTTCCCTAAGGTTTCTGGTATCAAGGACATATTTATTTTAAGCCATTTAGACTTACCTAAGAACGATGAAGCAAATCAAAAGTTCAATCATGCCAGTGACGGGTTTGTCTTGCAGCAATTGTGCTCGGGCTATTGAAAGAGGCATGCTCAAACTCCCGGGTGTGTCTGAGGCAAATGTTGATTTTGCCAGCGAAAAATTGAACATTACATTTGATTCTGAGCTTCTTACCGATAATCAGATTATTGCTTCCGTCAAACACATCGGTTATGATGTGGCTACAGGTAAAATAGACCTTCCCGTAACCGGGATGCGGGACTCGACCGATGCTTTGATGCTTGAAAA
>JBAXED010000241.1:0-2549 GCA_037140615.1 Prolixibacteraceae bacterium
CTTCGATTCGCATAAAATAGATTTCGTAATTTATTCTTAATTTTGAACCATGCGGGTAAATAGCAACGATATTAAAGCGATTAAAGAAGTAACCAAAGCTGTATTTGGTGAAACGGCAACAATCAGGTTGTTCGGTTCCCGGACGGATGATAAAAAAAAAGGAGGCGATATCGACTTACTGATTCAATATAATCAGACGATTTCGCGGATGGAACTTTATCAATTGAAAATCAAATTTTTAGTGCAACTAAAAAAAATCGTCGACGATCAAAAAATCGATGTTATCATCGATAATGGTCAACAACGCAACAACATTTTTTACGAAGCTTACAAAGAAGGGATGCTGCTATGACAACCAACGAAAAAGTTAATCTTGATCGTTTAACAACATCGCTTCAAAAATGCCGGATACACCTTCAGCGGCTTCACTATGCCATAAGCCAGACTGAAAAACTCTTCCCACTTGATAGAGAAATATATCAAAACCTCAATGATGCCCAAATAGGAAACATCGACCAATTGGTTTTCAGGTTTACAAAACTTCAGGACGAACTTGGGACAAATACCTTCCGGTATGTACTGGTCTATCTACAGGAAGATATTATAGATAAGCCTTTCAGGGATATCCTCAATAGATTGGAACGTTTAAAAATCATCGATTCTTCAGACATCTGGCTGACTTTGCGCGAACTTCGCAACGATTTAGCCCATGAGTACCCAATGATGCTCGAAGAAACCATTGACAAATTAAATCATCTGTTTGTGCAGTTGGCTGTACCCGAAAATATCCTCATCACCATCGAAAAAATGGTAAAACAACAATACAAATCTGACTAAAATATCACTCTCCCTCCGTTCTTACAATACGCTCCACAGATCTTCCATTCCTCAACCCCTGTGTAATTCTTTGATTCTCCGTGTCCCTCTGTGTAACTCTGTGTAATTCTTTTATCCTCTGTGTCTCTCTGTGAACCTCCGTGTAACTCTGTGTCAGTTCTTCGTCAGTTCTTAAAACAATAATCCTATTCGTGAAATTATAACACCATGAAGCACATACTCACCCTCCTCTTCTTAATATCTTTGGTGCTCCCTCTTACAGCACAGCAACTTCCTGTTAATGCCACATCCGTGGATGTTGGTTCACTATCTGATGCGCAAATCCAGAGGATAATAAGCGAGATGCAAACAAGAGGCCTCACCCAGGACCAAGCCATCACCATGGCCAAAGCCCAGGGAGCTTCGCAAACACAAATTGACCAGCTTACCACACGGATTCAGCAATTGCAAACAGGAGGTGCAAAACCAGGAACAACCCCAGGTACAGGAGCAGAAATGCTGCAAACCAAAGAAACCTCCAAAAAGAAAGAAATCGCCGTCTCCGAAAAAACCAAAAAGATCTTTGGTTACAAGCTTTTCAATTCTGATAAACTTACCTTCGAACCTGATGTGAACATCCCGATCCCGGCAAACTACACCCTGGGTATCGGCGACCAGCTTACCATCAACGTATGGGGAGCCTCGCAGCAGAAATACCAGCTCACCATCGACAAAAGCGGCACCATCAACATTCCTGATGTGGGACCCGTTAACCTGAGAGGCGTCTCCTTCGAAGCCGGAAAATCCCTGATCAAAAGCAGGCTGATGGAGATCTACAACGGCATGGCCGGACAATTCCCCAACACCTGGGCGGAAGTCACCCTCGGTGGAGGTCGCTCCATCAAAATCTCTGTGATCGGTGAGATCAATGCCCCCGGCACCTATACCCTGCCTGCTACTGCGACCGCCTTCAATGCCCTTTACCTCTCCGGCGGACCCAACGAAAACGGCTCCTTCCGCGAAATCAGGTTGATCCGTGATGGTGCCACGATCAAAACCATCGATGTCTATGACTTTCTCATCAATGCCGACCCTACTGCCAATGTTCAGCTGCGCGAACAGGACATCCTCTTTGTTCCCAACTACAAAACCAGGGTAGAAATTCAGGGAGAAGTCAAGCGCGCCGGGATCTTCGAAATAAAAACCGACGAAAAACTATCAGACCTGATCCGTTTTGCCGGTGACTTCAGCGAAAAGGCCTATTCAGGTTCCCTGACTGTGATCCGCAACAATGAAAAAGAACGTGAAGTGCGCGACGTGGCTAATGCCAATTTTGGCAAGTTTGCCCTACAAAACGGAGATTTTGTGAATGTGGCTGATACACTGGAACGCTTCAGCAACCGAGTCGCCATTACCGGAGCCGTTTTTCACCCTGGCAACTACGAACTCACCCCCGGCATGAGGCTCTCCGACCTGATCAAAAAAGCCGATGGACTGAAGGAAGATGCCTTTATGAACCGTGGTTTGGTTACCCGGATGAAAGAGGACCACTCTTTGGAGAATATCAGCTTCGACGTGAAGCTGGTACTGGATGGCAAAGATGATATCATTCTCCACATGGAAGATCAGGTAGTCATCCAATCCATTTTTGACCTGCGTATGGCCAGAACAGTAAATATCGACGGTGAGGTAATCAAGCCCGCCTCTTTCGCTTACCAGGACAATATGACCCT
>JBAXED010000242.1:0-2521 GCA_037140615.1 Prolixibacteraceae bacterium
GATAAGTTCTCCTGACAAAAGTCTTTGATCAGTTTAATGGCCTTTTCTGTTTGTTTCAGATCAAGCTTAGCTTTATAATTTTCCGGAAAAAATAATTTCATGTATATCAATTGGTTAATAGTTCGTACTGTCGTTTGACTACAAATTGGATATTCAAACGAATTTTGTGCAATACTACGAACTTATAGAGATTTAAAAAATTACAAACTGAAACAAATTGTACTCAAAAACTTAAAAAGTGTTAATAAACATGGCAACAGACTACCTTTCCACTAAAATTACCTTGCAAAATACATGTAAACTGCGAAAGTTGCCAGCCAGTGTGTGCCCAGATAATTTTCAGAAATAACGTGAGGCAATGCATCGCTAGCATGTTCTGTTCCAATGCGCCTTAAATCTCTGGCCATTGTACTTCCTGGAGGAAGAGATTTGGCTACGTCAAACATACACCAGGCTCTGCTGAGGTTGAGTCCGTCGAGATGAACACCCGTCGGATCGGAGCGGTCGGCCACTACAGCAGGATGCTGCAATGAAACGGGAATTTGGGGTAAAAAGCCCATAAACCACTTTTGAAAATCTGCTTTATTGAGCACTCTTCGCATTAAATCAGCCTCAATAAGTGCCGGAGAGAAAAAATCATCTCCTTCGGGTTCCCAGGAGGCCGGAATATTTTGATCCTTCAGATAGTAAAAGCGGCTGCGCTCCAGTAAGAACTGTTCAAATTCCTTGTCACCCATCACTAGCGCATAATCAATGGCAAAGGCCAGTCCGAAGGCCGTGTTGGCATGAACGCCTCTTCTTAGTGGGTAATAGAGTCCGGGAAGATAGGTCTTGTAATTCTTAACAACTTGCAGCGCAAGCGGATTCAATATTGAAAACCATTTCTTCCCAAGTGGATCATTCCAGGTAGCTAATTCGGCAGTTAGTTTCAGAAGCCAGCTCCATCCATAAGGTCTCTCATAGCTGATGCGTCCAGGAGCTTTGAAATAAGCGATTTCCAACACGATGTTCTCAGGAGTTAGGGTCAGATCAATGGCTTTGATAATGGAATCCCGGGCAGACAGGTCAGGAAATTCTTTCAGCAGCTTTACCAACAGCCAGTGACCATGCACCGAAGAATGCCAATCGTAGCATCCGTAAAAAACAGGATGAAGCTGGGAAGGGGTACCGACATCCTTGTCTGACTGCATCGAATGCTGGAGATTGTTGGCATATTCGGTGTGAATGCATTTGTATGCCAAACGAGCCAAACGGCCTGCCTGATCTTTGTCCAAACGGATATCTGCCTGAGATTTAGCCGATACTACTGCTAACAACAACGCCACTAAAAACAACGCTATTTTTTTCATTTTTCACTATTCGTTTTTCACTTCATTCGGATTAGACAGCCACCCCTCGACTCGCTCGGGGACCGGAGCCGCCCCTCACATCTTCTCATTTTCCCTTTTTCTCACCCTCTCATCTTCCAAACTCTCAACTCTCAACTCTCAGTTCTCAACTCTCAGTTCTCAACTCTCAACTTTTTGCTCTTCACTCCACCCCAATAACCAACCCATCAAACGCCGGTTCAACTCCATTGGGCAATTCTCCAAGCAAGTCGGCATGCATTCCCATTTCATGACTCATGTGGGTCAAGTAAGTCCGACGAGGAGAAATTTGACTAACAAGGTCCAATGCTTCAGAAAGATTCAAATGCGATATATGTGAATTCCTTCTCAGTGCGCAAATAATCAGCACTTCTACCCCCTTCAGCTTATTCAATTCATCAGGTTCAATTCTGTTAAAATCGGTCAGGTAGGCGAATTTGCCAAAACGAAATCCATGGACAGGAAGCTTATGGTGGTACATTCTTATTGGAGTTACCTCAATGCCTTTCACCAGAAACGGCTTTTCATCGATGGGTAATAGTTCCATCTGGGGCGTACCCGGATATCGGTTTTCAGCAAAGGCGTAATTGAAGATAGTCTTGAGATTTTCGGCAACTCGCTTCTCGCAATAAATATCCATGGGAGCTTTTCTGATCCAGTTGAAGCTCCGGATATCGTCCAGACCGAAGATATGATCGGCATGTTCGTGGGTCAGCAGAACTGCATCCAGGTTACTGACATGGTGCTGCAACATTTGCTGTCTGAAATCGGGTCCTGCATCAACCAACAGCGTCGTTCCGGCATCTTCGACCAGAATAGCACACCGCAAACGCTTGTCCTTCGAATCTTTCGAGGAGCAAACTTTGCAATTGCATGCTATCACAGGGACACCCTGAGAAGTACCGGTACCCAGAACAGTAATCTTCATAATAAATTTAGGACTTTCAATAAACCACTTTCAACCACAAATTACACAAATAAAAACACAAATAAACTGAGATTACACAGATAAATCCCTCCCTACCACGGATTACAAGAATTACACCGATTAAAGAAGAAATTATAATCCCAGTCCTTACCACGGATTTCACAAATTACACGAATTAAAGAAGAAATTCAATTAACAGAAATTGAAGGGCCGTCCGAAACAATCT
>JBAXED010000243.1:0-2394 GCA_037140615.1 Prolixibacteraceae bacterium
TTATTACTCGCTGAATCTACACATTTTATAACGATTTTAGCAATATTTATTGTTTTATTACTCGCTGAATCGATATATTTTATATCTTTACAGCGAGCAATAAAAATCAAAACCGATGAAATTAGTTGGAAGAATTACAGAACAAGAAGCTCTAAAAGAGTATATTGCATCTGATAAGTCTGAATTCCTGGCAGTGTATGGCCGCAGAAGGGTAGGAAAAACATTCCTGATTAAAGAGTCGCTGAACAACAAATTCACCTTTCAACTCACAGGGTTGGCCAACGCCGGATTGCAAATGCAACTTCGCAATTTCAATGCGGCCATCCAAAAGTATGGCAAAATACCCTATCCACAAATTGATACCTGGTTTGATGCCTTTGAGCAACTAACCCATTTACTGGAGCAATCCCACAAAAAAGAAAAGAAGATCCTCTTTTTGGATGAGCTTCCCTGGATGGACACGCATCGTTCGGGGTTTATTTCGGCACTGGAACATTTCTGGAATGGTTGGGCATCGGCAAGATCAGACATCTTTCTGATTGTTTGTGGATCAGCTACTTCATGGATGATCAACAAACTGATCAACAACCATGGAGGATTACACAACCGAATCACGAGAAGAATGCTCGTCGAGCCTTTTACGTTGGGTGAGTGTGAGGAATTTTATAAGGCGAACAAAATGGCGGTGACCAGGTATCAAATACTGGAGAGCTACATGATACTGGGCGGTATACCCTTCTATTTGAGCCTGATGGAAAAAGGAAAAAGCCTTTCCCAAAACATTGATGCATTGTGCTTTGCTAAAAACGGAGCATTGAGAGAAGAATTTTCAAGTCTTTATGCCTCCCTTTTCAAACATTCAGAAAATCACATCAGGGTAGTTGAATCCCTGGCGAAAAAGACGAAGGGAATGACCAGGGAGGAGATCCTGGAAGCTACCAAACTGCCCGATGGCGGTGGACTGACCAAAACACTGGAAGAGTTGGAGCAGTGCAGTTTTATCAGAAAATACAGCGCATTCGACAAGAAAAACAAATACCAGTTGTTTCAATTGGTTGATTTCTACACGCTTTTTTACCTGAATTTCATTCGCAATCACAAGAATGATGAAGAGCATTTTTGGCTGAATTCCATCGACAATGCCAGGCACCGTGCCTGGAGCGGATATGCCTTTGAGCAGGTTTGCACATCACATGTAACTCAAATAAAAAACAAACTCGGAATAACGGGAGTCCTAACCCATGTGGCGTCCTGGAGAAGTCAGAAATCAGATCCCGGAGCACAGGTAGATTTGTTGATAGACCGCAATGACAAGGTCATCAACCTTTGTGAAATGAAATTTGCCAATACGGAATATGTGATAGACAAAAAACAGGATGAAAACCTGCGAAATAAAAAAGGCACTTTCATTCAGGAAACCAAAACAAGAAAATCGGTGCATCTGACTATGGTAACCACTTATGGCATCAAACAAAACGAATACGCCGGTTCTATCCAGACTGAAGTCAAAATGGATGATCTGTTTAAGCTGCTCTAGGAGATTGTAATTGTAAACTCATAACTATCTGCACTTTATCATTAATTCAATTTTTTGTTGCATTCACAGAAATATAGCAAGTTTTCGGGTGAAGTCAAAAAGGCAAATGGCAGTTGTGAAATTCATTTCAGCCACCAAATTTGACTTTCTAACCACAATAGATTATCTTTGTTTAAAAGGGAATTAAAATGACTACACTAGAATTAAAGAGAGCAATGATGCATCGGATCACAGAGATCAATGATGTTTCATTTTTAAAAGCAGTGAAGATTATTCTTGATTCAAAAACAGATAATGAGGTCATTACACTGACTCCTGAACAAAAACAAGAAATCATTGCATCGAAAAAAGAAATTGAGCAAGGATCCTTTATCGACCATTATCAATTGAACAAAGATGTTTCAAAATGGCTCAACGAAAAATAATATGGTCGCACAGAGCCAGTGTGAAACTTCTCTCAATACTTGAGTTCTATACGGAAAGGAATAAAAGCAAGGATTACGCCAAAAAACTTCACCAGAAGTTTAACAAAGAACTCCAAATTCTTCTTAAACAACCGAACCTGGGTCTCCGTACAGAAATGGAAACTGTCAGAGGGCTTATCGTCGATGAATTCATCCTCTTTTATGAGTTTGATAAAGACCATATCATCATCCACACCGTTTGGGATTGCAGACAAAAACCGGATGATCAGCTCTACTACCTAGTGCCATCGGCACGGCCAGTATCATAACCCTGGGTTTCAACCCAGGGCCATAGAGGAGACAATACTCACTCGTTCCGGTAATATATCCGCATCAAACTATCATCCAGCGCCTCTTCCCTGTCCAAAGTCCAGTCGGTTTCGGGGGCTTTGA
>JBAXED010000244.1:0-2391 GCA_037140615.1 Prolixibacteraceae bacterium
ATTGCCTTTTGCCGCCTGCGGATCGATCCCGGTTAGGATGAGCATTCCCCGGTAGGAGGCATAATCGTGGATGCGGAAATTGTGCGAAGCAACCGGGCGTATTTTGGCAAAACCATCTGCATTTTCTGCCGGTAGTTCGTAAAAAGTACCGGAGCAGTTGAGCAGGTCGCGTTCGGTAGCCACCTCGCGGCAAATACGACTGACCGCATTGCCAGTTAGCACTGAATATCTCGGATCTCCCTTGGGTAATCTCCAGCGTCTCCCAAGTTCATCGACCACCAATACCGATGCATCATCGATGTTGATGACCTGCCCGGGAATAGCAAATTTCTCCCAGATAAAAGTAGCCGTTTTCGGATCCTCTCTCTTTTCCAGGTTCATCAGCGAATCCAGCTCGTAATAACCATTTTCTGTAAATGCCTTGTCAGAAACCACTCCGGCCAGGATGCCAAGTTTGCGCCGGTTTTCGCCGAGTCCCCATAGCAATCCGCCACTGGTGTTGGTCAGGTTCAAATTGGCTAATCCAGTGAAGATAGGATCAGGTGCATTCTTGCGTAGCTCTTTTTGATCATAGGAAAATTGTACAGTGCCTTTGGTGGCACCATCCACTTTCACCCTTACCCACTCCCCTTTTTCAGTTGCGGTAAATGGAAGATTGACAGCCTCTCCGGATTTGACCGAAATTGATTTTAAACTTTTCCAGCTGTTGTTGCCCTTTTCATCTACTTCAAATGAAAAAGTGATCGTCTGTTTGCCTTCATTGTTGATCCAGGCAGAACGGATGTCCCAACCGGCAAAAAGGAATGGTTCTGAAATATCACCGGCTTTCAGCTCTTCCGAAATCCAAACTGCTCCCTCGGCTGAATTGGGTCCCAACTGGTCGGGTTTTTCGGGTGTGGTGAACCATAGATTCGAGTTCGACTGACCAGGCCCTTCGATGCCGCCTTTCACTTTTCGTTTGTTCAAAAATTCTTTTTGCGCCGAATCGTCACAACCAAATACGAGCTGGTTGTTCCAGCGGGCAAAATCTCCGATTACCTTCAAATAAGCCGACCGCGGACGAATGCCGGCAGAATTTTCAGAAGTAAACGTACCCGGAAACCGCCAGAACATGCCATGCATCGTCATTAAATAATCTGGCTTTCCAGGTGTACCGATATCCCGGATACGGGGCCATTCGGTGTTCCAGCCATGTGCTCCATCGTAGGAATG
Organism: Prolixibacteraceae bacterium; assembly: GCA_037140615.1. GTDB lineage: Bacteria > Bacteroidota > Bacteroidia > Bacteroidales > Prolixibacteraceae > CAINVV01. The sequence goes on from JBAXED010000244.1 coordinate 1,213, forward strand.
ACTTGCCTTGGGAAGCCGGTAGAAGCTCCATTTCCCTTGGTCACGCACACCCACTAAAACAGATTTGTTGTCCCAGCCGTTGACCCATATCGGATCTGTGGCAGGATGCTGGTTGCCAGAAATTCCACCCGGACCGGTCACTTCCGTAAACTTGTTTCGCCGGATCACTTTCCAATCTTTTCCATTCCATTCGGCCAGGACGCCCGACAGAATATCAAATTTCTTCAAAGCTTCCGGCGTGGCCTCCCCGTTGTTGGAATAGACCATAACACCTTGCCCCGAGAAGAGTCCTTTCCCATGCGCTCCGGGCAACAATTCAGCCTCCTGCGCCATCTGACCGGCCTTTCGGTTGACGTTTCCATCCTGGTACAAAGTTTTAACCTGCAGGGTCTTGACATCCACTTCATAAAAGCCCTCTTCCATTGTCCCGTAATAGATTTTGTTTGCCGGATCAGTCAGGTGGCGGGCATTGCCGGTAAGTCGGCCGGGCATATCTTTCGAAGTGATGACCCTCACATTCCGGTTGGCATCAATGGCATAAGGTCCAATAAAAAGCTGGTTGCTTTCGTTGTGGATCATCCGGTTGGCAGGAGTTCCGCCTATGCTTTCGGGACGAATATTTTTTTGAAGTTCCGGCGTAATCTCGTACAATTTGTCGGAGGAGCCAAAAGGCAGATGAGGTCCGTATGTGATCACCCACAGCCGTCCGGCCCAGGGAACTACAGCGCCAGTGCCGCATTCCCCCTCGTTGTTGTAATAGGCCAGGTGCGGATAGATGCCGCTGAAGGATGGTGGGTCAGTAACCTTCTGAGCTATACCACTGCCTGCCAGCAGAAGAAAGACGCTCAACAGAAAGTTGTACTTTAACTTCATAGCTTACTTTTTTAGATAATGATTAATCATTTTTTAATCTGCAAATTCAAATTCAAGAATTGAAACCGAATGTTTGGGTAACACTACATGAACAGTCGCACCCTTGAATTGCCTTTTCTCGTCTTTGAAATAACCCAATTCGTCCCTTTTTACATCGGTGCTCGAAAAGAGATGGTGTTCATATTCAGGCTTCACCTTAAATTCCGATAAATCTAAGGTAATTTCCATATTGTTGGTATAATTCCTGTTGATGGCATGAAAATAAAGTTTGTTTTTGCTGCGGGTGGCGAGCGCATCGATAAACAC
>JBAXED010000245.1:0-2364 GCA_037140615.1 Prolixibacteraceae bacterium
ATAATCTTCTGCGTATCAATCGCGATCATCAACTCCTCATTAGTAGGTATCACCATCACATTCACCTTCGAACCTTTTTTGCTGATAGAGATCTCTTTGCTTCTCAGTCCGGTATTGATGCTTTCATCCAGATCTATGCCCAGAAATTCCAGTCCTTCGCAGATTCCAGTCCGGGTAGTATCCGAATTTTCGCCAATTCCTCCGGTAAAAATCACCAGATCAACGCCTCCCATGGCTGCGGCATAAGCGCCGATGTATTTTTTGACGCGGTAGTCGAACATTTTGATGGCCAGTAAGCACCTTTCGTCACCTTTGTTAGCTGCTTCGCGGATTTCGCGGGAGTCGGATGAGATGCCGCTAATGCCTAGCAATCCAGAGTGTTTGTTGAAAAGGATCGAAGCCGACTTGGTTCCGATTTTCTCCTTGTCCATAATGAAAGTAACTGCTCCCATATCAACATCCCCCGATCGGGAACCCATGATCAGACCTTCCACCGGCGTAAAGCCCATCGAAGTATCCACCGAAATACCATCCTTGATGGCACAAACAGATGCTCCGTTTCCAAGATGACAGGTGATAATTTTCAGTCCTTTGGGATCTACGCCCAAAATTTCGCACGCCCTTGCAAACACATACCTGTGGCTGGTGCCATGAAAACCATAGCGGCGAATTCCGTATTTCTTGTAGAGTGAATAAGGGATGGCGTACATATAAGCATGTTTGGGCATGCTCGTATGAAAAGCCGTATCAAAAACTGCCACCTGCGGAATGGAAGGGATTAGCGACCTAAGCGCATAAATTCCCTTTAAATTTGGTGGATTATGTAAAGGAGCCAGTTCAGTATATTTCTCCAGGGCAGCAATTACATCCTCATTCACCAGCTTGCTTTCGGTGAAAAGCTCACCGCCATGAACCACCCGGTGTCCCACTGCGCTGATCTCCTCCAGATTCGTGATGCAGCCGTGTTTGGCGCTTGAAAGAACGCCCAAAATATATTCAATTCCAATCTTATGGTCCAAAATCTCCCCTTCAAACATGACCTTCTGTCCGTCTTCTTTCTCATGTTTTAAAAAGGAGCCCTTCATCCCAATTTTCTCAACTATACCCTTGGCTATAACAGCATTATCGGCAAGGGAGAAGAACTGATATTTGATGGATGAGCTGCCGCAATTGAGCACTAATATTTTCATATGCATTATTTATGTTTCCGCCGGTCGGCAGATATATCTTCATTAAAAATTTGAAATATCCTCTTAAATTCTTTCTGTTACCAATGGAGTAGTACCAATGACGTTGCCTTTTTCATCATATTTATAAAAACCCCAGCAAACATGTTTGCCATAACGTTTGGCCCTGTTTAGCTTTTTGATGACCGGAGATGCCATGTACATCGGATCGCCGAACTCCGAATAAAGATTCTCCATCCAACGGTTGATCTTGTCGATTCCGAGAATATCTGCCAGTTCAAATGGGCCAAAGCGCATGCCGAAACCAACTTTCCAGACAGTATCAATATCGGCAAGGGAGCCTACGCCTTCCATCAGTACTTCGCAGGCTTCGTTGAGCAATGCCGTATAAAGCCGGATGGAGATTAGTCCTGCCGATTCCTCCACCGGAATGGCCTGCCGGTTTACCAGCTTCACGAAAGTAAGCACCCGCTCGTACACACTGTCGGAAGTATACAGACCCTTGACGACTTCACAAATTTTCGCTTCGGGCGACTGTACAAAAAAGTGCAGGGAGACGCATCTGTCACGGTGAACCAATTCTGATGCCAGCTCTGTGATGATAAGGGTTGTCGAATTTGTTGCAATGATACAATCCGGACCAACTACCTTCTCCACTTTCCTGAATACCTCTTTTCTTTCCGTTATTTTACGTGCGCTTGACTCAGCACGGATCGCTTCGATGACAAAATCGCAATCTTTCAGATCCGTGTAATCGAGGCTACCTTTGATTCGGGAGAGAATAAGTTTCTTTTCTCCCTGGGTCATTCCCCAGTTCTCAATACGCCGGTCCAGCACTTTCCCCAACTGGTCATAGGCATTGTCAATTCTTTCCTGCGAGAGCTCGATAAAGATTACTTCAATGCCGTATGCGCTGGCGATGCGGGCAATGTTTTGACCATCTTTGCCGCAACCGACAATCCCGATTTTGGAGAAAAGTGTGCGCTGTTGCTGCTTCTTACTTAAACCAAAATCTTCAATCTGCTCAACAATCATATTTTCCATATTCAAATTTTCACAATTTCACATTTTCCAATTTACTGGTAGGCATGTCGGACGCCCACACAGGGCCGCCCCTGCATTCTCACCCTCCCATCTTCCCATCTTCTCACTCTCCACTGTTCACTGTTCACTGTTC
>JBAXED010000246.1:0-2343 GCA_037140615.1 Prolixibacteraceae bacterium
CGATACATAACCACACATCAGATTTTGAATGTAATGTGCAGTGCCTATCGGTGAAACCACACTATCGCCATCAAATACAGCTCCCCAATACTGGTTTCCCTTTTCAGTCCACTGATTATTCAGAGAGCCCGGAATATTTTTGTCGTTGAGTTTTACCAGTTCCGAGAGTAGCTCTTTTTTGCTCTTTGTTGCACCGATAGTTGAAAAAGCTGACATGCAACATATGAAAACCACAGCAAGAGAAACGAGACTCTTTGATGTAAAGGTGAGCAAGCATTGCTTTTGAATTTTCATAACAGGACAAATTTTTTATGATGTGTGATAACTTTAAAACGGTACAAAAATTTTCCCCAACAGGGATTAAATGAGGACAGATAAACGATGAAAGGTGATTATCTCAACTTCTCAAATTCAAGATAGAACATGATGTATGCACCTATGGCATAATTGACCCCTTCCTTGGTTTTTCTTCCGAAATAATAGGCACGGTCGCCAATGCAGGTTCCTTCACAAACTTTGGTTGGAATGAGGTATTTCCCTTCTTGTTTGGTGGCATTTTGTTGCAATCCGGTATAAGCTTTTTGTATCACCGGCAGAAATGTTTTTTTACTCAGAACTTTTTTCTGAATTCCGATTGTGATCCCATAAGCAAACATAGCTGTGCAGGAGCTTTCTACATAATTGGCCTGTTCATTTGGATATATTGGCAGCTGGTACCACATGCCGGTTTTCTTGTCCTGAAGGTCAGGCAGATTCTTGGTTATCTCCTTCAATTCTTTGGCAAAAACATTGAAATAGGATGATTTGGCAGGCACAGTATTCATTGCATCGGCCAATGCCATTACCACCCAACCGTTGCCGCGTCCCCAGAATTCGATGCTTTTTCGCTCCGGTGTCATTTGTGCCCAGTTGAGCTGGCAGCAACGGTCTTTGTAATCGTCGTTGTCGTCATCATACCCATGTACCCAGAGACCCCACTTTTTGTCGGCTAGCTTCTCTTTGTGGATCAGGTATTGTTTCAGCAACTCATCGATGTATTTCTGATCTCCAGTGTAACGGTACATCTCCAATAGAAACATACTGATCATGTAGATTGTATCGTCCCACATCTCAATTGTTTCGGTACGGTGAGATACACCGCCTGCCTTTGTGCGGGGCGTTGTGAGGTAGTCGGCAAAAATCTTGTTGGCCTTTTCGATGTACCGTGGATCGCCGGTAATTTTTGCAAGAAAAGCCATTCCATGCCCTGAAGCCACTGCATTTGGATGCATGCCATTGGCGTCATTCATGGTAAGATCCATGGCTGTTCTGATGTAATCCAGGTATACCTTTTTCTCCGCCACTGGCTTCGAATTGTACAGATGAACCATGGAATTCAGCATGGTTGCCTGTCCCCAGTCCCATTTGTACTGGGTAGCCGGCATGAACACCTCGCGGCCATAGACATCCAGTGAGTCGATGCGGGTTTGGGCGTTAATAATCCCTTCGAACAGAAATATACCTAAAATGGTGATCAGTTTTTTCATGATTTTAGTAATTCGCTTTGATATCAATAATTCTCGTTGGAAGCCATACCTGCATTTGGTTACTTCCCCTGTTGCACCACGAATAATAAGGGATAGCAGTAATCTGACTAACTATTGTCCGGGCACTTAAGCCATCTGTACCAATGGTTAAAATGGGGACGTTTGCTGTTAAGGCAACAACTTTTTCATCTACAACCGAATAAGGTTTTTCGACGATGGCTGCATTGCCGGGGAAAATAAAATCCAGGGCTTTCCCATTGTTATCGGCACCTTCAACACAATAGACCAATGGTCCGCGTTGCAGGGCAACTCTTCCCTTGTCGGACTGAACTTCGTTTCTGGCCACCACTCTTTTGGCTTCCATGTTCATGGTGTATTCCACCACATCACCTTTTTTCCATGTTCTGTCGAGGATAAAATACCCCTTTTCTTCGGTGGCGACAACCGGCTTACCATTCACGGATAATTTTATGACAGACGGTGCTGAATTGGCGGCATCAAAATTGTACAACCCTCCGGGAACAGCTGTTCCTGAACACCAGCCCGGTTTGCGGATATGAAGTTTAAATATGCTGGTTTTCGAGGGGTTAACCAGAATCTTCACTTGTCCATCAATGGGATAATTGGTCTCCATCTTCAGGGCTATTTCATTCTTGCCAAGGAGGATCTTCGTGTCACTTCCCACAAAAAGATTTACCCAAATACCTGTTTCATTTTTGGCATAAACATAATCGCCCAACGAGGAAATCAAACGGGAAATATTGGAAGGACAACAGGCACATCCAAACCATTCACTTCTTTTATGATTTCCGGTTGA
>JBAXED010000247.1:0-2340 GCA_037140615.1 Prolixibacteraceae bacterium
CATTAAACAAACAACCTGTCCGTCCAGTACACTTATCAACAACCTTCGTTTTCCAACCGGCGTGATAGAGTTGATAAGTGCATTGGAAACTTTGTGCTTCCAGGCTACGCGATGCGTTTTTTTGTCAATGGCCACTACCATGCCGGATGAAGTAGGAACGTAAATATTATTGTCTGCATCGATGATGGGTGAAGGAGCAATATCATACCCAAGATCTGCAGGGCATTCCCATGCCAATTTCTGGTCTGCCGAATCGGTAAAAAATGCATCAACATTGCCCCCGGTCATATTTTTGATGTAGACAAGTTTATGATCAGAGGAGATCCCGATTGACTCCCTACACGAATATTTCTCCGAATCCCAGATTTCTTTTCCGGTCTTCTCATCCAGTGCGGTCATACGGCGATCGGGAGCAACCAGAAAAATTTTACCATTGGCGGCCACCGGCCATACTGCTGCAGGCGAAAGCATGCGGTTGCTGTATTTCTCTCTTGCCCAGTTTAATTTCCCGGTGCTCTTATTGAGTGAATAGAATGTGTTTCCCCATGAACCAAAACAGACATCATTTTTAAGAATGAGCGGTTTACATTCTACGAAATTTTCCACTCCTTCAAACTTCCAGAAAAGTCTTCCGTCATCCAGGCTGATGCATCGGAAAGAACCATCAGAAGATCCGATGTATACCTTACCATCTTCTATCGCAGCGCAGGCTACAATCGGTTTGATGGTCGGATGCATCCAGATCATTTTGCCGGTTTTTAGATCCAGACAATAGATATTATGGTCGGTCGAGGCACAAACCACTTTGTTCCCACTTATCGCAGGAGTAGAAAAGATCTTTCCACCGGTAGGGAAGCTCCAAATCTTCTTTCCGGAATTTATATCTAATGCCACGATTTCTCCGGCGGCATTGCCATAAATGGCCAAATTTTTTCTTGAACTTATCCCTGTCCCAATGTCACTCTTATCCTGCATCTTCCCAAGTTCTTTGACATTTGTATATTTCTGGTTGGAGGAATAGTCCGGTCTTGGAAAAGATTTGGAAGGGTTGGTACTACCTGAATTAGTGACGTTGGAATTAATATTTGAGCCTTTGCCTACCGGAATTTTGCACCAAACTGGAAGGGTTTTCCCCGATGAGAGCCTCTCAGCATAAAACATGGTGTCCTTTTCGATGGTAACCAGATTGTAGCCAACTTCGGCTGTTTTGGTTTGAAGGTTTGAACGCCCCATGACCCCTGGAATTCCTTCAAAATTATATAGGTGATTCCTGTGACCATGACCCAGAAGTGTGGCTTTGATGTTTACTGAATGAAGCCGGTCTGTTATTTCGTACCAATTTGAGAGAGCCTCATCCAACGGGTAATGATTAACAAAGATGACAGGTTGATTAGGATCCTTTTGGTATTTCAGAACAGAATCAAGGAAAACTATCTGCTCTCTGGGCACTAGTCCTGGAGCCATTCGCATGTTGGGTCCGGAGGCAGTTCCGATAAAATGAATGCCATTCCTTTCGAATGAAAACCTCTCTGATCCAAAGATGGTGACAAAACTATTGTCACCACTTTCCGACCATTTGGAGTCATGATTCCCTGGTAAGGCATAGAAGGGGATATTGAGCTTTTCAATGATATTTTTGGCTTGAAGCAGTTCCTCATCAGATCCAAATTCAGTAATATCTCCGGTGAGAAGGACAAAATCAATCTCTTTTTGGCTGTTAATGTCTTCGATTGTTTTTTCGAGGTCAGACGCTCCGGTCTGACCACCTACATGAGTGTCGGTTACATGGGCGAAATGTATCTTCTGTCCGAAGGCAAAAAAGCAATTGAGAGAAAGGATTATGATTAATATTTTTTTCATAGTGATACTAGCAGCAAGTTACTATTGTACTTAATTTATTTATTTCTTTTTGCAAAGATCAAGTCTGTAATCCAATCTCGAATCGAACATGTTGGTTCACAACATCCAAGATTATGATAAAAATTTCATCAACATGGAGATCCATACTGACTTAAAAAAACAAATAATAATAGTATGAAATTATCATTTAAAACCCATTTAATAGGTTGACGAAAAAAATTATATAATTTTCTAAAAGATGTAATACAACATACAAATTAAATGTTTAATTTTATTAAAATTTTGTAATGGATTGTTAACAATAAATTCGTGGCAAAATATTATCTTAACCTGTTTGTTATGAAATCCTCAAGAAAAAATGCTTCATAAGAGTATTTGAATAGAAGAGGATTCCGTGTGACTATTAAAAACAAATTATCTACACATGAAAAGAACGGTAGCATTAATTTTCATCTTGTGCATGATTGTCCAATTGACCAT
>JBAXED010000248.1:0-2301 GCA_037140615.1 Prolixibacteraceae bacterium
ATAACCAACTTACCCGTACCAAATGAAAGGCATCATCCTTGCCGGCGGCTCCGGCTCGCGCTTGCACCCGATCACACTGGGCACTTCCAAGCAGCTGCTCCCGATTTATGACAAACCCATGATCTATTACCCGATGTCGGTGCTGATGCTGGCCGGGATTCGTGAAATACTGATTATCACCACCCCCGAAGAGCAGGCTGCATTTATCCGGCTCCTTGGCGATGGCTCCCAGTTCGGCGTGGAGCTGCAGTATGTGGTACAACCATCGCCGGATGGCCTGGCTCAGGCATTTATCCTGGGAGAGAAATTTATCGGCACCGACGACGTCTGTCTCGTGCTGGGCGACAATATTTTCTACGGTCACGGCTTCATCGAGCTCCTCAACAGGGCAGTCGATCAGGTAATCCTGAATCGCAAATCCACCGTTTTCGGCTACTGGGTCAACGATCCCGAACGTTACGGCGTTTGTACTTTTGATGCTGGTGGCAACGTCACCTCCATCGAAGAGAAACCCGAAAAGCCCAAGTCGAACTATGCCGTCATCGGACTCTATTTCTACCCCAACACAGTCGTGGAAGTAGCCAAAAACATCAAACCTTCTCCCCGCGGCGAGCTCGAAATCACCACCGTGAACCAGGAGTACCTCGATCGCCACGAGCTCAAAGTCGAGCTGATGGGCCGCGGTTATGCCTGGCTCGACACCGGCACCCACGAATCGCTGCTAGAGGCCGGCTCCTTCATCGCCACCATCGAAAAACGCACCGGACTCAAAGTCGCCTGCCTCGAAGAGATCGCCTTCAGAAACAAATGGATCGATGAAACTCAACTTCTTGCTCAAGGGAATCTTTTAAAGAAGAATCAGTACGGACAATATTTATTAAGTTTAGTTGAGAGTTGAGAACTGAGAGTTGAGAGTCCACCGGTCCCCGAGCGGAGCCGAGGGGTCGAGGGGGGAAGATGAGAAAATGAGAGGGTGAGATTGTAGGGGCGGCTCTGCGCGTTGCCAAAGGAAGAAGATAGCTTGAGGAGGCTCTATGCGATCTGTTCATTGCTCATATTTTACACTTTGCTCAAATAAATTGTACATTTGTTCATTAATATTTTAACCATTGGATATTAGCAAAAGGCAGCAGAACGAAAGGAATTCTGGTTGAAGTACATGAAAAGTACCCAATTGACAAAGGACATATAAAAATTGAAACAAATGATAATAACGAAGCAACAACTCGCGGTTAATCTTCTTAACTATTTGCAGCATAAAACCAACCTTAGCGACCTGGTAGAATGGGCTGAGAATGCAATGATGGAAGGCGATATCCAAGGTGAAGACCCTGAAGTTGTGCGCGATATACTGGCACGGTTGGGTTTGGCAGATGTAAAAACATTCGGACTCTTTTGGGAAGATTGCAATGAAATGATGCTAAGACTCGGTTACATTTTAAAAATAGACGCCGGATTGGTTGCCTGAATTGTGTTTGAAGGGTTAAACATTTCAAACCCTATAAACTTTTCAAACCCTATAAACTTTTTAAACCTTCCAAACATCGCTTCAATGATCATTCGTTCGACTTCATTCCCCGGCTTATATATATTAGAACCCAAAGTCTTCGGCGATTCCCGCGGATATTTCTTCGAATCCTTCCAGCTGGCTGAGTTCGAAAAAGCCGTCGGACATGTAGAATTTATACAGGACAACGAGTCCAAATCCGGGTACGGCGTGCTCCGCGGACTCCATTTTCAAAAGCCTCCCTATACTCAGGCCAAGCTGGTGCGGTGCATTACCGGGACCATTCTCGATGTGGTGGTCGACCTTCGCAGAAACTCGCCAACCTACAAACAATCGTTTTCTGTCGAACTTTCCGATGTTAACAAACTGCAGCTTTATATTCCCCGCGGATTTGCCCATGGGTTTGTTGTTCTAAGTGAGGATGCCATTTTTTCATACAAGGTAGACAATCTCTATGCCCCCACCCACGATCTCGGCATCCGTTTTGACGATCCTGAACTGAAAATCGACTGGAAATTGCCTGCCGAAGCACTGAAATTATCCGAAAAAGATAAGGTTTTGCCACTTCTGGCCGAAACCAATTTGTCGTTTTACTTGTGAGTGTTGGCAATTTTTAGTTTTTTTAATATCCGAAATTAGATTGCAGATAAAACCTACTAAACTTTCATTGGGAAAATACTTTAGAACCAATCTGATTAAGACAAATAATGCCTGCTTGGTTGCTGTGTGTGACTGAGGAGGCGAAGCCGTTTGAAGAGGACTCGGAGACTCGGAGACTTGGAGACTTGGAGACT
>JBAXED010000249.1:0-2272 GCA_037140615.1 Prolixibacteraceae bacterium
GTTAATGGTTAATGGTTAATGGTTAATGGTTAATGGTTAATGGTTAATGGTTAATTTTAAAAAGCTTTTACGGTGACAATTTACGAAATTAACATGATTTCGTATCGCCCCTGAATTGAAACTTCAATTAGACGCAAACTCAACTGACATAAGTCATATTTAGATAGGTAGGTTTATATATATTTGAGATAACTAAACGGCTCAAACTTAAAACCAAACCTATGAAAAGAGTAATCCTCTTCCTGTTTGCATTTATGCAAATTGTAATCGCCTCAGCAAGTGAAGCGGACCTGGTAATTCCACAGTTGTCAACCGATCAGAACAACCTTTTGCTTCTCGGGTTTGTCGTCTGTTTTTTGGGGATCATCTTCGGTCTTGTGATATTCTTCAAGATAAAACATCTTGCGGCTCACCCATCCATGCTCAATGTCTCCCGTGTAATTTTCGAAACCTGCAAAACCTATCTTATTCAGCAGGGAAAATTTATTGTGGTATTGTTTTTAGTGATCGGAAGTGCCATCGGATTTTATTTTGGATTTTTACAAGGATACACGGTTGCACAGGTCATGCTGATCCTTTTCTGGACGATGATAGGGATACTGGGTTCATACAGCGTGGCCTGGTTTGGAATCAGGATGAACACCTACGCCAACAGCAGAATGGCATTTGCTTCCCTCGAAAGGAAACCGGTAAAATTGCTGAACATCCCGCTCGACGCAGGAATGAGTATTGGAGTCATGCTTATTTGCGTTGAACTGATTATGATGCTGATTATCCTGCTTTTTGTACCCAGAAGTATGGCCGGTGCTGCCTTTATCGGTTTTGCCATCGGCGAATCATTGGGAGCCAGTGCACTCCGCATCGCGGGAGGTATCTTTACCAAAATAGCCGATATTGGCAGCGATCTGATGAAAATCGAATTCAAAATTCAGGAAGACGATCCACGGAATCCAGGGGTCATCGCAGATTGTGCAGGTGACAATGCCGGCGACAGCGTGGGACCGACAGCTGATGGATTCGAAACATACGGAGTTACCGGAGTCGCCTTGATCAGTTTTATCGTACTAGCCATTGGTCAGAGCATGCCGGAAGCAGAAAAACTTCTTTTCCAAAGCACCTTTCTTACCTGGATATTTGCCATGCGGATTCTGATGGTGATCACCTCCATCGGTGCTTTTCAGGTGAACAAATTATTTACCAAACTCTTTCACGAAGAGAAGGAGGACATTGATTTCGAAGAGCCGCTCACCATGCTGGTTTGGCTAACTTCCCTCTTCTCGATTGTTGTTACTTTTGTTTCAAGCTATTACCTGATTGGCGAACTGCCAGGCCATCTCTGGATAACTCTCTCCACCATCATCAGCTGCGGCACATTCGGAGCTGCATTGATACCTGAGATTACCAAACTTTTTACCAGTCCCAAATCGATACATGTTTTGGAAACAGTCGAAGCATCCCGTCAGGGAGGAGCCTCGCTGAATATCCTCTCCGGACTTGTCTCAGGCAATTTTAGCGCTTTCTGGCTGGGCATGTGTTTTATTGTTTTGATGTATATTTCCTACATCGCCAGTGGTTATATTCCCTCTAACCTGATGGTCTATCCTTCCATCTTCGCCTTCGGACTTGTGGCTTTCGGTTTTCTTGGGATGGGACCTGTCACCATTGCGGTGGATAGTTATGGTCCGGTAACCGACAATGCCCAATCCATTTATGAGCTATCGCTGATTGAAAAAATTCCAAATATCAAAGCTGACATTGAAAAGGATTATGGCTTTAAGCCGGATTTTGTCAAGGCCAAACACTATCTCGAAGCCAACGACGGAGCTGGGAACACCTTCAAAGCCACTGCCAAACCAGTGTTAATCGGGACAGCCGTGGTGGGGGCTTCCACCATGATATTCTCCCTGATTCTGATCATCCAAAAGAAAATCGGCGTGCAACCGGAGCTAATTCTCAGCCTCCTCAATCCTTATACCATTCTGGGGTTTCTGGCTGGCGGAAGTGTCGTCTACTGGTTCACAGGAGCCTCCATTCAGGCAGTGACGGCAGGAGCTTACCGGGCGGTTCAATACATTAAGGACAATATCCGTCTGGGTGATGATGCCGAAGAGAGTGCTTCTGTCGAAACATCAAAAGAGGTAGTTCGAATATGCACCAATTATGCCCATGCCGGAATGATCAACATTTTTATTGCCATTTTCTCTTTTGCTTTGGCCTTTGCCTTCTTCTCAGCACCATCGGCGACTGCGCAAAATGGAGTGGCTGAAGGGAA
>JBAXED010000250.1:0-2200 GCA_037140615.1 Prolixibacteraceae bacterium
ATACAGACTCTTTCCAATTGGGACAAATCTGCGTTTTTTTACCTGAATAGCTTTCACAGCGATCTGATGGATAATGTGATGACTCTTTTTACCATCACGCCTACCTGGTTGTTGTTTTATGGGGTAACGCTTTATGTCATTATCAGGAAATATGGCAGAAAAGCTTTGCCGGTCATTTTGTCTCTTGCTTTAATTATCTTGCTTTCCGACCAGCTCTCTGGATTAATAAAGCATTCCGTGATGCGACTTCGTCCGTCGAATGACCCAACAATTGCTCCTTTTGCCAATGTCTTCTTTAATGCCGGCGGATTGTATGGGTTCGTTTCTGCTCATGCCGCAAATGCATTTTCTTTTGCCACTTTCACTACGCTGCTCTTTCATAACAGGGCTTACACCATATTTATTTTTCCCTGGGCCTGCATCATCGCTTACACCAGGATTTACCTTGGAGTGCATTTCCCGGGAGATATCCTTGGCGGAATTCTGCTGGGATCGCTGATTGGTTGGAGTGTCTTTAAATTGCTTGTTTTTGTGGAGAAAAAAGGTTTTCCTGTGCACCCATACCAACGCATACAACTGACAATTAGCGAATTGGAGGTAATTGTCATCTCAGCTACCATGGTGGTTTTCTTCACATTTTCTACCGTGATAGTGCTTCTTCAGAATGACCTGATGTAGAATTTTTGAAAAAGAATTTTCGGATGATAAAATACTTCGTTTTTTTAGTGTTGGTTGTATTACTGACAGGTTGCAAGAAGAAGGATGAGTCTTCCAGTACTCCCATAAATTTTAATGAAGGGATGTACATGGGCTATTTTGAATACCAGGAAAACAGCTATTGGTGCGAGATTGAATTTAGTGCCAATAAATACATCGAATGGCCATCCGGCGGAGCATGGTTTCAGAAGTCATATTCATGTTTGACCACTGGATCATATTCAGTGGTTGACAACAAATTAACGTTCAAATTTGAGACGTATAAAATGCCGGATTACCCTGAAGTATGCAATTCAGATATGCTGATGGCCGGTGAATATTTGATTACCAATACGCTTAATAGTGATTCCCTGGTATTCGAAAAGGGATCAAATAATAATAAAATCAAATATTTTTTGGTAAAATTGCAATTAAATTAATACTGATATACAATGGATTACGAGACAAAAATCATACAATTGCAATTGCAGCTGCCCCCGGTTTCTGCCCCAAAAGGGTTATATCGTCCTTTGGTCATAGTCGGCAATCTGGCCTATCTTTCAGGACACCTTCCAAGCCATGCAGATGGATCGCTCATTCAGGGTAAAGTTGGGGTTGAACACAATCTGGAGGAGGGTAAACTTGCTGCACGTGCCGCCGGACTGGCAATTTTGGCCACATTGCGTCACGAACTGGGATCTCTGAATAAAATCAAAAGAGTTGTCAAACTGTTGGGAATGGTCAACGCAGCGCCCGATTTTGATAAGCATCCTTATGTTATCAACGGTAGCAGCGAACTGATGCAGGAGGTTTTTGGTACTGAAAATGGGGTAGGAGCCCGAAGTGCCATCGGTGTTGCCGGACTTCCGGCTAATTGTCCGGTAGAAATTGAAGCAATCTTCGAATTGAACGATTGAAAATTGAAAATTGGAAAATGTGGAAATGTGGAAATTGAAAAACATTTGTGTGGGGCGATCATTTTCACATTTTCACATTTTCCAATTTTCACATTCATTTACATCATTGGCTTGCATATTTTGAGTTCAATACTTTAGCCTTTAGCCTCAGCTTCTTTAAAAATTGCCGCTTAACACAAACTCATCTGTATTGCAAAACACCTGGCTGTAAATATAAATCCCATCGCGGTTGGTCTCAATTTTCCTATTTAGCTGAACTACCGGATGACCCGCCGGAACGCCAAAATATTTTTGCAGTCGATCATCGGCCTTGATAGCCAGAATCCGTTGTTCGCCCCCTTTGACTTCCAATCGGTAATTCTTTCTCAAGACATCAAACAGAGATTTATTCTCCATATTCCTGCCTATAAACCGGGGAAGATTGATGTTGGGAATCATGGTGATGTCAAAAAATACGGGCTTGTTGTTGACCAATCTGAGCCGCTCCATATAAATACAACCCGACTCCTGTTCTACCCGGCTAAGAGAAAAGGAGAATGCTTCGTTCCAGTTGCGTATCTCTGGTTCAACAATGATGCGTGTCAGCA
>JBAXED010000251.1:0-2175 GCA_037140615.1 Prolixibacteraceae bacterium
CGAATCAAATTAAAAAGATTATATCCGTCAATTTACAATTAACATAACACTAGTTCAAAAGTGTCAGAAGGACACGGAAATGCTTACTCGGGTTCTTTTAAATCCGTGACAGAAGATTTTATCCGTTGCATGGATAAAGACAACTCCAAACAAATACAATTTAAATCAAAAAAATGTCCAAATCAAAGTCTCTTTTAGTTGGAATCGGAATCATCATCGCAATGATCATCGGCTTTTTTATTGGTATTTCTGTCGACTATCCACGAATTAACAACCGATCCGTTTCTGGAACCATCGGGAAAGTGAACAATTACAGAAACACCCAGGTTTCAGAAGCGGATATCCAACTTAAAAATGAGCTGGCAACCGATACTGCAAAACTTAAAATGTTGCAGGGATACTTCAACTTCTATTACGTTAGTGCTTTGAAAATGAACGCTGATGTAGAGTTGGCTGTGAAGGAAGCCAAGGCCATTGAGTCTTTTCAAGCCAAAAACAAATCATTGACCACAAGTTTGGAGAACTATGGGAAATTCCTTCTACAAGCCAGGACTGATCTTCTAATATCCCTTGCGGTCTGCAAGTCTGTCAAGGAAGCCGATCCGATCCTGCTGAGAAACACCTTGAACCAGGGTAGGAACGTGGTAGCACAAATCAATTACCGTGACCGGATCGTGCTTGATTTTGTGGATGTACTTTCCACTTTTATCAAAGCAAATAAACCGGGGCAATATCCGGGCTTGGAAAAATCGCACGACCTGCTGATTACCAATGAAATTTATACCGCGATGATCACAAAAAATAAATCGGTGATGAATTTTCTGGATAAAACTGCTTTGTTCTGCAAATCTCAGGAGCGCCTCGATATTTTTGATCAGCAGAAATTGAATGCGATGATACAGCAGGATTTGGAAAAACTGGGTAGATTTAAAATGAATGATGCCGAAAAATTAAATTCTCTCGATGCCGAAAGATTAATGACCACCGATGCTGAAAAATTAAAAGGCGGCGATGCCGAAAGATTAATGACCTTGGACGCAGAGAAATTAAAAGTAGGTGATGCAGAAAGATTAAGTGCCGGCGATGCTGCGAAGTTAAGCAAAGCTTTTTTTCAAGATTCTGAAAAATTGCGGTGTGATGTGGAGAAGCTGGGAGGTTTTGATATGGAGAAACTGAGTGGAAATGGTGGAAAAGGTGGAGTTGGGGGAGGTGATGCCGAGATACTTGGATCAGGAAAATATGGAAACTTTACTTTTGATGCTGAAAAATTAGGCTTTGATGATAGAGAGATGCTAGGCTATCTGATCTCTCCTTAGATCAATGATGGCGAAAAATTGGGCACTATATGGCCAGGCCTTTAATCCCGATGGTTGCCGGAATACAAAAAAAATTGAACTCATAAAATACAAGTTAAATACCTAAAAATGTCAAAATCAAGGTCTCTTATAATAGGAATCGGAATCATCGCGGCATTGGTCATTGGTTTCTTGATTGGTATCTCTGTTGACTATCCACGATTAAGCAAACGATCTGTTTCTGGGACGATCGGGAAAGTGAACAATTATAGGAATACACAAGTTTCTGAAGCAGATATTCTGCTTAAAAATGAGCTGGCAGCCGATACCGCCAAACTTAAAATGCTAAGGGGTTACTTCAACTTCTATTATGTTAGCGCTTTGAAAATGACGTCAGATGTGGAGTTGGCTGTGAAGGAAGCCACATCCGTTGAAGCTTTTCAAGTGATTAACAAATTGCTGACTGCAAGTGTGGAGAGCTATGGGAAGTTCCTTCTTTCGGCCAGGACTGACCTGCTGATGGCCCTCGGAGCCTGCAAGTCAGTCAGGGAAGCCGATCCGATCCAGCTAAGAAACACATTGAACCAGGGTCGAAATGTGGTAGCCCAGATCAATTACCGCGATCGGGTCGTGCTCGATTTTGTGGACGCACTTTCCACCTTTATCAAATCGAATAAGCCAGGGCAATACGAGGGGTTGGAGAAAGCGCACGACTTGCTGATGGCCAACGAAGTTTACACCGCTTTGATCACAAAAAACAAAGTTGTATTGAAATTTTTGGATAAAACTGCCTTGTTCAGCAAATCGCAGGAGAACCTGAATAGTTGGGATCAGCAAAAATTGAGCTCGATGATACAACAGGATGTGGAAAAGCTATCTC
>JBAXED010000252.1:0-2172 GCA_037140615.1 Prolixibacteraceae bacterium
CGGATTCTCATGCGAATTCTATCTCTTCTTTGAATTTTTGTGAGAGCCATAACTAAAAATCATTTATTTTTTTGAAGCCGATTTACCAGCTTTCCGACGTAATACTTCGCCAACAAATTTAACACCTTTGCCTTTGTAAGGTTCTGGCATCCTAAACGACCTGATTTTAGCCGCAACATGTCCGATCAATTGTTTATCAGCACACTTGAGTGTAATAATCGGATTGGTACGTTTTTCAGTAACAGCAACAACGCTAACCTCTTTTGGCAATTCAAGATAAGTATGGTGAGAATGACCCAACACCAGATCCAAAATCTGATCCTGAGAATCTGCACGATAACCAACCCCAACCAACTCGAGTTTCACTTCATAGCCTTTCGATACACCCTGAACCATGTTGTTCAGAAGTGAGCGGTACAAGCCGTGCATGGCACGGTGACGTTTTTGGTCAGTAGGACGCTTCACCAAAATCTGGTTGGCTTCAACCACAACCTCAATGTCTTTGTCTACTTTCTGTATCAGGGTACCCAGCGCACCTTTAACGGTGACAACATTTTCACTGTCTACGCTTAACGTAACTCCGGCGGGTAAATCAATGGGAAGTTTTCCAATCCTTGACATAATAATCCTCCTTAATTAATAAACGTAACATAATATTTCACCACCAACGTTCATATCCTTAGCCTCTTTGTCGGTAATAACACCTTTGGAGGTAGAGATAATAGCGATACCCAAACCGTTCAAAACCCTGGGCACATCTTCAATTCCGCAATAGCGGCGAAGTCCCGGCTTAGAGATACGTTTTAGATTTTTGATTGCCGGAGTCCCATCAGCAGGATGGTATTTCAAGGCAATTTTAATGCTTCCCTGATAATTGACTTCTTCGTCAAATTTATAATTGAGTATATACCCTTTTTCTTTCAGAATTCTGGTAATCTCTTTTTTAATGTTTGACGCAGGGATTTCCACGACTTTATGTTTTGCTTTGATCGCATTTCTAAGTCGCGTCAAGTAATCTGCAATAGGATCTGTCATCTTTGCAATAATTTAAACGATTACCAACTTGCTTTTTTAACTCCGGGTATTAGGCCACTAGAGGCCATTTCCCGGAACTGAATTCTGGAAACACCAAACTGACGCATGTATCCTTTCGGACGTCCGGTCAGTTTACAACGGTTGTGCAGACGAATTTTAGCCGAATTTTTAGGCAGAAGGCTCATACCAATGTAGTCTCCTTCAGCTTTTAATTTAGCACGTTTTTCTGCAAACCTTTCAACGAGTTTTGCACGCTTCACTTCGCGGGCTTTCATTGATTCTTTAGCCATATCTTTTAGTTCTTTTTTGCGTTCTTGAACGGTAAACCAAAATTCTTCAGTAGTGCATATCCCTCTTCGTCGTTCTTCGCAGTCGTGACGAAAGTAATGTTGTAACCATTCATTTTGGTTACCTTGTCCATCACTATTTCCGGGAAAATAATCTGCTCAGTTACACCAAGCGTGTAGTTACCACTACCATCGAATTTATCTCCGATTCCTTTGAAGTCGCGGATACGGGGCAGTGCAATGCAAACCAAACGATCTAAGAATTCGTACATCCTGTCTGCACGCAAGGTTACCCTTACACCGATTGGCATTTTCTTACGAAGTTTGAAGTTGGCAATGTCCTTTTTGGAGATTGTTGATACTGGCTTCTGACCAGTAATAGAAGTGAGCTCTTCAATGGCTACTTCCATAATTTTCTTATCGGCAATAGCAGAACCAAGACCCTGGTTGATGATAATTTTCTCAAGAACAGGAACCTGCATGACAGATTTGTAACTAAACTCTTTCTGCAACGCAGGAACGATCTCCTCCTGATATTTCCGCTTAAAAGTAGGTGTGTATCCCATTACTTAATCTCCTCTCCTGATTTTTTTGAATACCTGACTAATTTCCCGTTCTTATCGAGTTTACGCCCGATACGGGTAGGTTTCCCTGTTTTTGGATCTTTCAGCATCAAATTTGAAACGTGAATAGACGCCTCTTGTTTGATGATGCCTCCCTGAGGATGCTTGGAATTAGGCTTGGTATGTTTCGATACCAGATTAACTCCCTCTACGATAGCACGATCCTTTTCTCTGACCACTTCAAGTACTTTCCCTTCGGAGCCTCTTGAATTGCCGGAGATTACGAC
>JBAXED010000253.1:0-2133 GCA_037140615.1 Prolixibacteraceae bacterium
CAGATCTTCGCCTGAGAAACCATTTATAACGATTTCTACATCTTCTCCCTCCGAAACAGGATTGGGTTTAAAAAAAATACTCTTTATGTGACTATCCACTGGCTCATCATCGATGCCTGAAACAACAGTTGTAACGACTGTAAACGGCTGACTTGCCGCCGAAACATTGGGCGGAGTTGCACCGTCTTTTGCCTTAACTGTTATCGCATAAGTGGTTGCAGGGGTAAGGCCAGTAAGCGAGAAGGAGGTATTTTGTGTGCTGCCGGCCAAAACGGCACCGTTGTAGATCTCGTATTCAGGAGAAGCACCACTGTTATCGATCGAAGGTGTCCAGGTCAAAATAAAACTATTGGAATTGATGGCTGAAGCAACCAGTCCTGTTGGTACAGTAGGTGGCTCAGTATCCGCAACCTGACTTTTGATGAAAACACCGATACCAAATGCGTATGGAAATTGCCACGAATTGTCAAGAGTATTGAACCAGGCCAGCTTTCCCTTCCATGCCCCATCGTTGTCGATCAGCATCACATCCAATCCAATTTTCTGGTTATTGACCGGATTGGTAATGCCCAGCAAAGACAATGGAATTTTCACCTCAAGGGTATATCCTCCGGTTTTATTTTTCTGAAGAACCTCGATGCCGGATGTGGTGCCATTGTGACTGTCTTTCAATGCATTGGAGTTATAAACATAATAGTACTGAAAATCTGTCGGACCGTAGCTGCTTCCCTTCTTGTTTGAACCATCGATGTAAAACTCCACTGCATCATTTTCGAACCAATAGGATAAGTTGGTGCTCAACAGATTATCGGTTACATCCACAAAGAAGTAAAGATAGCTGTTGTCAAACATGGTCACAAAAGAGCCGCTCAAATCAGCCGGACTATTCACTACTCCTGCGTTGTTGATGGCTATCGGATAGACCTCGCCCTGCCACAATGCCTCTTTTACGCCATCGATGGCCGGTGCAGAGGATGCTAAGGAAATCTGTGCCATATTGGTGCTGGTGGTCACTTTCAGCACGGAACTAGCTGCCGATAAATTGGGCGGCGTATTGCTGTCCTTTGCTTTCACTGTTATATCGTAGGTTGTTGCAGGTGTTAAACCGGAGAAGGTATAGGTAGTTCCGGCAGTAGTACCAGTGAGGATTGTCCCTCTGTACACCTCATAAACAGGAGCGAAACCACTGTTATCGGTGGATGGTGTCCACTTCACCTGAAAGCCTGTTGAAGTGATGGATGAAGCTGACAGACCGGAAGGTGTCGTAGGAGGAATGTTATCTGTGCCGGTGCCAATGGTAATCTGTGCCGCTGCCAACCGACTCGATACTTTACCTGTTTTGTAGGCGATGGCCTTGATCGTTTTGGTCAAAACTGCACCGGTACTGATTTTGAAAGGGGTCGAATAAAGTGTTCCATTGGAAGCAGTCGGCTCACTTCCATCGCTGGTATACCGGATAGTTGCACCCGGCACTTGACAGGAAATGGTAACCGTGGTATCGCCCAGGGCACGGCTTCCGCTGGCCGGAAAGATCTCCGGTTGCATCACCTGTCCTGCATCAGCATTTTGAAAAGCGATGGTTCGAATTTCCGCAGCATCCATCTCTTCAACATATCTCAATTTGCCTGTTTCGAGCAGATATTGATAGTCAACAGAGTTAATTCCTCTCTGCTTGCTGGCTTCAGAGCGGAAATAATCTTTAAAAGTGGCTCCGTTGTCGTTCGTTCGGATCCATTTACCGCCATTTACGACCGTTATCCAGCCATTGTCATCGCTGTATGCCTGACCTGGCCAGCCGGTATTCCAGGTGGTGGTTTCATCCTTCCAGATATTTGGCGCGATATTTTTCAGGACAACTACCTGGCTCCGGGTATTGGAATATTGAAAGATAACTGGCTTGTTGTCGGCAGTTAAAGAGCACCAAACCGCATTGAACATCCGCAAAGCATCGACTTTGGGATCCTCTAAATAAACGACTTCGCCATTTTCAGTAGTAATTGGCAAGGCCAAAGCTGTGCCATCACTCCTTTTCCAGGATACCCCCTCATCATCCGAATAAGCGTACATCAGATGGGTATGTGTGTCAGAAACTGTCGTATGCACTGGATTTTTGGCCACATTCCACACCATGTG
>JBAXED010000254.1:0-2124 GCA_037140615.1 Prolixibacteraceae bacterium
ATTCTTGTGGACAAAGAATTGTATATTTGCGACGAAATTTGGTTTTAAATCACGTCGATTTTTTCATGGCAGAAAAACAAAAAAAGTCCATTTTCTCGAAAGGTACTGACGATGGCAGTTCAAAGGGAAAAGAAATGTCTTTTCTTCAGCATTTGGAAGAGCTGAGATGGCATTTGGTCCGCGCTTCGGCATCAGTGGTGTTTTTTGGAGTGATCGTTTTCCTTAACCGGCAATTTATTTTTGATGATGTAATTTTGGCTCCCAGGAGTCCCAATTTCGTTACCAACCGCTTTTTCGGCTGGCTGGCAGTCCAATTGAACTCTCCCGATCTTGCCATCAATACAAAACCATTCCAGCTGATAAATATTGAGCTTGCGGGTCAGTTCAGTATCCATTTGAATCTGGCTATTATTGGTGGCATCATTATTTCAATTCCATATATTTTATGGGAATTTTGGCGTTTTGTTCGTCCGGCCCTGTATGAGAATGAGCGAAAACATGTGACAGCAGCCGTTTTTTATAGTACTTTTCTCTTCTTACTCGGAGTTAGTTTTGGCTATTTTTTGATTGTTCCTTTAACCACCCATTTTTTTGGCAGTTATCAGGTGAGTCAGGAGGTTCTCAATCAAATTAACCTAACATCTTATATTAGCACAGTTACCACGATAGTTTTGGGAAGCGCCATCGTTTTTGAGCTTCCCATTGTCATGTATTTTCTCGCAAAGGTAGGTTTGGCCGGGACCTCGTTTTTCAGGGCTTACCGCAAGCATGCCTTTATTGTCCTGCTTTGTCTGGCCGCCATTATCACACCTCCCGATGCATTTAGCATGTTGCTTGTCACAGGGCCATTGGCACTCTTATATGAGCTTGGCATTCTAATGGCACGTATGGTTGAGAAGAGACGGAAGGATACTGATTTGCTGGAAGCTTGAAAAGAGTGACTAAAGTGAGCTAAAGTGACTAAAGTTAATAAAGTACTTCGCTCTAATGTAAGATTGGAACCAATAACCGGAGTCCATAACTTTAGTCACTTTAGTCACTTTAGCTCACTTTAGTCACTTAAAGATAAAAGAACAACTATAGATAATATAGCCATGAAATTAAGAGCAGAAAATATCGTCAAAAAATACCGTAACCGGACTGTTGTAAAGGGCGTATCAATCGAATTGAAACAGGGTGAGATTGTTGGATTGCTGGGTCCAAACGGTGCAGGGAAAACGACCTCCTTTTACATGATCGTCGGACTCATCAAAGCTGATGGTGGCAATATCTTTCTTGACGACACAGAGATCACTGGTTTCCCGGTTTACAAGCGGGCGAAACTGGGTATTGGCTATCTGGCTCAGGAAGCCTCCGTTTTCAGACAGATGAGTGTGGAAGACAACATCCGGTCAATTCTTGAAATGACTGACTTTCCCAAAGATTACCAGCGGGAAAAGCTGGAGTCTTTGCTGACTGAATTCGGTTTACAACTCATACGAAAAAGCCTTGGAATTCAACTCTCAGGGGGAGAACGCAGGCGAACAGAGATTGCCAGATGCCTGGCTATCAATCCGGCGTTCATTCTGCTTGATGAGCCTTTTGCCGGTGTAGACCCGATTGCAGTTGAAGACATCCAGCAGATTGTTTTCAAATTGAAAGATAAGAATATCGGAATCCTGATTACAGACCACAACGTTCATGAGACACTCTCAATAACCGACAGATCCTATCTTCTCTATGATGGTCGGATCCTAAACAGTGGTACTGCCGAGGAATTGGCAGCCGACGATGAGGTTCGCAGGCTCTATCTGGGACAAAACTTTGAACTCCGCAGGCCGGTGCGCAAAGATGCTGCCGAAATCGAAGAGGTTAGCGGAGACGCCTAGTAGAGACGCGTTTCAAACGCGTCTCCTGCTTGCGCAAATAACGATGCTTTAGCGTCATGTCTGTAATTTATGCACAAATTATTAGACGCCTTGAAAGGCGTCTCTTCAATATTACCCATTTTTTATTACAGGTAGGCAGAATTAAAAATAATCGTATATTTGCAGCTCGAAATTTGCGGACGTGGCGTAATTGGTAGCCGTGCCAGACTTAGGATCTGGTGCCGAGAGGCGTGGGGGTTCGAGTCCCTTCGTCCGC
>JBAXED010000255.1:0-2113 GCA_037140615.1 Prolixibacteraceae bacterium
GCTATTTGTATATTATGGGACAAAGTTAAACATTTTGACGATCAATTTATCCGATATTATTTGGCTGCTGAAATTTTTGACACAGAGAATATTTATCTAACAATCTTAGACTTAGTGGATATTGTTATTTATGCCTCTGCTAGAATTTATGAGAAAACACCAAGGAGTTCACTGAGTTTAAAAATCGCTTGCGATTTTTCTCTTTGTGACACTTTTGACTATTCTTCTACGATTTTTAATTTAGCAAATTTAAGTAGCAATTGTTTCTCTCCGGCATTGGCGAAGAATACTTTTGCCTTCTTTTCTGGCATGAGACCTTCAATATCGACAATTTTCCCCCTTCCGAACCTTTGGTGCTCAACAAACATGCCTATTTGCAGTGAGTTGGGGTCATCCGCATCGAATGGTTCATTCGGAACCGGATCGTTTCCTCTTCTATAATTCGCGCCAAGTGTGCCGGAAGGTTTTGGTGGAGAGAAGGAAGTTCTCTCAGTTTTTTCAAAATGACTTCTGTCAAAGCCCGTTGACATTTTGCTATTATCATTGGAAAGGTGATGTTGGAAAAACCGGCTGCTCTGCATATCCAGGTATTGTGAATCGATCTCGCCAATAAAGCGGCTTGGATTGCAAAACTCTGTCTTGCCCCATTTGAATCGCTGTTGGGCAAATGAGAGAAATGCCGAATGTTTTGCCCGTGTGAGGGCTACGTAAAATAATCTGCGTTCTTCTTCGAGTTCCGGCAAAGTCATGGTTCCGGAGAATCCGGACGGAAAGAGGTTCTCCTCCAGTCCGACAACGAATACATTTTTGAATTCCAATCCTTTGGAGGAATGAACGGTCATCAGGGTCACTTTGTCAAAATCTTCAGTTTTTTCATTGTCCTGATCGGTGAGCAAGGAAACCTCTTCCAGAAAATTAGCCAGCAAAGCAGAATGGCCTTCTTCAACAGCGCTGAGCGTAAATTGTTGAATGGCATTAAGTAACTCCTGGGTGTTTTCGTACCTGCTGATGTTTTCGGGAGATTTATCCTGATAAAGCTCAGAAAGAATGCCTGCCTCTGAGGCAATTCTTTGGGCCATTTCATAGGCTTCCAAAGTGACCGAACGGTCGGAGAAGGTCTCGATCAAGGTAATGAATTCGGTCACTTTTTTAGCAGCACCTCCGTTCAGACCTGCCTTTTGGAGAAGTATTGAATCTGATGCAACGGCAAACATGCTGCTATTGCTCTGATTGGCAAACTCTTCCAGTTTTCCTATTGTTGTTGCTCCGATTCCCCTAACGGGATAGTTGATGATACGTTTAAAGGATTCATCATCTTTTTGGTTGATCACCAACCTGAAATAGGCGAGAAGATCCTTGATTTCCTTTCGCTGGTAAAAGGAAAGTCCGCCATAAATTTTGTAGGGGATATTTCGTTTGCGAAGGACTTCTTCAAAAACCCTCGACTGGGCATTGGTCCGGTACAGGATGGCAAAATCAGAATAATTATCGTGTTCAGACATCCGTTTTTGAAATATCTCGTTGACAACCAAATAACCCTCTTCCTGGTCGTTTAGGGCATTCAATACCTTGATTTTGGCTCCGGCATCATTTTCGCTGAACACAGTCTTTTGCAGCTGATTTTTATTTTTGGAGATGATGCTGTTGGCCGCATTGACGATGGTCTGGGTCGAGCGGTAATTTTGCTCAAGCTTGTATACTTTATATTCGGGATAATCGGTTTTAAAATTGAGGATATTTTCAATCCTGGCTCCCCGGAAGGAATAAATACTCTGGGCATCGTCGCCTACCACACTGATATTTTTGTGCAGTTCGGCCAATTTTTTGACGATCAGGTATTGAGAGAAATTGGTATCCTGGTACTCATCGACAAGGATGTATCTGAATATATGCTGGTATTTCTGAGCGGTATCCGGAAAACGTCTGAAAAGCACATTGGTCATCAGCAGCAGATCGTCAAAATCCATCGCTCCTGCGTTTTTGCATCGTCTGGCATACTCTTCATAAATTTCACCGGTGCGGGGAATTCTGGCTGACTGGTCTGCCTCTCGGATTGATTCGCTTTGCCGGTACCCCGAAGGCAGGATCAGGTTGTTTTTTGCAGCCGAGATAC
>JBAXED010000256.1:0-2104 GCA_037140615.1 Prolixibacteraceae bacterium
AGAATGAGACCGGTCCCCGAGCGATTCGAGGGGGAAAAGACCTCCCACCCTCCCACCCTCTCATTTTCTCACCATCCCACTCTCCCACTCTCCCACTCTCAAACGATTTAAACATCTCAAATTTTGCATACCCGCA
The DNA here is from genome assembly GCA_037140615.1 of Prolixibacteraceae bacterium. Lineage (GTDB taxonomy): Bacteria > Bacteroidota > Bacteroidia > Bacteroidales > Prolixibacteraceae > CAINVV01. Next base: position 137 of record JBAXED010000256.1, read on the forward strand.
TGGAACTACCCAATATATTAATCGTTGACGACTCCAAAGAAATGCTAACCTACATGGAGATCGTTTTAAAAACCGCGAAGGCCAATATTATTGCGGCCAACTCGGGAATGAAGGCACTGGAACTGATCAAAAACAAGGAATTGGCTCTTGCTATCGTGGACGTTCAAATGCCCGAAATGAACGGCTATACCCTCGCCTTAAAAATCAATGAAAGCAGGATTGGAGCCATTGTTCCCATCATTTTTCTGACAGCCGTTTACCAGGATCAGGTAGAGATTCTGAAAGGGTATGAATCCGGTGCGGTGGATTACATCTTCAAACCTGTCAACAGAGGAATCCTGCTAAGCAAAATCAACGTATTCCTCGAGCTGTACAACCAGCGGATGAATATGCCCGAGGATCTGGGCCTCCTGAAAAAATTTGAGGAGAATCTCTCAAAATCCAATGCCGAACTGGCCGACAGCCAGGATAAGTTCAGAAGCTTTATCGAACACGCCCCCGACGGTGTGTTTATCATGGACAAGAACGGTCAGTACCTCGAGATGAACAATGCAGTGTGCAGCATTACCGGATATTCGAAAGAAGAACTACTGGAAAAGACTCTATCACAGCTTATTACAGAATCAAGCAAAGAGCAGTTGGACTCATTCTTGCAGAAATTCCTCAATATCGGTACGGCAAACACTGAGCTGACTTTCAGAAGTAAAAACGGCAAAATAAGATGGTGTACCCTGGATGGTGTTAAACTAGGTGAGAATCAGTATCTATGCTTCAGCAAAGACATTACCCTTCAAAAAGCGGCAGCTACAGCACTGATGAAATCCGAAGAGAAATACCGTACCCTGCTGAATGCCTCCCCAGAAGGGATTATTATTGTAGACACCAAAGGCTTGATCACCGATGTTTCTGAAATCGGCCTCGAACTCTACGGTTCTGAAACGAAAAATGAGCTGATCGGAAAACACCTTCTCCGGTTTCTGCCCCAGGGACTGAAAAGCAAATTTCGGGAAATCTACCTCAAAACACTTGAAGATGGATTGGTTCAGAGCGCCGAGCTGAAGCTGACAAATATTAAGAATGTTCCCTACATCGCAGAAATCAGTACGACACTTATCCAGGGGAATTGCGGTGAGTCCATCGCGTTTATGATAGTGATCCACGACATTACGCACCGCAAGAAGCTGGAGCGACAGATGATGCACAACGACCGGATGTCTACACTTGGTGAGATGGCAACAGGTATCGCCCACGAGATCAATCAACCGCTCAATACCCTGTCGATCCTGTTCGACAACATGCTGCTGGCTGCCTCCAAAGAAGATTCGCTTCCTAAAAGTTACCTCGAAAAGAAGACCGAAAAGATCTACGAAAACATCTTTCGCATCAAAAATATCATCGACCATGTGAGGGTTTTCTCCCGTAGCCAGGAAGATACGATCTATTCTTCTTTTGATCTAAACGAGAGTATCAGCAATGCAGTTTCAATGATATCTGAGCAGTTCAGACATAAATTAATCGAACTAAAAGTAGATGTAAAAGAGAAACTTCCTCCGGCCTTTGGAAACACCTATCAATTTGAGCAGGTTATCCTGAACTTGCTCATCAACTCGAAGGATGCCATCGAAGAAATGGAAGAACGGAATGGTCAGACTTTCGAGAAAATGATAGAAATTAATGCGAGCCAATCCACCAAAAACCTGATTATTGAGGTAAGAGACAATGGGGTCGGCATAAAGCCGGAAGAACTCGAAAAAATTATGTTACCTTTTTATACCACAAAAGAGGCCGGAAAAGGCACAGGTTTGGGACTTTCTATTACTTTTGGGATTATCAAGGAGATGAATGGAGAGATCATCTTTCAGAGCGAACCCGGCAAAGGAACGAAAGTGACGATCAAGTTGCCGGTAGCGAGAGGTTAATGGTTAATGATTAATGGTTAATGATTAATGGTTAATGATTAATGGTTAA
>JBAXED010000257.1:0-1982 GCA_037140615.1 Prolixibacteraceae bacterium
ACGCCGGTCAGTCAAATTATTCTGCTTCAAAGGCCGGAATTATTGGTTTTACCAAGTCTATTGCAAAAGAATTGGGCTCCAGAGGTATCCGCTCCAATGCGATTGCTCCAGGGTTTATCATTACCGAGATGACTGCCAAAATACCTGAAGATGCCCGCAAACAATGGGAAGCGTCCATTCCAATGAGAAGGGGAGGATTGCCAGAGGAGGTAGCTAAAGTTGCGCTATTCCTTGCGTCAGATCTATCTTCATATGTATCCGGGCAAGTTATCAATGTTTGTGGGGCGATGAATTGCTAAAATCCTTTTAATCCTATATAAAAAAGAGGCTGTCTCAAAATATTGAGACAGCCTCTTTTTTATATTAACATGTTTCTCAGTTATAAAAATTTAAACCCAAGGTTAACAGAGAATGTGTTTCCTTTTGATGTAAAGTTAGAACTGGGGTTGGTTGTATCAAATGACTTGGATAATCCCCATTCTTTGCGAACATCAAATGTAAACATCAATACATCAACTCCTATGCCAAATTGGTAATCCCATGTGGAATTATTAAAGTTATATGTAAAACTTTTATCGCTTTCATATCCTGTTGAAAATGAGATAGCAGGACCCGTAAAAGCACGAATCGTGGCAATCTTAAGGTCAATCAGTTTAAGACCCAGCAACACTGGAACCTGAATAGATTTCATTTTAATTGCACCGGTAGATGAACCAACTGAAAAACCTCCATTTCTAACAACATACAAGAATTCTGGTTGTAAGTAAATGTGTTTCCCTCCTAATCGTGCAAATGCCCCAAAATTGTATCCTCCTTTTGAGTCCGCCTTTATCGTATTCAAGTCGGCAGAAATTTTTGAGGTATTGTAACCTGCTTTTACACCCAGGTCAAAAGTCTGTCCGTTGGTCACTACTATCAGTGCCAGCAGTGAAATTGTCAACAATGTTTTTTTCATGACGAATGAATTAGATTAAATTTAATTATGTAAATAAAGCAAAATTTTGATATAAACCAAGGAATTTCAGTAAAAATCAAAGATTGCGTTCTTTGCTGATGAGTTGATAGGCTTCGTTCACTTTTTTAAACTTCTCATTTGCAGCTTGTTGAATTTCCTCGCCCAAATAGCTAACTTTATCTGGATGGTATTTTATCGCCATTCTTCGATATGCCTTTTTGACCTCTTCATCTGTGGATGATGGAGTTAACTCCAAAACATCATAAGCCCAGTCAGTTTTTGGAATCATCATTGCTTCGATAGAAGTATAATCAGCCGTAGTGATTCCAAGATTGGTAGAAATCAGTCTGATTAATTTCAGTTCATCCGGATGCATCTCGCCATCAGATAAGGCAATTCCAAAGAGGAAATGGATGAGCTGCAGTCGGCTCGGATAATCCATGTAATTTTTTATCTGAAGACAAACATCATTGACCGGAATTTTCTGTTTTGTAAGATCCTGAAGAATCCTTAATGCATTCTGAGCTCCTTCAGGACCAAAATTGACCTTAAAAAATTCTTTTACATAGTTTAGTTCAGATTTCATAATCTTACCATCGGCATTCAGCACGGAAGAAACGAGCACCAGCAAACTAAACATATAATCGTTGGGGGTTGTTGTCATTCCACCTTGAAACGTATTTCCATTGGCATTTGATTTCTCAGACAAGTCAAACAATGTTCCCAAAACAAATCCTGCTAATGCTCCGATAGGACCTCCAAGTGTCCATCCCAATCCACTACCTATCCATTTTCCAAACATGACTATTTGATTTTATTATTTGATCTAATTTTAAAATTTGCGGAATAATAAGCTGATTATCATTATTTTCAATAATAAAATCGGCTAGTTTTCTCTTTTCAGCATCACGCATCTGGTGATGAATTCTCTGTAAAACCGCTTCAACAGTTGAATGATCTCTCTTTATCACGCGCTCGATTCGTTCTTTTTCATCTGCTACCACCAGAATCGTATAATCGAATTTAC
>JBAXED010000258.1:0-1981 GCA_037140615.1 Prolixibacteraceae bacterium
ACGCCGGTCAGTCAAATTATTCTGCTTCAAAGGCCGGAATTATTGGTTTTACCAAATCCATTGCCAAAGAACTGGGCTCCAGAGGTATCCGTTCCAACGCAATTGCTCCCGGTTTTATCATCACTGAGATGACTGCCAAAATACCTGAAGATGCGCGCAAACAATGGGAAGCGTCCATTCCGATGAGAAGGGGAGGATTGCCTGAGGAGGTAGCTAAAGTTGCGCTATTCCTTGCTTCAGATCTATCTTCCTATGTATCCGGGCAAGTTATCAATGTTTGTGGTGCAATGAATTGTTAAAATCCTTTTATTCTTTAATAAAAAAAGAGGCTGTCTCAAAAGTTTGAGACAGCCTCTTTTTAATTAATATATTTTTCAATTATAAAAATTTAAACCCAAGGTTTACAGAGAATGTGTTTCCTTTAGATGTGAAATTAGAACCTATGCTGGATGTATCAAATGACTTGGATAATCCCCATTCATAACGAATATCAAATGTAAACATCAAGACATCAATTCCGGCGCCCAACTGGTAATCCCATGTGGATTTATTAAAGTTATATTTAAAGCTTTTGTCGCTTTCATATCCTGTTGAAAATGAGATGGCAGGACCTGTAAAAGCACGAATTGAGGCAATCTTAAGGTCAATCAGTTTAAGACCCAGCAACACTGGAACCTGAATAGATTTCATTTTAATTGCATCCGTAGATGAACCAACTGAAAAACCACCATTTCTAACAACATACAAGAATTCTGGTTGCAAGTAAATGTGCTTCCCACCGAATCGTCCAAAAGCCCCAAAATTGTATCCCCCTTTTGAGTCCGCCTTTATAGTATTCAAGTCGGCTGAAAGTTGCGAGGTATTATACCCTGCTTTTATGCCAAGGTCAAAAGTCTGTCCGTAGGTCACCATTACAAGTGCCAGCAATGAAATTGTCAACAATGTTTTTTTCATGACGAATGAATTAGATTAAATTTAATTATGAAAATAAAGAAAATTTTTGATATAAACCAAGGAATTTCAGTGAAAATCAAAGATTGCGTTCTTTACTTATGAGTTGATAGGCTTCGTTCACCTTTTTAAACTTCTCATTGGCAGCCTGTTGAATTTCTTCACCCAAATAGCTTACTTTATCTGGATGGTATTTTATCGCCATTCTTCGATAAGCCTTTTTGACCTCTTCATCTGTGGATGAGGGAGTTAACTCCAAAACATCATAAGCCCAGTCAGTTTTGGGTATCATCATTGCTTCGATAGAAGTATAATCAGCCGCAGTGATACCAAGATTAGTAGAAATCAGTCTGATTAATTTCAGCTCATCCGGATGCATCTCGCCGTCAGATAACGCAATTCCAAAGAGGAAATGGATGAGCTGAAGTCGGCCGGGATAATCCATGTAATTTTTAATCTGAAGACAAACATCAGTGACCGGAATTTTCTGTTTTGTAAGATCCTGAAGAATCCTTAAAGCATTCTGAGCACCCTCAGGACCAAAATTGACCTTAAAGAATTCCTTTACATAGTTTAGTTCTGATTTCATAATCTTACCATCGGCATTCAGCACAGAAGAAACGAGCACCAGCAAACTAAACATATAATCGTTGGGAGTAGTTGTCATTCCACCTTGAAACGTATTAGCATTGGCGCTTGATTTCTCAGACAAGTCAAACAATGTTCCCAAAACAAATCCTGCCAAAGCTCCGATAGGACCGCCGAGAGTCCATCCCAATCCACTACCTATCCATTTTCCAAACATGACTCTTTGATTTTATTATTTGATCCAATTTTAAAATTTGCGGAATAATAAGCTGATTATCATCATTTTCAATAATAAAATCGGCTAGTTTTCTCTTTTCAGCATCAAGCAGCTGGTGATGAATTCTCTGTAAAACCACTTCAACAGTTGAATGATCTCTCCTTATCACACGCTCGATTCGTTCTTTTTCATCTGCTACCACCAGAATCGTATAATCGAATTTAC
>JBAXED010000259.1:0-1958 GCA_037140615.1 Prolixibacteraceae bacterium
CTGATTTCAGAGGAAGTTGCATTTAAAGAGCAAACTCTGCAGCAAATTGTAGATGATCTTGTTAGGACTATTACAAAGCGGGCAGTTAACAATGAAAATTTCGGCGTTGCCTTGATTCCTGAAGGCTTAATTGAGTTCATTCCTGAGATGAAAATTCTGATTGAAGAATTGAATGAGTTGCTTGCAGAAGGATCTGCTACATCAAAAGCATTTATCGCTATTCCAACTGATGACGACAAACGTGAATATGTCATCAAACACCTTTCAGATGCCTCAGGAAAAGTGTTTAAAGTCTTGCCAAAAGGGATTGCCAAACAACTTACTCTTGATCGCGACCCTCATGGGAATGTTCAGGTTTCAAGGATTGAGACAGAAAAATTGTTGATCGAAATGGTTGAAAAGCAATTGTCTATCCTGAAAAAGCAAGGGATTGCCAAAGTCAAATTCTCAGCTCAGAATCACTTCTTTGGGTATGAAGGCCGATGCGCAGTGCCTTCTAATTTCGATGCCGATTACTGCTATTCTTTGGGTCAAACTGCTGCAATATTGATTGCTGACGGAAAATCAGGGTACATGGCCTCAGTCAGAAATACAACCGAATCATCCGAAAAGTGGGTAGCTGGTGGGGTGCCTATTACCATGATGATGAACATGGAACGCAGAAGCGGTGTCATGAAACCGGTCATCCAAAAAGCCCTCGTTCAAATGAATGGAGAGCCTTTCAAAGCATTTGCAGCCAATCGTGAAGAATGGGCTATTCATACTTCATTCGTTTATCCAGGACCAATTCAATATTGGGGACCATCATCCGTTTGTAATGCTCCTACCAAAACTCTTCAACTGGAGCAGTCAAAGAAATAATATCTTCCATCATGTAAGGGAATGAGCATAAAAAAACCATCCGGAAAGTTAACCTTCGGATGGTTTTTTATTTCAAGGGATATTGTTGGCTAGCGTTTATTTTGATTGATTAAAATAGCTGTGTGGCAGGCAACAACTCCGGCAGTCTCAGTTCTTAATCTAGATTCGCCAAGAGAAACAGGGGTAAAACCTTTTTCAATTGCTATGTTAATCTCCGACGAATCAAAATCTCCTTCCGGTCCAATACATATCAGGGTATTCCGGCCAGGTGTAATTGAATCCTTAAGCATTTTCTTAATGCCATTTTCGCAATGGGCAATCAATTTATCTCCGTCAAAGGACTCATTTACATAATCTTTGAATGTGATGGTTTCTGACAACTCCGGTAGAAAAGTTTGACCCGATTGTTTCATGGCTGAGATCATTAATTTTTCTAGCCGCTCCGCTTTAATCTCCTTTCGCTCTGAATGTTGACAAATTATCGGAACAATCCTGTCAATTCCAATTTCAACAGATTTCTCAACAAACCATTCAAAGCGGTCCATGTTTTTTGTAGGTGCGATAGCAATAGTTAATTGAAATTGACGGTCTTGCTGATACTTTTTCTCTTCCACTATTTCCAAAATAGAAGATTTAGCATCCGGAGTTACAATAATGGCTTCAAAAACAGAGCCTTTCCCATTCATCAACTGAACTATGTCCCCCTTTTTAAGCCTCAATACTTTGATACAATGCTTGGATTCTTCAGAATTTAACTTAATTGTTTTTCCTGAAATTGCTGAAATATAAAACGAATGCATAGGAATGATTTTTTTTGGTAAACTAAAATATCACGAAATCTAAACATTTATTAACCTGACTTGTTAAATTTGGGAAGATTTCAACTTATTCACTAGAGATGCTTCACATCCCAATGCGCACCTCGCTTGAGTAACATTTTGAGTGTGGCTTCGTATAAATTGTAATGAATTCAAACAACTGGGTTATTCTTCAGATTTGGAACAAATTAGCTCATTTTGACATATTTTCAATTACAGATCCATGATTTGTTAAAATATTGTAAAATAACTAAAAAAAAAGTTGTATTTCTTTTCAAA
>JBAXED010000260.1:0-1923 GCA_037140615.1 Prolixibacteraceae bacterium
GCAGCAACGATCAAATCAACTTCAAACCGTTGCAAATGGGTGTTTTCACCGGACTAACCTTTTCGTTCGAATAGCTTCCCACCCTCACATCTTCTCCCCTCCCTTGTACCCTTCAATGTAAAAAAGTATCTTCGCAGATTCACCAATTGTCAAATTTGAAAGTATAACAAGATGCTTAAAAATAGATCAGCACTCACAACTCTTGCAATAATATTCTCATTAATAGCTGTCTGCATTATCTCTTGCGGACTCTTCATCAACTCCACTCCGGTAGCACAACCGGCAGAAGTCGTTTCACGAAATTATACTTCTCCTGTTGACATCCCTGCTTCGGTGGTATTCGCCGGAGAAACAATTTCCCTAAGCAATTTTGACGTTCGCGAGTCTCTCGACCGGGAACTTCTGGTAAACAGTTATTTCCAGTCACAGACTATTATGTACCTAAAGAAGTCAAAGCGATATTTCAATTTGATTGAACCCATTTTGAAGAAAAATAACATCCCTGATGATTTTAAATACCTATCATTGGCCGAAAGCGGTTTTCAGGAGAAAATCACTTCACCTGCCGGCGCTTCTGGATTGTGGCAACTTATGAAAAAAGCTGCAACCGAAAATGGACTTGAAGTCAGCAACGAGGTAGATGAACGGTACAACATGGAAAAATCAACTGAAGCCGCATGTAAGTATCTGATGCACGCATACCACCAGTACGGCAATTGGATCAGTGTTGCAGCTTCCTACAACGCCGGAATAAGTGGAATCAAGAGACAGACAGAGTTGCAGGACAGCAAAAACTATTTCGATCTTTTGCTTAATGATGAGACTGCCAGATATGTATATAGAATTCTTGCGCTGAAATTAATTTTGGAAAATCCAGAAAAATATGGCTTTAAAGTGAGCGAGGGTGAGAAATATCCTATCCTTAACTGCAAAGAAATTGTTTTAACAGGGAGTGTATCCAATTTTGCAATATTTGCACACAATCAAGGTATTAACTATAAGATTCTTAAATATTTCAATCCTTGGCTTAGGCAGTCATACCTGAAAAATCCATCCAAAAGGAGCTATTTGATCAAGATTCCGGAAGCAGGAACACGAGCTTTTGAGTTTAAAAATTGAAGGAGGAATCCATGGACGGCGAAGAGAAAATTATCGTCAGGGGAGCCCGTGAGCACAACCTGAAAAACATCACTGTTGAAATCCCAAGGAACAAGCTAACCGTTATCACGGGATTGAGTGGTAGCGGAAAATCTTCGCTCGCTTTTGATACTATTTATGCAGAAGGCCAACGCAGATACATTGAAACTTTTTCTGCCTACGCCAGAAGTTTCCTTGGCAACATGGAGCGGCCCGATGTAGATGAAATTTCGGGATTAAGTCCGGTCATCTCCATTGAACAAAAAACGACCAACAGAAACCCCAGATCCACGGTAGGGACTGTTACTGAGATCTATGATTTCCTGCGTTTGCTCTTTGCCCGGGCAGGGGATGCCTTTTCATACAACACAGGCGAGAAAATGGTCAAATATAGCGACGATCAGATTATCGACCTGATTCTCCAGGATTACAGCAATAAACGAACCATCCTTTTGGCTCCCATTGTAAAGGGTCGAAAAGGTCACTACCGTGAACTCTTCGAACAGATCCGCAGGCGCGGATTTCTGCATGCCAGGGTTGACGGAGAGATCGTTGAGTTGACCCACGGATACAAGGTAGACAGGTACAAGGGGCACCACATTGAGATGGTGATTGACAAGCTTGTGGTAGAAGAAAAGGATCGAAAACGCCTACGGGAATCACTTGACAGGGCCATGAAGCATGGCGAGGGAATTGTGATGATCCTCGATCCGGATGCCGGTTCGGTGCGCTATTTTTCACGACATCTGATGTGCCCAACAACAGGTATCTCATACAACGACCCGG
>JBAXED010000261.1:0-1879 GCA_037140615.1 Prolixibacteraceae bacterium
CCCGGAAGGAATAAATACTCTGGGCGTCGTCGCCTACCACGCTGATATTTTTGTGAAGCTCAGCGAGTTTTTTGACAATAAGGTATTGAGAGAGATTGGTGTCCTGGTACTCATCAACCAGGATGTATCTAAATATATGCTGGTATTTCTGCATTGTTTCGGGGAAACGCTTGAAAAGCACATTGGTCATCAGCAACAGATCGTCAAAATCCATGGCTCCGGCGTTTTTGCACCGTCTGGCATATTCTTCATAAATCTCGCCGGTGCGGGGAATCCTGGCTGCCTGGTCAGCTTCACGGATTGATTCATTTTGCCGGTACCCCAAAGGCAGGATCAGGTTGTTCTTCGCTGCAGAAATACGGCCCATAACGGAGGAAGGCTTGTAAGTATTTTCCTCCAGTGCCATGCTTTTGATGATAGTTCTTAGCAGACTTTTGGCATCCTGCGTATCATAAATGGTGAAAGTTGAGGGATAGTCGATCAGAGAAGATTCTGTTCGAAGGATCCTTGAAAAAATGGAATGAAATGTTCCCATCCAGAGATGTCTGGCAACCTGAGGACCGACTACCGTGGATATTCTTTCCTTCATTTCCCTGGCTGCCTTGTTCGTAAAAGTCAGTGCCAGAATGGAGGATGGTGGAATGCCATTTTGAAGCAAATGAGCTATCCGGTATGTAAGAACTCTGGTTTTACCAGATCCGGCACCTGCAATAATCAGGGAAGGCCCCTGGAAATTTTTAACTGCCTGCTGCTGGGCCTCATTCAGGTTGTCAAGATAATTAACCAAGATGGTAGGGTTTTTGAATTCGAACTGACGCAAAGATAAACATTCAATAAAGCTTACAATTTAACTTTGGACAGTCTGGAAGCAAATGCCAGGCACGATTTAATATCATTACTTTCTAATGCTGGATAATCCTCAATAATATCGCTTTTACTCATCCCAGAGGATAGTAAGTCAAGTATAAGATCCACGGTATAACGCGTATTTCTGATAGTTGGTCTACCTTGACAAATCTCCGGATTGATTGTAATCCTATTTAAAAGTTGTTTATCCATACTTTTTTTGACAAACGTATAAAAATAATCCTTAGTAGGGAAGGTCTAGGTCCTGCTATGGCCGCCAAAGTTCCATCCCAAACGAAGGATGTGAGCTTTCCGATAAATTATTAACCTTTTGTCGCATTACAAATTGCAATTTTTTTGCCAAAAGGAGAAGTCATTTTCAGCAGTATCTATTTGTTTTAAGAAGATTATTGTTGAAATAAATTTCAGCATCTTCAGGAATGACATTAGAAGTTAAAGAAACAATAACTTGATCATGAATTTTTTCACAAGTAGAGACTACTAGTTCATAAACACAAGCTTTTTCTACTGGTTCCGGATACAAATAATCTCTTAGTAATCCATATTTAGGGTGTTTTATTGTTAATCGTTTGGATCCAAAAGGCACATAAAGCCAGTATTCTCCAGTCTTTGTCTCTGCCTTTACAATTCCTAACTGATCGCCGTCCCAGCTAAATCCTGTCTCTGAAGTAACAATCTTAATAAGAGCGCAGATATCACCGTTTTGATCTTTTAAAGGAGAATTTACCCTTGCGTCCAAATCCATTGGACGAACTTTAAATGAGGAGACAGAAATATTCTGCGCATATATCAGTATCGTAGATATCAGTGTAAAAAAGGTAAAGAAAAATCGTTTCATAAAGTTCAAGCATATCTTATAATTTGTTCAGTCGCGAAAGGTATATACTCTTTCGAAATGTTGATCCATTCTAAGTTTCCCAAAAAAATATAGGTCAGTTCATTTATAAAACATATTATTTAGGGTCTGCTGTTAAACTCAGACCTGATATTTTAGCTCAACTTGTTTAGAGGA
>JBAXED010000262.1:0-1874 GCA_037140615.1 Prolixibacteraceae bacterium
CGATAACACGTTGTGGCCCACTCCACGAACCTGCTGCATAGTCAAAACTATGGTATCGTTTTACCGGCTTGCCGGTACTTTTAAACTGTTTCTTTGCCGAGTCAATGGTAACCCTGGCCAGGTCATTCAGTAACTTATTGCCGGTAAGCCCGGTAAGAAAATGAACCTTGTCCTGTCCTGTTGCCCATGCCATGAGTTCTTTGCTACAGAAATGACCATCTCCGCGTACAATGATCATCGTGTTTTTCCAGACCTTGCGTAAATGGGTAATGATGCGTTGTAAAATGGAAAAAACATCAGCGGTTTTACTTCTGCGGCCAGGCTTTAAAATCGTGCTGATTAATTTTCCACTCTGACCCTCATAGATATGCAATGGCATATAGCAGTATTCGCCATAATATTCATTGAACAGCGCCAGTTGCTGCGCCCCGTAAGTATTACTGTTCGTGTCATCGGGGTCAAGAATAATGACAGAGGGCTCCTCTGAATAGGATTGGATAAAATTATCGACAAATGCTAATGCAATCTTGTAAAGTTCGCACCGTGAAAGGGAATTTTCAAACCGGCTCATCGTTGGCTGTGAAGACAAAGAATTTCCACTTTCTGGCAATACTTCCGCGCAAATTTTCAATACCATATCGTCACGCAACGTGTCGCAATCATTGGCATCTTCGTATCCGGCAGCGATTTGAAACACCCGCTGGGTCAGCATTGAGCTAATCGAATGTTTTACATACCCAGAGTGACGATCCTCAGCAATACAATTGGTAATGGATTGTAAGATGCCGTTCCGCGCTTCCATCTCTCGTAATAACAACAACCCTCCATTCGAGGAAATTTTCTCGGCTGAAAAGCTCATTTCTATTGGCTTTTTGGAAACCGGAGTAAGGGTAAAAAGGGTAGAAGAAAAATTTTCTGTCGAAGAAATGGGGTTGGTATCGTGGCTTTTTGTATTTTTACTCATGGAAAAGTTAGTTATTTGCTTGGCAGCCTCAAAGATAATGAATATCAATGAGATAACAAACTTTTCCTATTTTTTATGAATAATTCAGGTTAAAGAAACCGGTTAAATAATAGTTACCGGAGGGATCCTCTGCAACGGAATATGGCAAGCCCTCTCCATCGGAACTTTTCGCCCATAGCCACTCTGGTGCCTGAGCCCGGGAATTAGTGACCAAACAAATGGAAAGCAAAAAGACGGTCATGAATAAATGTACCGTTTTCATAAGCGAATGATAATGTTTAAACTTATCCCAACCACCCTTCTATAGTTTCGGTCGAGAAAATCAAAGATAGGAAATAAAACTCACAAATGATGTACATAATCTTATATTATAATTTTAATAAATCACACATCGGTGGTAATTTTTTTCGGCCTAAGCGCCTTTTAGAAAATTGATGTTAGATATGCTAAGAGTTGCAACCACGAGATCCCTTGGTACTGAAAGAAAAAGCCGACATTTCTGCCGGCTTGTCCAGTAAGGCTCCCCTTGCTGCACAAAGTTGCAGCACATTGTTAACATTCCAACCTGTTTAATACCTTGACATGGTGAGCCATATCGATTTATTCATTATAAAATTTGGTGTTAGGCAACACCGACCTGACGTCAAAATGAACATAATACAAGTTAGGTGTCATTACCAGAAAGTTAAGTTTCCCTCTGGCAAAATGCAGCCATTCCAGGCCTTAACTTGCAAATAAAGAGTAGATTAATGCAAAGGTACAATACTGATCAATCAATTTGTTTATCCTTGTTTTTGCTATTTATTCTTTCCTTTTAAGATAAACATCGTCCATCCGCCGTAAAATCTCCCGTATGTCGGTATGAATATCGAGACGAAGTGTTTCAAAATCCTTGCGGTTGTCACTTTTG
>JBAXED010000263.1:0-1873 GCA_037140615.1 Prolixibacteraceae bacterium
GGTTGTGTGGGGACTGGCAGCCTATGCTGCTATTTCAGCAATTCTTGGTCTGATCATTGCGATTTTTCTGAAAAAGGAAGATCCCTCCCTGAAAATCACAGAGTAATCGTTTCCGGATGAATGTTTCCATTGTTATTCCCCTTTTCAACGAAGAAGAATCCCTCCCTGAACTTGCTGCCTGGATTGACCGCGTAATGCTGGCAAATCATTATTCCTATGAAATAATTTTCGTGGATGATGGCAGCAAAGACCAGTCCTGGCAAGTGATTCAAAATATCATGGTTTCCAATCCCGGTGTAAAAGGAATTAAATTCCGGCGGAATTACGGCAAAGCTGCTGCTTTAAATGTTGGCTTCATTGCCGCAGCCGGGGATGTTGTTTTTACCATGGATGCCGATCTCCAGGATAGCCCGGATGAACTGCCCGAAATGTACAGGATGATTGTTGAACAGGGATACGACCTTGTTTCGGGATGGAAGAAAAAACGGCATGATCCGATATCCAAGACGATACCGACAAAATTTTATAACTGGTCGGCCCGCCGGATGTCGGGGATCAAACTACATGATTTTAATTGCGGGTTGAAAGCATACAAAAATTCCGTGGTGAAGAGCATTGAGGTATATGGAGACATGCACCGGTATATTCCTTTCCTGGCAAAATGGGCCGGTTTTTCGAAAATCGGGGAAAAGGTGGTGCACCATCAGAAGCGTAAATTCGGAAAGACCAAGTATGGGCTCGACCGTTTTTATAAAGGATATCTCGACCTGGTTACCATCACTTTTACCTCCCGCTTTGGAAAAAGGCCGATGCATTTCTTCGGACTCTGGGGGAGCCTGATTTTCCTGGGAGGGTTTATCATTGCCGGTTATCTCGCCTATGAGAAATTTTTCAACCTGGGGGTTAAAATGACTGAGCGACCGTTGTTTTTCTTCGGATTGCTTGCCATGGTGATTGGTACCCAATTGTTTGTTGCAGGATTCCTGGGCGAACTTGTGTCAAGAAGTTCATCCGACCGGAACCATTACCTGATTGAAGAGAAACTGGGTGTGGAATGAATACCCCGCAGAAAGTTGTATTGATCGGACCTGCCCACCCGCTGAGGGGCGGGCTGGCAACATTCAACGGACGGCTCATTCGCGAATACCGTGCCAATGGTGCTGATGCCATCATTTACACCTTCAGCCTTCAGTATCCTTCCATCCTGGTTCCGGGCAAAACACAACTGTCGTCGGAGCCGGCACCTGAAAATCTTCCCATCTTCATCAAAGTAAACAGCATCAATCCACTCAACTGGATTAAAATCGGACTTGAACTACGCAAACAGAAGCCTGACCTGGTGATCGTCAAATTCTGGATGCCATTTATGGCGCCCTGCTTCGGTACGATTTGCCGGATCATCAAAGGAAACAAACATTCAAGGATCATAACCATCATAGACAACCTCATACCACATGAGCACCGACCGGGTGACAGGTTGCTTTCGTCCTACTGGATTGGCAGTGTGGATGGATGTGCCGCCATGTCGAAATCGGTGATGGACGATCTTGAAAAATTTGATCCCGCGAAACCCAAACTATTTTGTCCGCATCCATTGTACGACAATTTCGGTGATCCGATCTCAAAACAAGAAGCGCTTGGACGGTTGCAACTTGATCCGGATTACCATTACGTGTTGTTTTTTGGTTTTATCCGTGACTATAAAGGGTTGGATTTGCTCCTGGAGGCCTTTGCCGATGAACGGTTGCGCCGGATGAAGATCAAATTGCTGGTTGCCGGTGAATTTTACTGCGATCCCAAGCCTTACCAGGAGATAATTCTGAAACATCACCTTGAAGACCAGGTGATCATGAGCAACGATTTTATCCCCGAC
>JBAXED010000264.1:0-1794 GCA_037140615.1 Prolixibacteraceae bacterium
TGGTATTTCCGTTGAAGTCGTTGACAGCACCGATCAGCATATTGTTCGAGATGTTATCGAGATGTCCCCTGTATTTCAACCAAGGACCAGCCATTGAAATATGGTCGGTGGTACATTTCCCACGGGCCTTGATGAGAAGTGAAAGTTGTGTAAGATCTTTGCCATTCCATGGTTGAAATGGTTCGAGCAATTGTAACCTATCGGAGGAGGGATCAACCGAAACTTCGAGGTGCCTGAATTCTTTGGATGGCGGAATCAATCCGGCATCTTCCACAGCAAAACCCTTTGCCGGAAGGTCATCCCCATAGGGAATATCCAGCATCACTTTTTCGCCTGTCTGGTTGATAAGAAAATCGGTAATAGGATTAAAGTCGAGTGTTCCGGCGATAGCAAATGCCGTCACGATCTCAGGAGAAGCCACAAATCCATGTGTCTTTGGGTTTCCGTCAGTACGTTTGGCGAAATTCCGGTTGAAAGAGGTCATAATTGAGTTTTCGGGTAGCTGGTCTGCATTTTCGCGTGCCCACTGTCCGATGCAAGGCCCGCAGGCATTGGCAAGGACGACGCCACCAATCGATTCAAATGCTTTCAGGTATTGATCCCTGTCGACGGTAAACCTGACTAGTTCAGACCCTGGCGTGACCGTAAATTTGGCTTTTACCTTCAGGTTTTTGGCATTGGCCTGAAGTGCCACTGAAGCGGCCCTGCTCATATCTTCGTAGGAAGAGTTGGTACATGAACCGATCAGTCCGACTTCCATCTCCATCGGCCAGTTTTTTTCTTTGGCCACTTTCTTGAACTGTGAGAGTGGTGTGGCCAGATCGGGTGTGAACGGTCCGTTGATATGCGGTTCCAGTTCAGATAGGTTGATCTCTATCAGTTGATCAAAATATTTTTCAGGATGAAGGTAGACTTCAGCATCCCCGTTGAGGTACTCTGATATACCATCGGCAAGGCCAGCGATATCTGCACGACCGGTTGCTTTAAGGTATTTGGCCATGTTCAGGTCGTATCCGAAAATGGAAGTGGTTGCGCCAATTTCGGCTCCCATATTGCAAATTGTTCCTTTACCTGTGCAAGAAATTGTAGACGCACCTTCGCCAAAATATTCGACTATGGCACCGGTTCCACCTTTGACGGTGAGAAGTCCGGCAACTTTAAGAATGACATCTTTTGGCGAGCTCCAGCCATTCAGCTTTCCGGTTAATTTGATGCCGATCAGTTTTGGGAATTTCAGTTCCCAAGGGATTCCGGTCATCACATCCACAGCATCTGCTCCACCCACACCAATGGCGATCATCCCAAGTCCGCCGGCATTGACAGTATGTGAATCAGTTCCTACCATCATTCCTCCAGGGAAAGCATAGTTCTCAAGAACCACCTGGTGGATAATTCCGGCACCCGGTTTCCAGAACCCGATGCCATATCTTTTTGAAACTGTTGCAAGAAAATTGTAGACCTCCTTGTTGGTGTTTTCCGCATTTTTAAGGTCTGTTATGGCACCCTCTTTGGCCAGGATCAGGTGGTCGCAATGAACAGTCGAAGGAACGGCAGCTTCCTCTTTTCCCGCCTGCATAAACTGCAACAAGGCCATTTGTGCCGTTGCATCCTGCATAGCTACACGATCCGGATTGAAATTTACGTAAGAATTGCCTCTTTCGAAGGGAACAGCAGGTAGTTGTTCTGAAAGATGCGCATAGAGAATCTTTTCTGTCAACGTAACCGGCCGGCCGAGTAACTTTTTCAGTTTTTCTGTTTTCTGAGGAAACTCAGTGTAAACCTTTTTAATCATTT
>JBAXED010000265.1:0-1794 GCA_037140615.1 Prolixibacteraceae bacterium
AAATGATTAAAAAGGTTTACACTGAGTTTCCTCAGAAAACAGAAAAACTGAAAAAATTACTCGGCCGGCCGGTTACGTTGACAGAAAAAATTCTCTATGCTCATCTTTCTGAGCAACTTCCTGCTATTCCTTTCGAAAGAGGCAATTCTTACGTAAATTTCAATCCGGATCGTGTGGCTATGCAGGATGCAACGGCACAAATGGCCTTGTTGCAGTTTATGCAGGCGGGCAAAGAAGAAGCCGCTGTTCCTTCGACTGTTCACTGCGACCACCTGATTCTGGCCAAAGAGGGTGCCATTACAGACCTTAAAAATGCAGAAAACACCAACAAGGAGGTCTACAATTTCCTTGCAACAGTTTCAAAAAGATATGGTATCGGTTTCTGGAAACCGGGTGCCGGAATTATTCACCAGGTGGTTCTTGAAAACTATGCTTTCCCGGGAGGAATGATGGTAGGAACGGATTCGCATACTGTTAATGCCGGCGGACTTGGGATGATCGCCATTGGTGTGGGTGGAGCAGATGCTGTGGATGTGATGACCGGAATCCCTTGGGAACTGAAATTCCCAAAACTGATCGGCATCAAATTAACCGGAAAGCTGAATGGCTGGAGCTCGCCAAAAGATGTCATTCTTAAAGTTGCCGGACTTCTCACCGTCAAAGGTGGAACCGGTGCCATAGTCGAATATTTTGGCGAAGGTGCGTCTACAATTTCTTGCACAGGTAAAGGAACAATTTGCAATATGGGAGCCGAAATTGGCGCAACCACTTCCATTTTCGGATACGACCTGAACATGGCCAAATACCTTAAAGCAACCGGTCGTGCAGATATCGCTGGCCTTGCCGATGGTATATCAGAGTACCTCAACGGGGATGCTGAAGTCTACCTTCATCCTGAAAAATATTTTGATCAACTGATAGAGATCAACCTATCTGAACTGGAACCGCATATCAACGGACCGTTCACACCCGATCTGGCCACACCACTCTCACAGTTCAAGAAAGTGGCCAAAGAAAAAAACTGGCCGATGGAGATGGAAGTCGGACTGATCGGTTCATGTACCAACTCTTCCTACGAAGATATGAGCAGGGCCGCTTCTGTGGCGCTTCAGGCCAATGCCAAAAACCTAAAAGTAAAAGCCAAATTTACGGTCACACCGGGGTCTGAACTTGTCAGGTTTACCGTCGACAGGGATCAGTATCTGAAAGCATTTGAATCAATCGGGGGCGTCGTCCTTGCCAATGCCTGCGGCCCTTGCATCGGACAGTGGGCACGCGAAAATGCAGACGAGCTACCGGAAAACTCCATCATGACCTCTTTCAACCGGAATTTTGCCAAACGTACTGACGGAAACCCAAAGACGCATGGATTTGTGGCTTCTCCGGAAATCGTGACGGCATTTGCTATCGCCGGAACGCTCGACTTTAATCCTGTTACCGATTTTCTGGTCAACCAGGCCGGCGAAAAAGTGATGCTGGATATTCCTCATGGGGATGACCTTCCAGCAAGGGGTTTTGCAGTTGAAGATGCCGGATTGATTCCGCCATCCAAAGAATTCAGACACCTTGAAGTTTCGGTCGATCCAACTTCCGATAGGCTACAATTGCTCGAACCATTTCAGCCATGGAATGGCACAGATCTGACGCAACTTTCACTTCTCATCAAAGCCCGTGGAAAATGTACCACCGACCATATTTCAATGGCAGGTCCGTGGTTGAAATACAGGGGACATCTCGACAACATCTCGAACAATATGCTGATCGGTGCTGTCAACGACTTCAACGGAAATACCA
>JBAXED010000266.1:0-1757 GCA_037140615.1 Prolixibacteraceae bacterium
ACCTCAATGTCCCCAGAATGCGGGGCCAGCAACTCAAAGACGTGTCTCAACTGGATGGGTGGTTGAGGGATGGGTCGAAAGATTATATAGATTCGATTTGTAGGTGGGATTGATCTTGGAGACATGAGAGATGAGAGATGAGACATGAGACATGAGATTGTAGGGGCGGCCTGCGTCCGCGCGATCAGTTACAGCAAAATATTGAAACGGAGAAACGGGGAAACGGAGATGGGAGGGTGAGAAGATGGGCACTGAGAAGATGGGAAGTGCAGGGGCGGACCTGTGTGGCCGTCCGATCAATTACGGCAAAATATTGAAACGGGGAAGAAATGAAACGGCGAAACGGAGATTTGAAAGCCGCGGAGCGGCGCCCTGTTTGTAGAAAACGAATGATGAAAGACCAACCGTCCGCGGTAGCATTTACAAAAACGATTAACAGATCTTTTCGGACGGAAGGAAGGAAACACACCTGTCCCCGAGCAGAGAGGTTGCCCCCTATTTTGCTAAAATATTGTATTCCTATCGCTTTATATGTGCAATATTGCTAAATTTGTTTCAAAAATAACACATGGAGAGTTTAATGCAAAGAATAATAGTCAATCCCGAAATTTGTAATGGAAAGCCTGTTATTAGGGGAATGCGAATTACTGCTGCGACAATACTCGATTTTCTGGCAGCAGGAGAAACCACTGTAAATATCTTGAACGCGTATCCTGTGCTTGAAAAAGAGGATATATTGGCCTGTCTTGAATTTGCGCGCAGAATTGCTGATAAAAGTATACTATCGCATGAACTTAAAGCCAGTTGAAACTTATAAATTTTTAGTTGATGTGAACCTTCCCAAAAGGTTTTCCTACTTCAATGCAGCAGATTTCATTCACGTTGCAGACATTGACCCCAGAATGACAGATAGGGAAATATGGAATTATGCATTGAACAACCATCTTATTTTGCTTTCAAAAGATGCCGATTTCTATGATTTATTCCTGACCACCGATAATCACCCAAAAGTAATTTATTTCCGTTTTGGCAACTTGACACTGAATGGTATGCATCAATATTTCCAGAAATTTTGGTTAACGATTATTGGATATTTGGATTCCGCTTCTTTCATTATTGCTCAGGAAGATAAAGTCTTTGTTCTTCACTAATTGACCTAAAATACAACTCTGACTTTGTACGGTGAGTGGGGTTTAATCCCGTCAGGGATGACCAGTATTGTAACCCGGGGTGCAGCGAAGCGGAACCCCGGGACAGAAATGCAGGGAGATCAACCGTCCGCGGTAGCATATAGAAAAAAATTACAGATCGTTTCGGACGGAAAACGCGGATGAAGATTAGATCATCCGGCGAAGCCGAAGATTACCGGGACAACTTATCTTCGCAGTGCATTCATCCGGTAGGACATTGGTACGAGATACCGAACCTGTTTCTCAATGGCACGCTCAGACAATTGATGGAGGACAATCCCAATTTAAAATACCTGTTGCTGCACAACATTGATACTTTGGGGGCCAATGCTGATCCTGCTGTGCTTGGTTACCATATCCAGCAGCAAAAGGCCATGACGGTCGAATTGATTACCCGCAAGTTGGACGACCGCGGTGGTGGCCTGGCCAAAATAAACGGACAGATTCGCCTAGTGGAAGGTCTCGCACTACCCGATGAGAAGATCGAATTTAATCTAAGTTATTACAATTCGAATACCTTTTGGATCGATATCGACAAGCTTCTTGCGGTGTTTGGATTAAACCGAA
>JBAXED010000267.1:0-1737 GCA_037140615.1 Prolixibacteraceae bacterium
ACTGAGTATCTTTCACTGTAACGGTAAAAGTTCCGGTGCTGAATTTGCCGCTTGCATCGGTTGCAGTAATAGTGATAAGTTGTGTCGAATTATGACCCCCGCTCAAAATAGTTCCGGCAGCAGGCGATTGGGTTAACACAACCCCTCCTGAGCCGCAATTATCAGTGGCTGTAATACTTAGCGTTGAAATGTAACTGGGAAGTACCGCCGTGCAAAGAGTTGAACTCATATTCAGGTCACGGTCGGCCGGCAGATTGGTAATTGCCGGATTCTGGTCATCAACTACGGTAATAGTGAAAGTCCAGGTGCTGGTGTTGCCATTGATATCGTAAGCTTTCCATAGGATGATATTGGCTCCTTTGGCAAGGTGAACTAAGTCCAGTGAAGTAGTTGCATTGGTTCCGGTTTCTGTTCCGCTGTTAATTTTGTAGGTTCTTCTTAATAATCCACAATTATCGGTAGTCGTTGTTGGATCAAATTCTGTTCCTGAAACGGTGTAATAGCACTGTCCGTTATCGGTATTTTTATTTCCAGATACAGCTGAACCAGTAATTCTTGGATTGGTATTGTCCTTAACCGTTACTGTAAAGGTTTGATCCACATAATTTCCACTTGCATCGGTAGACCGAATGGTAACTGATTGTGTTGAATTATGGCCGCCGGTAAGCTCTGTCCCGGCAGCAGGAGTTTGAGTCTTAACAATAGATATGTCTGCCGTACAATTGTCATGTGCAGTAGCCAGGCTCCTGTAATCAGGCAAAACAGCCTTGCAATCGCCCGAGTTTGTGCTTAGGGTTTGAGAACCCGGATTGGTGAGGGTCGGTTTAACATTGTCTACCGTAACTGTGTAATCGGCGGAAGTAGTGGTACAGGCCAATGTCTGTGCACCTATCGCCCTAACCTTGTATATGGTGGTAGCATTGATACTACCGGTATAAGGAATATCCCCAATTTTAGTTGTATTGGCTTGATTCCAAAGCTCATAGGTGTTGCCATTGGTGGCAGATGCCGAAAGGGTAAAATTTACGCCCGGACACTCAGGCGATGCTGGATTGGTGCTGATATTCGGCTCCGAAGGCAGCGGATTAACGGTGACTGTAACTGCTGCACCATCTACCGGCAGGGAATTTCCTCCACCAAATGTAACGCTCACCAGATGATAAGATTTTGTGGAGGTAGGGGTTATCGTAATTGGGTCGTCCCCATCCGTGTCATTGCTTTTATAACCGGTAACAGTAAAATCGCTGGTACCATTGTTGTAAACCACCGTGTACGGCCCATAACCACCATCCACCTTCACGGCCAGGGTGGTACTTGTGCCGTTGCAAATAGCCGAATTTCCGGTTATGCGCAACAACGACTGACCATTTGCCTGGTTCAGAAATCCTGCTAAAATAAAAAACAGGAACGGAAAGAGTGATTTTTCGAGAAAAAAGATTTTTTTCTTACTCGAGGGAGCCTTAAGGGTTGACTTCACTTTAAAATTGTTTGTATCTGGTTAGTTTTAGGTTTATCAAAAAGGTATAAAAAGTCACTCCATTTTCAGGATTTTGAATTCCGTCCTCCGGTTTACCTGATGCTCTGCTTCGGTGCAGGGTACACCATCCGAACATTTGTTCAGCAGCAATGTCTCACCATATCCCTTGCCGACAATCCGCTCTTTGGCTATCCCTTTTGAGTATAGATAGGCGGCCGCGGATTTCGCACGCTGGTCTGATAATTTCATATTGTAGGCAG
>JBAXED010000268.1:0-1730 GCA_037140615.1 Prolixibacteraceae bacterium
GTAAGCATTCGGTGAACCCCGTCTTGTTTTTGTAAATATCAGATTAAACTTTCAAAGTTTCTCCAAAATGTTCAGAGAACTTTGCAAGACCTTGGAGAAGGTTGTGTTTTAATTTTGGTTTTGGAGTTTGAAGTTGTGCGGAAGAAGTTCTGCCAAATCTTTGCTGTAATCCTTATCGTAATTGTGGACGTTGTTCAGAAAGAAGACCAGCCAGTCGCGGAAGTTTACACCGCTTGCCTTGCAACATCCCAGCATTGAATACATAATTGCTGCATTATCGGCCGCTTCATGATTGCCGCAGAACAACCAGTTTTTCCGTCCAAGTGCGATTCCTCTGACAGCATTTTCCGCCAGGTTGTTATCTATCCTGAGTCGGCCATCCAAATGGTACCGGGTTAATTTGTGGTAGATACTGTAAGTGTATTTGATAGCCTGTCCAATACGTCCTTTGGGCAAAACTTTGGGGTATTCATTTGCCATCCATTTTTCAAAGGCCACCATAATGGGATATGAAAGCCGGCAGCGCAATTCGGATCGCTCTTCAAAGGAAAGTTGCTCCTGATCAGCACGTCTTTCGACATCATAAAGCAGGCCTATTTGTTCCAGCGCATACGATGCCCTGGCTTTATCCTCCTTTAAAGCTTCATCAAATCGTCGTCGACAATGTGCCCAGCAGCCAATTGGCAAAACACCTTTCTTATTTTCGTAAATATCATACACAGCATAAGCATCCGTCTGGATTACTCCCTGATAATCCTTGAACATTTGCAATGCAACCTTTTGTGCCCGGGAACCATGATCGTAAAGAAAGAAGACCAGGTCCCGCATCACCGCTCGGACCATCCAGATATATCCTTTTACGGCCTTGTGCTTTTCATTATTTATTACCGGGATCGTGGTTTCATCGCTCTGGATATAGTCAGAACTAAGAACTATCTCCATAAGCCTGTAATAAGTTGGTCGCATCAGGTCGGCCACATTCTGGAACCACCCGTTGATCGTGGCCGGAGAGATGGATATGCCCTGTTGCTGAAACATCTGGATCTGGCGATAAAAAGGAAGATGGTTTACGTATTTGTCAATGCAAATATCGGCTAAAAGGGTTGCTCCGGCGTAGCTTTTGGC
The DNA here is from genome assembly GCA_037140615.1 of Prolixibacteraceae bacterium. Taxonomy (GTDB): domain Bacteria; phylum Bacteroidota; class Bacteroidia; order Bacteroidales; family Prolixibacteraceae; genus CAINVV01. Next base: position 1,126 of record JBAXED010000268.1, read on the forward strand.
TATAGGCAGTACAGGCATTGGAGCCGTGATGATTTGCTTTTCAACCTCAAGGCTTTTGTCCTTCAGTGCATATTTGTGACGAATGATCCTGCGCACATACCATCTTGCAGGGTCGCGTTCCAATACTTCTGTGACCTCCGGTGTGAGCTCTGTCCACTTTTCCAGGTCAAGATTATCCGGATAAATGTGGCATTCTTCTCTGGGGAGGCTTTCTGGCAGAGGTTTGCGAACAGGGTGGTCTTTTGTCTGTAGAGGAACACGGATGGTCTTGTACTGTTCTATCTCCTGTTTGGCACTGGTGGCAAGCTCCTCTTCCTCCGGCAGCAGGTCGAGTCCCTCAAAATCGAGGCACCTCTGCTGTGGATCCTCATTGATGAATCGTTCGCTGGATTTGCCCCAGATCTTCCGAAGAAGCGTATCGACCTGTTGTTTCAACTTGCTTATGGTCGCATCCAATTGATTGATCGTCTGGTCCAACTGATTGATAGTCGTATCCAGTTGATTAATCGTTTGGTCTTTTTGGGCAATTTGATCTTGGTAAGAAACTCTTTCTGACTCGAAGTTTTCATAGCTGGTAAGCTGGCCTTTTAGTCGGGATGTCTCCT
>JBAXED010000269.1:0-1621 GCA_037140615.1 Prolixibacteraceae bacterium
GGCCTTCTCATCTCCAAATCTGTTATTTTGTTCTCCCTTATCAAATTTCTTGGGGCGGGCTACCTGCTCTACATCGGGATTGGTTCCATGCTGGCAAAAGCATCCAAACTGGATCTTACCGCCGGAAAGGCAGCTATTGACCTCTCCCCTTCACAGGCATTCAAAATGGGGTTTCTCACCAATGTCCTCAATCCAAAAGCTACCCTGTTTTTCCTGAGCCTTTTCACTTTTGTGATCGGAAATTCAACGCCGGTATCCATTATCCTGATTATCTCGGCCATCATCATGGTAACTGCATTTAGTTGGTTCAGCATCGTCACCATCTTCCTGGCCCAGCCAAAAATTCAAAGGATTTTCCTTAAGTACGAAAAAATGATCAACTTCACCCTGGGAGGATTCCTGGTCTTTTTGGGAGTAAAGATCGCATTGACATTCCGATAGTGACCATTCATCTTTAAGGGTAGGCTATTAAATTATTGACAAAGGCAAAGATTTGATTAACTTAGGGTTTCAATTTTACCATGAAAAAAAAAATAATCGCTTCCGTTTCCCTTGTACTTGCACTCTGTTGTGCTGGATATCTGAATTTATCCGCTCAAAACAAAAAAACTTACTGCAATCCCATCAACCTGGATTACGGTTATACGCCAATTCCCAATTTCAGTGAAGCCGGACGTCACCGTGCTACCGCAGATCCTGTCATCGTTCAATACAAAGACGATTATTTTCTCTTCGCAACCAACCAATGGGGCTACTGGTGGAGCCATGACCTGCTCAACTGGAATTTCATTTCCAAAAAATTCCTGCGTCCGTGGAATTCGGGTTATGATGAACTCTGCGCACCGGCAGTTGGCATTGTAGGAGATACAATGCTGGTTTTTGGTTCAACTTATACAAAGAATTTCACCCTGTGGATGAGTACCGATCCCAAAAGCAACAGCTGGGAACCGCTTGTCGACTCGCTGGAAATCGGGGGATGGGATCCTGCATTCTTTACAGATGAGGATGGTAAATTTTACATGTACAACGGAAGCAGCAACCGGTTCCCATTGTATGGCATCGAACTTAACCGCAAAACCATGCGCCCCGTTGGAACCCGCAAAGAGCTTTACCTGCTTGAACCCTGGAGATATGGCTGGCAGCGTTTCGGAGAGCACATGGACGATACCTTCCTCGACCCATTTATGGAAGGAGCCTGGATGACCCGGCACAACGGAAAATATTACCTTCAGTATGGTGCTCCCGGTACAGAATTCAGTGGTTATGCCGATGGTGTTGTAGTAGGTGATTCCCCCTTAGGGCCATTTACTGCTCAATCGATGCCTTTTAGTTATAAGCCTGGAGGATTTGCCAACGGGGCAGGGCATGGTGCTACTTTTCAGGATCGCTGGAAAAATTACTGGCACGTCTCAACCATCTCCATTTCAGTAAAAAATAACTTCGAACGCCGTATCGGAATGTGGCCATCAGGATTTGACAAGGAGGGAGTGATGTATTGCGACCAGGCCTTTGGCGACTATCCCACATTTCTTCCCGACAAGCGCGAGGATCATCTGCAAAGCAGGTTTACGGGCTGGATGTTGCGGAATTACAATAAACCGGTTACAGTCTCCTCTACTTT
>JBAXED010000270.1:0-1552 GCA_037140615.1 Prolixibacteraceae bacterium
CATCGGTATATTCTGACACTTGTTTAAATAATTCTGGTGTATGAATTTCTGTAATTTCAATAAATTTCTTTTCCATCATTTCTTTTCCTTTCTGTTATATTATCTTAGCGTCTATCTTGCTGTATTCAGCATGTGTACCTTGGTTCTTCAATGCACAAAGTTAACTGCAACTTCACAAATTGCAAAGTATTTCAGTATTATTTTCAATCAAAATATAAAATTAAACGGACAGCTTCAACAAATTTACACTTTGTCAGGGTTATTAAGCTTCCAAAACCTGTCCCGTTTCCCTGAAAGACAATTACCTTTATTACTCTTTTTTGCCTTCCTTGTTCAAAATCATGATATTGAACTACATGACGCCATTAGATGAACCAGAACAATCCGCTGGCCAACACCATCCGCTTTACGCTGAGTTTAAATTTTGGATCTTTTGCTGGCAGAGAGAAAACGCCAGAGCCGGCCGCACCCGCATAGAGCGTCAAGACGGAAACGAAGTAGGTTGATAACTTTTCCAAAGTTTTTAAATTCGAAAATATTTTGTACAAAAGCTTCAACTTTGGAAAAGTTTTAGCGATAATCTATTTTTTGCTATAACTTTTTTGCAAGCAAATCCCTGGCTTTCACCTTAACAATTTTCCCTTTACTGGAAAAAACAAGTTCGGAATCTTCTTTCTGCTTTGCAATCAAAAGCCGATCGTAGGCTAATTCAATACCTTCAATTATTTTATTTCGTATATCATTAACTTTCTCTTTATTCATAATTTTATGATTTGCTTATAAATATCTTGTCTGTAAATTTCAATTTCTATATTCCGGAAGCCTTCAGCAATTAAAGAGACCGGGGTCTCTGAGTTGTCAAAAATCATCCAGTAATCACATAATTAATTCACTTATCCTATTCAGCATGATACGTCCAGCTTGTATGGCAACTTTATCAGGCTGAAATGGAGATAGCCCTCTTGCGATTTCATCAGCATTTACAAATTCTTTACAATCAAGCATATCTGGCAAAACTGAGTAGGAGGCTGTTGTCTTTCCGGCTCCGTTGCATCCTGATATTATGTATAAATTGGGCATTTCATCTGATTATTATTTTGTTTTTTAACGGCCAGATGGAACTCCCACAATAAACATTCTCCTGTGTGCGAAGCATTTTCTCATGGTCGTTTCATCTGATCATTGTCTTGTTTTTTATTTGCCAGATGGAACTCCCACAATAATCATTGTCTTGTTTGTGCAACACTTTCTCCTGGTCGTTTCTCAGAAGTGAGTAATATGGCGACCATAAAAAAACCTTGCTCGGCAAGGCTCTTTTTCCCTTAGAAAGGAAGATCGTCTGAGGTGACCGGCTCCAATATTTCTTTTTGTTTTCTTGGTGCTTTTGCAGGGGGTGATTTAGCAGGCTTTTCTGTTTTTTCTTCTTCTGCATGAGATACATAAACTGTGTAATCTCTTCCGAAGCTGTCGGCCTGTTTCATTTTTGCTACCTCGAAGGTGACATACTCGATTCCGTCGAAGAAGTAAGCGAATTTTTGAAGATCTTCGAGTT
>JBAXED010000271.1:0-1502 GCA_037140615.1 Prolixibacteraceae bacterium
CAGAACATCCCACAACCTGATAAAAGTTGAATTCATGGGAGCAATAGTACAATGGTGTGGGGGGATAATAAAGGACAGTATTTTCTATAGGACTTTTGACCATAAAAAAAAGTCCTGACTTCGCAGGACTCTCTTTATGTGTGTTTGAGCTGGACTAAAAAAAAGGAGGAGACTTATATGTCTAGAATCCCAAAGATTTCAGAATAGGTGTGGTTTAAGTCGATGATCGTAAACAATGGTTTGTCAGATTGTTTTAAAATGTTGAAAGCTTTAATACTCTCTACATCTGTTGTTAGATAATATTCAATTTGAGCTTCGGAATCCGCTTGAGCAAAAAGTTTGGAGTCGTTAGGGATTAGTTGTCTCTCTTTGAAATCAATCAATCCTTTCTTTCTGCTATCAAATAAAATCCTTGCAAATTGTCCCGTCCTGCGGGCATGATCGAAATTGAATGGTAAAATCTTCAGATTCTTTAAAGGCAACTGATCAGCAGTTCCTCCAACACAAAACTCTGCTACGCTGATTGTTGAAATAAATAAGGAAAAATCATTCTTTAAGAAGTAACGGAAGTAATCATCGGCATTCTTAAATAAGGGGTCGGTATCGTTCAAAAACCGAAGGAAAAAACTTGTATCCAGTAAAACTCCTCTAGACATTGTAACCTCCCCTGATATCCCGAAGCCATTCGTCCGGGTTAATGGTGTTTAGCCAGGTACTTGCCTTATTACGAAGTTTTTGTAAATAATCATTGTCATACCGGGGGCTATAGTCAATCATCTCGACAAATCTGAGGCTACCCTTATCGATTTCACCTGATTCAGTATTTTGTTTACCCAATGCCCGAACACCGTACGATTTGTATAAAATATTCTCCTCAAGTTGTTCTAAAGTCTCTTGTGGAGTATCAATGCGAATAATGCCAAGATCATCCGTCATCAGATGGATATTGACCTTTTCCTTACCGCCGGCGTTGGTAATCTTGCCATAAAAATAAAATTCAGCATCTGCCCAAACGTTGGAAGTACGGTAGTAACGTGTTGTTTTATCAATTCTCAACTCCGAAGACTCTTGCAATGACGTCTTTAATGTTATTATATAATCCTTTTTAACCGCAGTATCTTGAAATGTTTCGATGGCTTTAGCTGTATTCAATTCTAAGAAATCGATGTTCTGAGATGCAGAAACCTGTCCAAGAATGGCAGTAAACCCAATAATTGCCTGCATGCCTGTCTGGAGCAAGTGTCTGACGGATCCGGGTTCTTGTTTGTAGCTGATTATTGGCCTTTCCTTCTTTTCTCCCGGGAATAATAGATTCTCAGCTTGTTCCAGAATACCAATGACTTCCCGGATATCATAATTGTCCGGTGAAAGTTCGAGGTTACCTTTCAAACCTTTGATCTTAATCTCTATGTACCCGGTTTTTTCCATTAGGCAAATTTACAAAGAATCTTCTCATTCGGTAAATTCTTTTTAGGATTCCGTGGGAAGAGATAACCATCAAA
>JBAXED010000272.1:0-1500 GCA_037140615.1 Prolixibacteraceae bacterium
CATTTCAGGTAGCCAAATGGGTACCCAAAACATTTTTTGATCCGTAAATACGTCTTCTTAGTCTTACTCAGCGTATTCATCGCGGATATGCTCTTTAATGTACCTGAACTCGGTTATGAATACATGTAGAAAAACACATCGGTAATGTGCGGTCGCTGAATTAATCGGGTAAGTCGGTGGAAAACTGGAGGGGAAAGCACCTCATTTAATATGTGATGATCATCATTTTTGCGTCGAGGAATATCCGGCAGGTTGTTTGGTTCTGATAATTATGCGGTTGGTATGGCATGGAACGACAGTAGAGGAAAGTGATCTATCCGGTTTGAAGTATAACAAACAGATGAGGTCGCCGGGAATTAAGAGATTTAGATTGTGTAATGTGGCAATAAATAATCCCGGAACCACTGGGGTAGTGTACCCACTTTGGTTTTCAGATTGCCCTCAAATACTTCCGCAACCAATTTAATTTGTTGTTTTCCGGAATTATCAAAAATATAGGCCCTGTATACAAGTCCAATTGCCGGAATCAACAACTTTAGTGTTCTACTGAATCTGTCCCTGACGCGGCTATCTTCAACAGGATGCCCGCCTTTGAAAACTCTATTTGCAACCCTGCCTATATTAATATCAGGATTCTCAGTACAGACGAAATAAAGATAAGTACGGTATCCCAATGTATTCGCAAACCGAATTGCTTCTACTTTTGATTCGTGACTCATCACGGTCTCAATAGAAAATGAGCGGTTATTCTGGAACAATAATGATCGGACGAAAGCAGCGGCATATGATGCCTCATAACTATGAGACTGCTTTGTGCGATCAACGATAAAATTTTCTCGAATCTCGATATCAATGGACCCATCCTCTGATTTTGCTTTTTCAACCAAAGATTTTGCCTCAGTGGTTAACGAAAAAATATCCAGATCTGCTTGGGTTGCCTTGAGTCCAATAGTTGTCAGGTCAATCAGCCCACCTTTGGTCAATTGCTGTTCGTATTCATCAGCATTAATAAAATATCCAGGATCGTAGCGCTTTGTAAATGCTTTGAACAAAGTCGTTTTACCCGAACCGTTTGGGCCGGCAAACACCCTGAGCCGAGTTTTATCGTACATGCAAGATTGTACCTTTTGGAATATGACTTCCCTTTCCCAGTGCTTTTTTTCTATTGGTTGGGGGCCCTGAAATTCTCACTTTCACCCCATTTGCATCTTCCTTGACAATAACCCCCTTTTCCATATAAGTAATCTCCAATCCTAGTGCCTTTGACTCCCTGATGGCATTGAGCGCTCCCTCCTTTCCTATTTTTATTAAGATGGCTGTTTGTCTGTAATCTCCACGGAAGGATTTTTTCCCATTACTCTTGGGTTTATAGGGTTCTACTACCAGTTCCACAACTGGTTTATCCTCAGGTACCAGATTAGCTTTCTTTTTCGATCGTGGTGTTGCCATGTTCAGTTGATATATTATGCAAATTTACAGATAAAATACCGTTTACCCTAA